>NZ_CP109151.1:1218888-1523611 GCF_035920385.1 Micromonospora sp. NBC_01739 | reverse complement strand
ATCACCGTGGTCAAACCCTCGAAGAAGTTCGCCGGATCGGCGGCGGAGACCCACCACACCTGGCGGTCCCAGCTTCGCGCCCGCTGGGTCAGGGCGGCAGCCAGCGTGGACTTTCCGGAACCGCCCGCCCCGACGAGCACGGCGGGACCGCCCTCTGCGGGTCGGCGCGCCAGGGTCACCAACTCTGCCAGCAGATCGTGGCGCCCCCGCAGTTCCGGCTGCGAGCGTCGCACCGCGGCAGAGGGAAGGTCTTCCACGACGTCGACTTCCCGGTCGATCCAGGTCCTCAGGTCGTTCAGGCCACGTCTGAGGTCAAAGGGTGGGAACGCCTCTCCCCCGGCGGCGCGGGCGCGTCGGTAGACCTCGGCGAAGGTGAGCGGCATCCGCTCCTCGTTGTCGGTCATCACGCGGGCTCCCAGTCTTCCTCGTCTTCGATGAACGGCACCAGGTGTCCGACGCTGGCTCTCAGCTGTAGACGTGCCTCTCGCAGATGGACGCGAACCGTGCTCGTCGCCAGCCCGAGGTGGTCGGCGGCGCGTTTAACCTCCCATGCCTCACCCCAGACCAGGAGCGCGATCATCCGCCGACGTGGTGGCATCTGTTCGATCGCCTTCCAGCAACTGGTCAGGGCGATCATCAGCTCCACGTGCTCGGCCGTCTCGTTGTCGGACGGCGGGGGCAGGTCGGGGACATCGACGGCCAGATCGACCCGCTTCTGCTTTCTCCAGAGGTCGACGGCCTTGTTCCGGAGCACTTGACGCAGCCATCGTCTGCGCTCGTCGGAACCGAGGGGCTCGACCTTCTCCCAGGCGCGGACGGCTTCGTGGAACGTGATCTGCACCAGATCCTGCGCATCGCAGGCCCGGACCCACGAACGCGAGTGGGCGTACCGGTGCAGGTCCTCGGCCTCGAGCAGGTAGACCTGCTCGATCTGCTCGACCTGGGTTCTGGTGAGCTTCGGCCGGGACTCGACGGACCCCACATCACGTCCCTGGCTGCTGTCGGTGCCGATCTGCCTCGGCAGTCCAGGTCAGCCGCAGGGTCTGCCCGCCCGTCGCGTTCCCGCAGACGATCCGGACCGTGAGAGCGACGCGGGTCGGGGTGACCAGGTTGCCTCGCGCCTGCCACTCGGCTAGCAGGCTCATCGCGGTGCAGACGGCCAGCATGCCCGCCATCAGGGTGGTCGACTGCCAGGGCAGGGCGCCCGCAGTCAGGGCGGCCAACGCCGCCCATGCTCCGTGCTTGGGCAATGTCATCATCACACCCCACTGTCGTGCGGAGTGCCGCTCGCGTTTAGTCGTCTGCGTGAATCACTCTCGCCCGGACGGCTTGTACGCGGTGACGAGTTCCCAGGTGCCCGGCAGCACGGCCACCTCCTGGAAGCCGACCTCGGTGAGCAGCTTGGTGTAGTGGTCCGCCTCGCGGAGCCGGCTGACGCTGCTGTCGACGCCGATCAGGAAGTAGCTCCAGAAGAACTGCATGGCCAGTCGGTCCGGGGTGCGGAACTCCTCGCAGATCAGGAGCAGCCCACCCGGCTCCAACGCCGCGTACGCCTGCTGCACCAGTTCGCGGGCCACCGCGTTCGGCCAGTCGTGCAGGACCCGGACGAAGGACAGCGCGTCGTAACCGCCCGGTAGGGGTTCGAGGAAGAAGTCGCCGCCGACGAAACCGAGTCGATCCGCGTGGCCACGGGCGTCCCGGGTGGCGGCCACCAGTGGTGCCACCGCCGGCAGGTTGTACACGTCGGCCCGCAGGTCCGGCGCGGTGTCGAGGATGTGTGCGGCGAGGGTTCCGTCACCGCCACCGACGTCCAGCAGCCGATGCCGGTCCGACCAGAGCCGATCTGAGTGCCGGCGTACCGTCTCGATCGCCGGTCCCAGCCCGAGGGCCATGCTGCGCTCGAACTCGGCGGTCTGCTCGGCCGTCTTCGGTGGCCAGGCGAACCCGTCGTCGATGCTGACCTCACCACGCAGGCTCTCGGCCAGCCGGCCGTGCAACTGCCGCCACGGGTAGCGATCTCTGTCCCGTTCGGTGGCGTCGGGACCGACCACCGCGTTGACCGCGTCCCGCAGCCCCGGCACGGCGTGGTAGCTGGTCGCGCCGATGTCGTCGTCGGGCTCGTCGCGGGTCAGCAGCCCGAGGCTCTCGATGCAGTCGAGAAACTTGTACAGCCGCAGCGGAAGCACCCCGAACCGGGTGGCCAACGCGTCGAGGCGGACCGGTCCGGCCTCCAGCGCGTCGAGCAGTCCCAGGTCGAGTGCCGTGTGCAGCACGTCCATGGCCTTGGGGCCGTTGACGAGCAGACTCATCAACGCCCGGGGCGAGAGGGTGACGGTCACCGGCGCAACTCCTCTTCCAGCGCATCCATGAACAGGTCGATCTCGTCGAGGGTGTTGTAGACATGCGGGCCGACCCGCAGGTAGCCGCGCCAACTGCAGATCACGTCCCGAGCGGCCAGCCGCTGCTTGACGGCCTCGCCGTCGGGGATGTCCAGGCACACCACGCCGCCTCGGGCAGCGCTGTCGGTGGGGCTGACCACCGTGATGCCGGTGGCCTCGGCCCGATCCAGCAGCCGTTGGGTGAGCGCCAGCGAATGCCGCCGGATGGCGTCGGCTCCGACGTCGAGCAGCAGGTCCAGGCCGACCTGGGAGATCAGGGAGGTCAGCGGGTACGGTGTGCCGCCGGCGAAGCGACGGATGCCGGGCGCCCAGCCGGGCGACGGTCGGAAGGTCAGTGCCCGGTCGCCGGCCTGCCACCCGGTGGCTGCCGGAGTCAGCAGTGGCACCAGGTCCGGCCGGACATAGAGGAAGGCGGTGCCGGCGCCGCAGAGCCACTTGTGGGATCCGCCCAGGACGACGTCGACGCCGAGTGCGGTGACCTCCAACGGCACCACCCCGACGGTCTGGAAGGCGTCCACCACCACCAGCGCACCGACCTGGTGGGCTCGGGTCACCAGCCGGGACAGGTCGACGGTGGCCCCGGAGGTGAAGCTGGCGTGCGGCACGCACACCAGCAGCGTCCGCTCGTCGATCCGGGCTTCCAGCGCGTCCTGGTCGAGGTGGGGGCCACCGGTGCCGACCACGTCGAGCTGCGCGCCATATCGGGCGTACGCCCGGAAGATGAACGGCACCGTCGGATAGTCGAGATCCGTGATGACCACCCGGTTGCGGGGCGGGCGGTAGTCGAAACAGGAGGCCAGTCGGGCCAGGAAGGTGCTCAGGTTCGCGTCGGTGAGCACACTGCCCGGCGGCGCGCCCAGCAGGGCGGCCACCGAGTCGGCGTACCGGTCGAGGCCGATGTGCCAGTCCTGCCAGATGTCGTCGCGCCAGGTGCGTAGCGTCTGCCAGTAGTCGTGCAGCACCCGCTCGACACCCCTCGGCGCGGCACCGGTGGAGTTGCTGTTCAGGTAGACGCAGCTTTCCAGCAGGGGGAACTCCGCGCGCAGGGCGGCGTGTGCGGCGGCGTCGAGGCACCGGGGATTCCGCTCGGGCCGGTTCACGCGCAACGCCTTTCGTCCTGGTCGGGTGTGGCGACGTCGGTGGTCACGGCGGCGAAGACCGGGGCGGTGCTGACCGCTGCCAGGTAGGGCGTACCCTCGGTGTAGCCCGTGCCGGACCGCGCACCGAGCATCCGCACCGCGACCCGCAGATGGGTACGACGCCACTGCGTCAGGGCACCGGCGAACGCGGCCATCCGCCGTGCCACCAGGACGGCGTCCGCTCCGGTGAGCCGGCCGTCGGCAACCGCCCGCCGGTACGTCTGGTCCACTGTCGGCTGGCCGTCGCGTACCCGGGCCTGCACCTCCGGCACCGACTGGTAGGCGACCGAGTCCAGTCGGCCCACCTCCGGGGTACGGCACAGCGACTCGACCAGCTTGTAGGAGCGGGACTGGATCGCGCTGGCCCCCTCGGTGTACTGCCGGAAGGTGCGGAACGACTCCGGCTGCATGGTGGCCAGCAGGGAGAAGAGGGGAGCTGCGGTGCACAGCAGGTCACCCGCGTAGCCGAGTCGTTCGGCGGCGGCGGCCGGCGTGTCCCCCGCCAGGGCGGTCACTGCCGCCCGAAGTTCCTCGGCGACCCCGGCGAAGATGCACTCGTAGGCCTGGAGCACCCGGATGAACAGGTACTCGTCGTGCGTCACGTGGACCGGCAGCATGCTCAGCCGCAGCGACGGGTCCCCCGGGGAGAGCAGCGCACGGGCGACGGCGAGCAGGCCGGTCGCGGCAGTGGCCGGGGGGGCCACTCCGACCGCCTCGGCCACACCGAGACGAGCCAGCGCAGGAGCGACGGCTCGCACACCCAGCCGGCACCGTTTGGTCACCAGCACCGGTCCGGGCCGCTCCTGTGGAAGTAGCCCGGTGGTGTGCGCGGCGGCGGCCAACTCGAACGCCAGCGTGTCGGCGACCAGGCTGACGAGGAGCCGGTCCCGGACCCGCCGCTCGTCAGCGGCCTCCACTGTGGGCGGATCGTCGGTGGAATCCGGCAGTCGGAGCAACCGCAGGGCAAGGTAACTGCGATAGTCGTAACGGCCGTCCCACTTGTCGAGTGCGACGTCCAGGAAGTCGGTCAGCTGCCGGGTCGCGGCGTCGCCGCCGGCGGTGGCCCGGCGGGCCACCACCTGCCGAGCGCTGTCGAGCAGGGCGAGAAAATCCTTTTCGACAAAGTGTTTGCCGAGCCGGTGAAATTCGGCCAGCACCGGCGAGTAGGGAAAGCTGTGCGGTTCACTCGGGCCGGACAACCAGGAAGTCAACGCACGCACATGCCACCCCTCGAACTTGACGAGACCGAACCACGCTGACGGTCGAGGGATATGCCGTCGACCACAGAGCCCGGGGTTGAGCAGGGCTATCCGTTGGTGGTGAGGCTCATCCGCGCCTGCCACAGTGCGGGAAAGAATCGGTGTCCGGCGAGCTTTGCCAGCATGTTCGCCGCGCTACCGGGGCTGCCGGCCGGCCGATGCCCGCCGATTCGCAGTGCCACCTGGTAATGGCGGACCCGCCACACCGACACCCGTTCGTCCCACTCCACCATCGCCTCGGCGAGCCGGTGCAGCGGTTCTGACGGGTCGGTCGGGCACATCTCCGTCGCGGCGACGCCGTGCGTGGCGAGCTGCTCGTCGAAGGCACGGCCGAGCTTTCGGCTGGCTGACTGGACCTCTCGCCACCCAGGCGATTCTGCACCGGAACCGTTGCCCAGAGCAGGCTGCATCGCCTGGAAATCCACTGGTGAGAGATATCGCAACATCTCCAACTGGTCGGTGATCAATCGGACCGCGAGCGTCGCCCGGACCAGCAGCGCCTCCGCCGCCGCCAACTGCCCCGCAGCGACCTGTGCGGTCGCCTCCGCCAACTCCGCTGCCGCCAGTTTGAGCCACAACTCAGTCGACTGGTGCACCACCTGGAAAAGCAGTTCGTCGCGATGTATGACCTCGTCCGGCGATCGTTGCAAATCGAGCAACGCATCGATCCGCATGTAGCGTGCATAGTCCGTAGCGCCGTGGCCTGGCAAGACAGGCGAATGGTCGTGCTTCACGGAACAGCCCTCCGTCTGGGCGCTGGCGCCGAGATCAACGATGTTGCCGGCGGTCATCATCCAACGACGGACAGCAATGCGCCAGCCCTCGGTCGCCATGAGTTTCGGATCAATCCACTCACCGTGATGTGCACCCCCGCTCCGTCGGCCGCACGCCTCAAGCCACCGACTTGCATCGATGCGGAGGGCGGCATCGCCTACGGTTCGATCGTTAGCCGGATGATCGAGGTGCCGGCCAGGGTGAACCGGTAGTGCAGGTCCGCCGAGCCGCCCGGGAAGTTCCCCTCCAGATGCTGGAGCACATCGAACTGGGCTGCACCGATCCGATGAGCGCCGACGAAATCCGTGCTGTACGTGTACCGGCTGCCACTGTTGGTCAGCCAGGCCCGGATTTCTTCCCGCCCCCGGTAGGTGTGGCCCTCGTCCGTCACCACGGCGTCTACGGCGAACGCGCGCACCGCGGTCGCGGTGTCCCGGGCTTCGTGCGCGGAAAGGTACGCCGTGATCACGGCCGGCAACTCGGCCCAGGTGAGGGCAGCTTCGCGGTCTGATGTTTTGTGCATACCCCCACGGTCGGGTCTCCCCCGACGAGAAGGTCAAGTGCGCCGCTCCGGCGCCTCGGCTGGCGTCAGCCGGGAGTGAGTCGGAAGACCGGCCAACCGATCTCGGTACGCCACCGCCGGGGGTCCCCGGTGTCGCGGGGACCCGCCGGGTATGTCTCGTGGACGGGTCCGTCGATGCCCAGGGCGTGTGAGACGACCCAGTCCCCCAGCCGGCCGTAGGTGACATCGATGTCGTCGTGCGGGCCCGCATGGACGGTCACGGCCAGGTCGGCCGCCGGCAATTCGACAACCTCCAGCCGGCCGCCGCCGCGCGGGCTGCGGACCGGCCGGAAGACGGTCATGACGCCGACGCCGTCGGTGAAAAGCTCGTTGGCGTACCGGCCACCGGGCGGCCCGGCGCGTTCGGCCTGCGGGAAGGCGGCATCCAGCTCGTCCATGGCCGTGTCGAACCAGGCGAGTGAATTTTCGATCCGGACCGTCGCGCTGATGGCGACCACGGTCCGCGCAGGCACGGAACGCAGCTCGACCTCCAGTGTCGCGGCGTCCGGTCGCAGCAGCTGGCGCAGGGACACCACGGCCGCCCGCGTGCGGTCGAGTGCGGCCTCCAGCCGGCGCAGGTGACCCGCGATGAGTTCGGCGCGCTGCTGCGGATCGCCGGTCGTGATGATCGACCTGACTTCGACCAGCGGCACGTCGAGCTCTCGGAGCCGATGGATGACCTGCGCGGTCGCGATCTGGTCGGGCAGGTAGTACCGATAGTTCGTGTGCGGATCCACCGTCGCCGGCACCAGCAGCCCGGACTCGTGATAGCGCCGCAGGGTCCGTACGCTGAGGTGCGTCACGGTGGCGAACTCGCCGATGGTCAAACCCCTGCGCAACGTCACGGTGTCATCCTCGTGCCTCCCCTGGGGAGAGGGTCGACATTCCCGGTCGAGGCCTCGACGGTCTCCCCCGCGCCACCGGGCCGCACTGATGACCCTCTGGCGTCGAGGTACTCGGCGAGCCGGGCGGCTCCGGTGAGCAGGGCACGGCCGCGCGCGGTGAGCTGGTCCCGCCACTGACGCAGCGACGCGGCCAGTGGTTCGGCCCCACCGGCCTCGCGTACCCGACGCAGCACCTCGGCGATGTGGTCCAGCCGGTACCCACCCCGGCGCAGCAGGTGCGCGAGTTCGGCGTCGCGGACATCGTGCGGCGAGTAGGTGCGGTAACCGGTAGCCGGGTCCCGTGCCGGCCGCAGAATCCCCGCCCGTTCCCATTTACGCAGGGTAGCCGGGCGCACCCCGAGTCGGTGGGCCAGCACGCTGATCGGTACGGCGGTGCGGCGCGGCGGCTGCGGCTGCGCCCCGGTGAGGGTGGCGACGGCCGCCTCGACCGCGTCCAGGGTCTCCCGGTCGCGTTGTAGCAGCGCATGGCTGTGGTCGATCGTGCGCATCGCCCCGTCGATGTCGCCACGGATGACCGCCCGCATGATGTCGCCGCCGGCCGCGTAGCCGTGGCCCACGATCAACGCCAGGTAGGCGCTCAGCGCGGTGGCGTGCACCTCGGTGAACTGGCGGTAGCCGGTCGGGCTGCGCACGGCCGGTGGCAGGACCCCGTCGCGTTCGTAGTTGCGTACGGCTTGGGCGGAGAGGCCGTGGCGACGCGCCAGGTCGATCGGTCGGCGTACCCCTGGGGTGGAGGGTTTTGTGGGTGTCACCGTGCTCCGTTGCTCAAGAAGTCTCAACCCGTGGTTCAACGATACGGTCGATGCAATGACCTCCCTTCTGGACCTGTTCGCCGTACCGCCGTCCCTGCTCGCGCTCGGTGAGCCGACGCACGGGGAATCCGCCTTCCTCCAGATCCGCAACGACACCTTCCTGGCCCTGGTCGAACGGGGCTACCGGTCGATCGCGGTGGAGAGTGACCGGGCGGCGGGGCTGATCGCCGACGAGTTCGTCCAGGGGTCTGCGGCCGTCACCCTGGACCGGGCGCTCGCCGAGGGGTTCAGCCACGGGTTCGGTGCCGCCCCGGCCAACCGGGACCTGCTGCTGCGGATGCGCGAGTACAACGCCGGCCGGCCGGCCGCCGAACGCCTGACCTTCCACGGCTTCGACGCCCCCCTGGAGATTGAGGATGCCCCGAGCCCACGCCGCCACCTCATGCGGGTCTGCGACTTCCTCGACCTGGACCGGGCGGCGGAGATCGACGACCTGGTCGGGGAGGAGTCGCGGTGGAGCGACCCGGCCGCGATCTGGGAGCCCGGCAGGTCGATCGGGGGTTCGGCCGACACCCAGCGGCTACGGGTGATCGCCGACGACCTGCTGACCGAGCTGTACCTACAGGCTCCCCATCGGGCCGAGGGCTGGCCGGCGGCGTTCGTCCACGCCATGTCCGCCGTCGCGGTGCTGCGCTACCACGCCGCAGCCGCCGCCCCGCTGCCACGGGAGGAACGCTTCGCCCGCCTGGCCGGGGTCCGGGACGCGCTGATGGCCGAGAACCTGCTGGCCATCCGGTCGGTCGAGGCGCACCGGGGACCCACCCTGGTCTTCGCGCACAACACCCACCTCCAGCGCCACACCAGCGCGATGACGATGGCCGGAACGGACCTGTCGTGGGCCGGTGCCGGCGCGATCGTCGCCACCCTGCTGGGCGACCGGTACGCGGTGGTCGTCGGAAGCCTCGGCGCCAGCCCCGCCCTCGGCATCGAGGCCCCCGACCCCTCGACCTACGAGGGCAGACTCCAGCAGGAGGGCACTCTTCCCCGCTTCGTTCGGGCATCCGAGATAGCAGCGGCCGAGCGGAGAACCCATGACTACCGCTACTTCCCCCTGGATCAGGCCACCATCGACCACGCCGACGCGGTGCTGCACATCCCCGCCGGTCTCGACGCGGCCGTACTGGCCGATCGGATCCTCGCCCTGCCCGGGGTGGAGCAGGTCGTGGCAAGCCGGGAGAACAGGTCACCCGAGGGTGCCTGGGGGGACCGGTTCTTTTATGTCGGCCCGGACCGCCGCCAACCCTTCGCCACCATCGTCGAACACGACGTGCCCGGCTTCGACGAGGCATCCCAGCTGGATCGTCCCGGCGTCTTCCGGCTCAACCTGGACCTGGGCCGGGCCGAGTTCGAGCGCCTGTTCGGCTTCCCACCCAAGGACTTCGAGACCCACCGGCACACCTTCGACTTCGCCCGGCTGGACACCGTCCTACCCCACCCCGGCTACGCCCTGTATGGCTTCGCCAGCATCGTCATGCCCGGCCCGCAACTGCTGCCCGAGATCGACCGGCTGCTCGTGATCGCGTACGCCCGAGCGGTCGACCGCCACGAACGCGCCCTCCGCCGGACCGCTGACCGACAGGTGACTGTCGATGAGATGTAGCCCGGCCCGAGTGGATCTTCCCGTTCACCGGCCTGCAGCCCGCCCAGACGGTTGTCTCGACCCGGACCGCAGCCGGCGTCGGCATGGTGGGAGGCATCGTCTCGTGCGCCGGGTACGCCTGAAAGCGCGGCTGGTCAATGCACCACCGGTCGGGATCCGGGCAGCGGTAGTCCACCCCGCACCGCGAGAACGCGTTTGCGTTTACCTCACGTCTCAACCCAGAGCGGTATCAGGGATGTACACCCTGGGGAGTACGGAAATCAACTCCCACCAGCGGACGCAGGTGCAGGCTGCGCTTTGTAGCGTGAAGTGTCGCATCCATCTGTAATCGGAGCTTGAGATGACCGAGAAGAGTGCGTCCAAGTCGCTCCTGTCGAACCGGCTGTTCTGGGCGGGCATCGTTGTGGCACTGGTGGGCCTGGTTTTCAACCTCGGCTGGTTCTTCGTTCCGTTGAGCGTCTGGCTCGATGATCCCGGTTTCGTACCGATGCCCGAAGTGCTACTGGGCTGGTGGGTAATCGCCATCGGTGTCGTGATGATGATCTGGAGCCTGCGTCGCAGGCTGTCTCGCTAAGTCCACGACCACTTCCACACGGTGCTGAGCCTCGATGATCCGAGGGGTCGGGCGGGTAGGGGCACGAATACCGACCAGGAGAAACGACCTTGGAAAGGGTAAATCGTCGTACCGCGCTGAGATGGTTTGCCGCCTCAGGGGCTCTCCTCGTTGCCCCGGCTGCCGGCTTTGCCGGCTACCTCTACGTCGATTCCGGACGCAGCAACACGGGTACGCTGTCGTTCCGTAACCGGCTGAAGGTACCGCCGCTGTTGGAACCGTCCTCGGACAGTGACGGGCGCAAGCGTTTCAAGCTCACATTGAGCGAGGGACGCTCCGAGTTGCTGCCGGGCACGAGCGCTGTCACCTGGGGCGCCAATGGACCACTACTCGGTCCCACCCTGCGGGCCCGCTGGGGCGAGCAGGTGGCGGTCGATGTAACAAACACTCTCGATGAGACGACGACGATTCATTGGCACGGAATGCACCTGCCCGCCAGAATGGACGGCGGTCCGCACCAACTGATCAGGCCGGGGCAGACCTGGCAGCCATACTGGACTATTGAGCAGCGGGCCAGCACCCTCTGGTATCACCCGCACCTGCACGAGGCCACGGCGGCACACGTCTACCGAGGCATCGCAGGATTCTTCCTGATCGACGACGACGAGACCGACGCGCTGCCGTTGCCGAAGCGCTACGGCGTCGACGACATCCCCCTTGTCATCCAGGACCGCAAGATCGCCGACGACGGGACGCTCGACACGTCGGACATGAATTTCAGCGGTCTCACCATCACCGGTCTGCTCGGCGACAAAATTCTCGTCAACGGCACCTACGACCCGTTCTTCGAAGCGACCACCACGCGCGTCCGCTTTCGGCTGCTGAACGGCTCAAACGCCCGGATCTACCACATCGGATTCACCGACAACCGGGATTTTCAACTGGTCGCCACCGAAATGGGGCTACGAGACAGGCCGCTGTCGCTGAACCGACTCCTGCTCTCCCCCGGCGAGCGGGCCGAGATCGTGGTGACGTTCCAGCCCGGCGAAGAGGTGATCCTGCGCAGCTTCGATCCTCCGCTCGGCGCGAACTTTGCCTACGAGCGATTGGCGGGCGGCAGCGACACCATGGATCTGCTCAAGATTGTCGCGGCGGGCACACTGCAGCCCGCAGCCGAGATACCGGACACCCTGAGCCCGACCCGGCCGACGCCGAACGTAACCCGTCCCGATCCGTTCCAGATCACGATGGGCGATTTTCTGCTCAACGACAGGACCATGGAAATGGGCCGAGTCGACCGCGTCGTTCGAGCGGAATCGGTCGAGCTGTGGGAGATCAAGAATGGTCAGTCAATCCCACACAACTTCCATGTCCATGGCGCGGCATTCCACGTCATTGACATCGATGGCCGCCCACCGGCGGACTATCTCCAAGGCGAAAAGGACACGGTCTACGTCGCGCCGAATACGATCGTCCGCCTCGCGGTACGGTTCCTGACACACTCCGACGTCACGGCGCCGTACATGTATCACTGTCACATTCTTGCCCACGAGGACGCCGGAATGATGGGTCAGTTCCTGACGGTGTCGAAGCAGGACGAACCACGGGTGCCGCAGGAGCTGACCGTGGAGAACCACGCCACACATGGCGGTGGCTGAAGATCCTTGTGAGGGCTTACCGGCGAAGGTTCACGGTAGGGTGATGCAGGCGGAGAAGATTCGGCCTCGAAGGTTATGCCCCATCATGGAAGTCGATCCAGTGCACGACCCGGCTCTCGTCCCGGCGACCAGACGTCGCATCGACAGCATCGTGGACGTGCTGGTCGCCGGGGGAAGCGCAACCGCGATCACCGTTTTCACGTCGGTGGCGGCCGAGCGAAACGAGTCCTCCGCCCTTGCCGCCTATCTCCTCGGCATCATCCTGGGCGGCCTGTTGTTCTTCCGTCGCCGGCAGCCCGTGCGGGTCCTGGTGCTGTCGATGATCGTCGTCATGGGCTACAACCTGACCGGCCTCCCCGGGATCTCGCCGATCTGGTCGCTGCTCGTGCCGCTCTACACCGTCGCCCGACACGGCCAACTACTGCTCGGCGCCGCCGTGGGCACCTCTCTGGAGATCATTTCAACCGGTTGGGTACTCAACTCCGACGTCCCGCCGCTCGAAATTCTCGACGGAGCGATCCAGGAGACGGCCGTTCTCGGCGTCGTCCTCGTCGCAGGGGCGGCACTGCGGAACAAGGAACGCTTCGCTCAGGAGTTCACCGCCCGGCTTGCCGCAGAGCGCGAGCAGCAGCAACGCGAGGCGGCTCGCCGAATCCTGGAGGAGCGGCTACGTATCGCTCGTGAGTTGCACGACGTCACCGCGCACACCGTGGCCGTCGTCGGGATCCAGGTCAACCTGGCCCGCGAACTGGTCACCGATGATCCGGACACGGCCCGGGAACTGCTCGACAACGCCCGCCAGCTCAACCTCGACGCGGTCGGCGAACTCCAGGCCGCGGTCCGACTACTGCGCGCCGACGGCACCCAGCCGGAGCCGGATCGCCGCCCGATGCCTGACGAATCGCAAATTCCAGACCTGCTCGACCGCGCGGCGGAAAGTGGCCTGACCGTCGAGTTCGACCGGCAGGGCGAACCGCGGCCAGTGCCACCAGCGGTCGGTTTGACCCTCTACCGGATCACCCAGGAGTCGGTGACCAACGCACTGCGACACGCAGACGCCGACACCCTCCAGGTGAGCCTGCGCTACGAGGCGGACGGTGTCGGCCTCGACGTGATCGACGACGGAAGAGGCAGCCATCCCGCAGACGGGTCGGATTCGGACCGCCCCGGCGGGGCGGGGTACGGGCTTGCCGGCATGCAGGAACGGGTCAGCAGCCTGGGCGGCAGACTGACCGTGGGCCCGGCCCCCGAGAGGGGCTTCGCGGTACGGGCCTGGCTGCCGCTGTCGAAAGCCGGAACCTCCGCAGCGCCGGAGACCCCGTCGATGCGGACGGACCCGTCCGTGCGGCACTGAACGACCAGGGAGGCTAGCAGGATGACCATCAGGGTACTTCTCGCCGACGACCAGCAGCTCGTCCGGACCGGCCTGCGTGGCCTGCTCGAACGCGATCAGGACATCACGGTGGTGGCCGAGGCGGCGGATGGCCCCGAGGCCATCCGGCTGGCGCGACAGGTCAGCCCGGACGTGGCACTGCTGGATATCCGGATGCCCCACCTGGACGGCTTGGCGGTGGCTCAGCAACTCACCACCGACCCGGCGACCACCAGCATTCGGATCATCGTGCTGACCACCTTCGAGCAGGATTCGTACATTTTCGAAGCGCTCAAGGCCGGCGCCAACGGGTTCCTCACCAAGACCGTCAGCGGCGAGGAACTGTGCCGGGCCGTGAAGGTGGTGGCCGCCGGTGAGGCGCTGCTCAGCCCCAGCGTCACCCAAAGGGTCATCGCCGAATTCAGCCGCCGTCCGGAACCGGTTAAGGCGGCCCCCGAGCAACTCGCCGCCCTCACCGCCCGGGAACGCGAGGTGATGTTGATGATCGCGGCCGGCCTGAGCAACGTCGAGATCGGCCGGGCCCTGCGAATGAGTCCGCTGACCGCGAAGACCCATGTCAGCCGAATCATCACCAAGCTCGGCGTACGCGACCGGGCGCAACTGGTGGCCATGGCGTACGAGAGCGGGTTGGTGCAGCCCGGTGCAGGTCTGCCGCGCCCGACCTGACCGGCGGGCGGGGCCACCGGCGGCCGGTCCACGGTCGGTCAACCGGTGAGCGTCCCATCGTCGGCACCACTACCGACCATCCGTCCGGCCACGACAGCCCCGCCAGCGAACTCCGCCCACACCACGTCACCGTGTTGGTGGTAGTCCGCCACCGGCGGCATCCGCCGTCTCCGGCGCCGAGGATGAAAACTACGCCCGTCGTAGTTCACGGCATGTTCCCTATCGACGCCGGAGTCTGAGGCGCCTGCGGGGTATGTGGATCTGGCCAGTGCACGAAGCTCTGCTCCTCTCTGATGGTGTACACCTGCCGATCCAGCAGGGTGTTGACGATCAGCGCGGCGCGTACCGAGAGCAGGCTCAGGTTCGGGTCGCTCAGGCCGTGACTAAGTAACGCCCCGGTACTGCACGTACGAGACGTCCTTAGGATGGTCTCGATGACCATTCCCGGAAAGCCACCCGAGGACGCCCCGACCTACGCAGCCCGACTCGAAGAGGCCCTGCGGCTGCTCTGCGGTTCGCCGGTCGGTCTCGATGTCGCCGTCAAGCGACTCAGCCGTGGCAGCGGTGTCTACGCCTGGTGGGCTGCTCCCTCGGTCCTTCCCGACCTTCCCGGGCCGCCGAACGACAGCGACCCGTCGCTACGACTGCTGTATCTCGGACGAGCGACCAGCCTGCGGGGCCGTGTCCTGCGCAACCATCTGAGGCGTTCGGGCAGTTCGACTCTGCGCCGTACCCTGGCCGGGCTTCTCGTGTCCGAGGGATACCGGACGACCTGGACCGATCGCGTCGTCCTGGTCCCTGAGGATGAGGCGCGGCTGACCGCGTGGATGTACGAGCATCTGCGCTTGACCTGGGCGCAGGATGCGGAGCCGGCGGCCATCGAGGCCGAACTGGTCCGGCGCCTGCACCCGCCGCTCAACGTCCACGGGGTCGCCCCCGAGCACCTCCAGGCCGCCGTGATCGCCGCCAAGAAATCGTACGACGCCAGCAGTGGACCGACCGGGCCCACACAAACGCCGTAGGTAGTCGTCCGAGACGCTGCGGTCACCGATGTGGGGCCCCGCCGACTCGCCTGCGCTCTCCCCTAATGGGAGCTACCGGGTCAGCTGTTGGCAGACTCGGTGCCTGGTAGCCGCGGGCGGGTGAGCACTTTCATCCCCTGGACCGATGTCGAGTCCTAGGGTCAGACCGTGCCCCCGCTCGTGGTCGGGAGACGGATGGCTGATGGGGTGTCGTGCCTGCCGAGAACGTTGGCGTGAGCACTGGTCCATTAGGGCGCTGAGGTCTTCCGCGGGCTGCTGACATGGGAGCCGTGACGCAGCGGAGGCATGTAGTGCTGTTCGTGGGTGACGATTGGGCCGAAGACCACCACGATGTGGAGGTACAGGACGAACATGGCCGGGCGATGCGCACCGCCCGGCTGTCTGAGGGCGTGGACGGGATGGCCCGGTTCCATGAGCTCGTCGCCCGGTTCCTGCCTGAGGACGCGAAACCGTCGGATGTCCTCGTCTGCATCGAGACCGACCGCGGCCCGTGGGTACGGGCCCTGATCGCGGCTGGCTACCAGGTCTACGGGGTGAACCCGAAACAGGCAGCCCGGCACCGTGAGCTGCTGTCATTGTCCGGAGCCAAGAGCGACAAGGCCGACGCGCACACCCTGGCCGACATGGTCCGGACCCGTCGCCACCAGCTGCGCCAGGTCGCTGCGGACTCCGACATCGCCGAGGCAGTCAAGGTCGTGGCCCGGGCCCACCAGACGCTGATCTGGGAACGCACCCGGCACATGCTGCGGCTACGGGCGGCACTGCGTGACTACTTCCCGGCCGCGCTGGCCGCCTACCAGGTGTTGACGCTCACGGGCGCCGACGCTCTCGAACTGCTGGCCAAGGCGCCCACGCCCGCCGCGGCGGCGAAGCTGACCATCGGGCAGATCAGCGCCGTGTTGAACAAGGCCCGCCGCCGGGACATTCCGGCCAAGGCCGCCGCGATACAGCGGGCCCTGCGCACCGAACACCTGGGCCAGGCCGACATCGTCGCCGGCGCCTACGCGGCCACCGTCCGCGCCACCGTCGCAGTCCTGCAAACCCTCAACACCGAGATCCGCACCCTCGAAGGGCAGGTCGAGGCCCATTTTGGCCAGCACCCGGACGCTGAGGTCTACCTCAGCCAGCCCGGCATCGGCGTCATCCTCGGCGCCCGGGTGCTCGCAGAGTTCGGCGACGCGGCAGGCCGCTACGCCAGCGCCAAGTCCCGCAAGAACTACGCCGGCACCGCACCGATCACCCGCCAGTCCGGCAAATCCAAGACCGTCCACGCCCGGTTCATCCACAACGATCGCCTCGTCGACGCCTTACACATGCAGGCCAGCGCCGCGGTCCTGCACGACCCCGGCAGCCGCGCCTACTACGACGAACTCCGCGCCCGCGACATCGGCCACAACGCCGCCCTACGCCAGGTCGGCAACCGCCTCGTCGGAATCCTCCACGGCTGCCTCAAAACCACCACCGTCTACGACAAGAACACTGCCTGGTCACACCGTGAGCTAACCGCCGCAGCTTGACACCTCAGCTCCTGGGGTGTCTGACCCGCACCCGCCCGCGCTTCCCTGTGCTCGCCCGGTTACCTTCCGTGCACCGCGAGGCACCAGGACAACGTAGATATGTAGTAGGTGTACTATCTTTCGTACTAGAACCCTACCGGGAAGGGCGCAGCCGATGGCAAGCGCGCAGAATCTGGAAAGGGCAGCGCCGACCGTCGATCCACCCGACGAGGCGATCACGATCGACGTCCGCGACTTACGTATGCGGTACGGACACAAGGACGTGCTCACCGGGGTGAACTTCCACGCCCGACGGGGCGAGGTGGTCGCTCTGCTCGGACCGAACGGAGCCGGCAAGACCAGCACGATCGAGATTCTCGAAGGCTTCCGGATGCGGTCGGCGGGTGAGGTCCGCGTCCTCGGCGAGGATCCGGCGAAGGGCGGTGAACACTGGCGAGCCCGACTCGGCATCGTGCTGCAGTCGTGGCGCGACCACGGTCGGTGGCGGGTACACGAACTGCTCACCCATCTCGGGGAGTACTACCGACCGTACTCGGTGCCCGGCCGCCGACGACCGCGCGACGTCGATGAGCTGCTCGAGACCGTCGGTCTCCGGGCACACGCGCGACAGAAGGTCACCGCGCTCTCCGGCGGCCAGCGCCGCCGGCTGGACGTGGCGATCGGCATTGTCGGGCGACCGGAGGTGCTGTTCCTCGACGAGCCCACCGTCGGGTTCGACCCGGAGGCACGGCGCGACTTCCATGACGTGGTGCACCGGCTGGTCGACCTGGAGGACACCACCGTGCTGCTCACCACCCACGATCTGGACGAGGCGGAGAAGCTCAGCGACCGGATCCTCATCCTCGCCGGTGGCAAGATCGTGGCCGACGGCAGCGCGGATCAGCTCGCACGGCAGGTGTCCAATCGCGCCGAGGTGCGTTGGAGTGTCGACGGCGAGCACTTCGTGCACTCCGCCACCGCCGTGACGCGCTTCGTGCAGGACCTGTTCCGCCAATACGGTGACCGGGTCGAGGACCTGGAGGTACGCCGGGCTAGCCTGGAGGACACCTACATGGCCATGGTTCGCCAGCACGAAGCCGGCCGGGTCACGGAGGCGGCCGAGTCGTTCAAGGAGGCACGGGCATGAACCCGACGACGCATGCCGTCCGCCTCGGGCTGCTTCGGGGATGGATCGAGTTCCGGCAGAGCCTGACGAACGTGGGTGACGTCGTCTACTACGTGCTGCTCGCGGCCGTCTTCCTGGCAGTGCTGTTCTTCCAGCGCAACTCGACGGTCGAGGGCACCGACCTGTCCCTGGCCACCGTCGTCATGCCGAGCCTGCTCGGCGGCCTGCTGGCCTTCCAGGCGATGGGCGGTGCGGCCTACTCGCTGGCAGCCGAGCGGGAGGACGGCACCCTCTTGCGGGCCAAGACCATTCCGCAGGGCATCATCGGCTATCTGAGCGGCCGGGTGCTGGGACTGTCCATGGGTACGCTGCCGTTGCTGATTCTCATCCTGATACCCAGCCTCCTGCTGGTGGACGGCCTGGCGTCGCTGGACGCCAGCCGGTGGCTCACCCTGGTCTGGGTGTTCGTGCTCGGGCTGCTGGCAACCCTGCCCCTGGGCATGATCGTCGGATCGCTGGTCAAGGGTCCGAGGGCGGCGAACACGTGGGGGATCTTCCCCACGATGGCCTTGGTCGGCATCTCCGGGATTCTCTATCCGATCCAGAGCCTGCCGGTCTGGGTGCAGAACATCGCCCAGGTGTTCCCCGTCTACTGGCTGGGACTCGGCACCCGGTCCGTCTTTCTGCCCGACGCGGCGGCGGCCGTGGAGATTACCGGCAGTTGGCGGCACCTGGAGACCGCCGGGGTGCTGACCGCCTGGGCGATCGTGGGCCTGCTGCTGGCGCCGATCGTGCTGCGCCGCTCGGCACGTCGCGAGTCCGGTTCCAAGGTGCAGGACCGCCAGCAGGAAGCCATGAAACGCATTGGCTGACAAGTCGACGTTGCACCGCGCGGGCGGCGCCGGCGCAGGCGGTCCGGTGTACAACCGGATCGCCATGCTGCGCGCCGAACGCGCGATCTCACGGCGGCAGCTCGCGGAGGCGCTGCAGGTGCACTACCAGACGATCGGGTACCTGGAACGTGGCGAGTACGCCCCGAGCCTCTACCTTGCGTTGCGCATCGCGGCGTACTTCCAGGTGCCGGTCGAGGTCGTCTTCGCCATCGAGCCATTTCCCTGGATCGGGTCTGCGGAGCGGTCCGAACGCCCGGCCTGATCGTGCCGGCCTCCCGGGCGCCACCCGCTGACCGGCTCGGGTGGCGGAGCGCTGGAGCGTTACCCGCCGAACTGCGGCTCCGCGTGTGGCCGGCCCTTCAGCTCGTGGAAACCGGACACCCCGGCGACCAGGACGGCGCCGTCGAAGAGGCGGCCCGCCTCCTCCCCACGGGGGATCCTGGAGATCACCGGGCCGAAGAAGGCGACACGGCTTCCGGTCGCATCCTCGACGGCGACCACCGGGGTGCCGACATGGTCGCCGACCAGGGCGATGCCCTCGGCGTGCGAGGCCCGGACCACCTCGTCGAACTCGTGCGTCCCGGCGACCTCGGCCAGGTCCTCGGCGAACCCCGCATCGGACAGGACCTCGCCGAACTCGACCCACTCCCCTCCCCCGTGCACCCGGGTCCCGTAAGCGGTGTAGAAGCGGGCCAGCCCGTCCTGACCGTACCGCTGTTCCACGGCCGCGCAGACGCGCACCGGACCCCACAGGTATCCCTCGGTGTCACCCTCGGGATCGACCTCCCGGTGCTCGTTGAGAACCGAGAGGCTCATGACCCGCCAGCGGATGTCGAGTGGCCGTACCGTCGCCGCCTCGATGATCCATCGTGACGTGATCCAGGTGTACGGGCAGCTTGGGTCGAACCAGAAGTCCACCGTCGGGGTCATCGCCGAGCATCCTCCTGCACGCCGTTGCGAGGCTCGTCCCGCCACCGTACGTGCTGACACTGTGGACGGGAACTCCGGCACGCCCGGCCGACCCTCCTGCCTCCGCTGCCCCACCCAGTGAAACTTTTGTTGACAACAAAATAATCATGAAGGATTGTGATATCGACTTAGGTCACTCAGCTTCGGGCTGAGCCACCGTCGGCCCCAGGGTCACCACCTCTCACACCGGGCCAGCCGACCGACGTCTCCGGTGGTCGTTCGCGGACGAGCACCGGGCGATCCCACGCGGCCGGTTCTGGGCGCGTGGCCTTCGTCAGGGGAGGTACACATGACACCGGCAGGACCACGCAGGCGCTCCCTGCTCCGCTCCGCCATCGCCGCGGCGACCGTACTGACCTTCACCGCGACCACCCTGCCCGCCAGCGCCGCCCCGGCCGAGGGTGACATCCTCGCCGCCGGCGGCCCGACCGCCGTGGCCGGCTCCTACCTCGTCGTGTTGCGAGACTCCGCCGTAGGGGCCTCCGCAGTGGACACCACCGCCCGCACCCTCGCGGCACGGCAGGGCGGCGACGTCAACCGGATCTACCGGCACGCCCTGCGCGGCTTCGAGGCCCGACTCTCCGAACGGAGTGCCCGTCGGCTCGCCGCCAACCCGGCGGTGGCCTCGGTGACGCAGAACCACACCGTGTCCGTGTCGGACGTGCAGAGCCCCACCCCGTCCTGGGGTCTGGACCGGATCGACCAGCGTGCGTTGCCGCTGGACAACTCGTACACCTACCCCCGGGTCACCCCGGCCGTGCGGGCGTACGTCATCGACTCCGGCATCAACGTGGCGCACGCCGATTTCGGCGGGCGGGCCGTGTCCGGCTGGGACTTCATGGAGGGGGACGCCGACGCCAACGACTGCCACGGCCACGGCACCCATGTCGCCGGTACGCTCGGCGGCTCCACCTACGGGGTGGCCAAGGCTGTGCAACTGGTGGGCGTACGGGTGTTCAACTGCAACGGCCGGGGCACCACCGCGCAGGTGCTCGCCGGGGTCGACTGGGTGACCGGCGACCACGACCCGGGAGAGCTGGCGGTGGCGAACATGAGCCTCGGCGGCCCGGCGTACCAGCCCATGGTCGACGCCGTGCAACGGTCGATCGCCGACGGCGTCACCTATGTGGTGTCGGCGGGCAACGAGAACGGCGCCGACGCGTGCACGACCACCCCGGCCTCCGTCCCCGAGGCGATCACCGTGGCGGCCACCGGTCCCGACGACGCCCGCGCACCCTTCTCCAACATCGGTCCGTGTGTGGACCTGTTCGCGCCGGGCGTCGACATCACCTCGGCCTTCATCGACGGCAACACCTCTACCCGGACCGCCTCCGGAACCTCGATGGCCGCCCCGCACGTCGCCGGGGCCGCCGCGCTCATCCTCGCCAACAACCCCACCTACACCCCGGCGCAGGTGACCCAGGCACTCCTGGACAACGCCACCCCCGGGGTAGTGACCGACGCGGGCATCGGCTCACCGAACCGACTGCTCCACGTCAACTCCACCGTGCCGGCCAACGACTTCACCCTGACCGCCGCTCCGGCCAGCGGCACCGTCACGCCCGGTGGCACCGTCTCGACCACGATCACCGGCACCGTCACCCGGGGTGCCGCCCAGCCGGTCTCACTGACCGTCAGCGGTCTGCCCGAGGGTGTGACGGCCACCTTCCAGCCGTCGACCATCTCCTCGAACGGAAGCACCACCCTCACGGTCAGCACCGCGGCGACCATGCTGGCCGGCGACTACACCATCTCGGTGATCGGCACCGGAACCGACGCGATCCGGCCGATGGCGTACCGGCTGCGCATCGACAACCCGCCCGGCTGCGTCGCCTCGGACGGCACCGACCGGGTGATCAGTGAGGGCCAGAACCTGTACGCCCCCATCACCATCACCGGCTGTCCCGGCGTCGCCGCCCGCAACAGCACGGTCGAGGTACACCTCTCCCACGCCAACATCAGCGAACTCGACGTCCGACTGATCTCACCCAGCGGCAACTGGTACCACCTGCTGGACCACACCGGCGGAGGCAGCAAGCGCGTCGACTACACGTTCACCTATGACTTCTCCTCGGAGACGGCGAACGGCACCTGGCAGCTCTACGTCAGCGACAACCTGTACCAGGGCACCGGGTTCCTCGACTCGTGGACGCTCAACCTGGCCGGCGTCGACCTCCCGCCGCCGGCCTGCGGCGGTATCGCCACCGCCGACGTACGGATCCCGGAGAACGGCACGATCGAATCGCCGATCAGCGTGGCCGACTGCGGCCGGGCACCGTCGACCACCAGCTACATCGAAACCAACATCGGTCACCAGTACAACCGAGACCTGCGACTCTCCCTCATCACGCCGGACGGACAGGCCTTCCTGCTCAAGGAGAGCCTCGTCGGGTCGTATCGGGCAAACGCCCGCGAAGCCTTCATCACCGACCTGTCGAGCAAGCCGACAGCCGGCACCTGGAAGCTACGGATCCAGAACGTCGCCTCGTACGCAGGCATGCTTGAAGGCTGGAAGCTGACGCTCGACGGCGGTCCGCCGGCCACCACGCCACCGCCTACCACGCCTCCTCCGACCACCCCGCCGCCCACCACCCCACCCCCGACCACCCCGCCGCCCACCACCCCACCCCCGACCACCCCGCCGCCCACCACCCCACCCCCGACCACCACCCCACCCCCGACCACCCCGCCGCCCGGTGGGAACCGATCCTGCACTGCGGTCTACACCGTCCAGGACCAGTGGAACGGCGGATTCGTCGCCCAGGTCACCGTCACCGCGGGAACCACCGCGCTCAACGGCTGGCGGGTCACCCTCAACCTGCCAAGCGGCGCGTCGGTGGTCAACGTCTGGAACGGCGTCCGCAGCGGTACGAGCGGCACCGTCACCGTCACGAACGAGCAGTACAACGGACAACTGACCGCGGGCCAGAGCACCAGTTTCGGATTCCAGGGCGCCGGTAACAGCAGCGGAACCACCGCCACCTGCACCGCAAGCTGATTCCCGCAACTGCTGAGCCATCCTCGTCCTGTGCACCGGGCGCAGGACGAGGATGGCCTCCGCGCAGCGGCCCAGATTCCACCGAGTCTTCGGTAAGGCCTCTCGGCGAAGAGCAGCGTCCTCATCAGCAGCGCACCGAGATGCGGCAGATCCACGTGGGGCCGTGTCAGAGGTTGTCGATGTGCACGTTCACTGCGTCGTGTGGGGTCGCCGGTTGCCGCACCACTGCGGGTTCGGCTTCGGCGTACAGCCATAGTCGGTGCGGCCTCCAGCGCAGGAGTCCGCTGACCTCGCGGCTGCCGGAGTAACTCCCTCGTTCGGGTTGCAGCGCCCATCCGGTGTCGCGCAGGTGCGCGACGAGCCGGGTCACGGTCGTTTCCCGGCCGGCAGCGTCGGAGGACGCAACCACGAACTCAGCCGTACAGTTGCCGCTGCTCCCACCGGAGGCACACAGGTCAGCCGAGACCAGGCGCAGCGACCTCGGCAGCGGAAGAATCTCGTCTTCGCGAACAGGTGTCCGAAACCTGCCGTCGCCATCGATCTGGGCAATGCCGAGCCCGCAGCCGCACAGCATCACCACGGTGGCCAGCGGCACCACGGAGGCGAACCACCGAACCGTTGGCCAGTCCCCTCCGCCGCGGCGGCATGCCTGACGTGATCGATGACCAGCGCCGCCAGGCACACCGCAGCGACCAGCAACCACACCACGAACCAGTCGAGCCACGGCGCGACGGGCAGTCCTCGGGGCCACTGCGAGACGGCGAACACCGCGGCCAGCACGACGATGAAACCGACACCGACGACCACGCCCACAACACGGCCGCTCCGGGTGCCCCACGCCCACGCACCGACCACGATCACTCCGAAGACCGCCGCCACCACCGCAGGCCAGGGCGCACCCTGCCAGTACGGCAACACCACCAGCCCCGCGCTGCCCGCGCTCAACCACCACCGCCAGCCGTCGGCAGCGATCAGGTGCCTGATCAAAAGGGGGGTGCGTCCTCGCCCATCAACGCCAGCACGACGCCTCCCTTCCCGCGCTTGAGGCCCTGGACCACGACCTTGCCGGTGCTGCCGTCGGGCAACTCCAACGTAAAGGTCTTCCCGACCGCGTTCTTGGGGCCGTTGCCGGCGCTGTTGGCGGGTCGGAAGTCACCTGCCCACGGCGGGATCCCGCCCCTGCGGGCGGGCTCGGCGAAGAGTGCGGCGGTGCCGGGGGTCCTGGTGCCGTCCGAGGAAAGAAGCACTGAGGCGCTGCGATAGGTAGCCATATACGGCAAGGCTATCCCGGACTGCGCTCGTTTGAGCTCGACCGGGCATTGTCCGAGGTGGAGTTTCACCGGATGAGCACCGACATCGGTGGGTGGGTGACGCAGGACCGCACCATGTCTGAGGTCATCGAGACGTTCGGGCCCCCGTCGGTGTGGATCGGCGGAACCAACCCGTTCTATCCCAAGACACTCGCCTACACCGTGGCCGATCCCGACTACGACCTGATCTGCTTTCACCTGTGGAACGCCTTCGCGGACGCCGCAGGCGAGACGGGACTGCTGGGCATCCACCCCGAACCGGTGGTTCTTGCCGTACGTCACCGGCCAGGAAGGTTTCCTGACTCCTTCTCGTTCACCCCTCGGGGCCTGCGTCGCAGGCCAGCCCGGGATAGTTGAAACCCGCCGACAACGGATTCCGCGCCCGACCTGCTGCGGTCAGGTGAGCACGGTGGTGTCGTCGAACACCAACGGTGACCACGTCGGGATGAGTCCCCCTCCCGTGTGGTGCTTCCGGGTACGGCCTGGCCGGCGTATGCGGGGCATCGTGCACCACCTCCTTGCCGGCGCCATCGCCTTCGCCCGCGAGCACAGCGCGCCAGCCGTCGAGGGCTACCCCGTCGGCTACCGCGGCGACAAGGTCGACCTCACCATGGCCTACGTCGGCACCCGCGCCATCTTCGAGCACGCCGGCTTCGTGAAGGCGGCCGACACCACCTCGGTACTCGCCGGCTTCCCGCGCGTACTCATGCGACTCGACCTGCGCTGACATCGATCGTCGAGCGGGCCCCGAAGCAGCCGGTCTGCCCACCGCTCCCCGGCAATCGAGCGGGTCGCGGATACTGGCTGGCGGGTGAGGCGCGGGCTGCGCCAAGCTGAGGTGTGATCGTTATTCAGCGGGTTCGTGTGCGGTGGACGGCCAAGGCACGCGGCGCGCCGGCCGCGAACGTGCGTCGTGGCCTCGACCAGGCAGTGCCGCTGCCTTGGTCACTACCGGAAGGCGACGTAGTGATCCACGAGGTCCTGGCTGACGAGGCGGTCGACTACGAACGCCATGACGAGGTGCTCGACGGCGGCGTCGAGCAGGCCCGCAGCATCGGCCTCTGGCTCGGCCGTAACGGAAAGACGGTCACCGTCGACCGGCTACCCGGTTCGGCCGGCTATCCGCGACCGTACGCCTCGACTCGATTGTTCATGCTGACCCCAGGGCAGGTTGGCCGTTACCGGGCGAACTTTCGGTTCACCGGCTGCGCCTGCAATCCGAGCTGGTACTACGAGGATTGGCTGGTGCATGTCAGCTACGGTCAGGTGGCTTCGGACCACTTCGTACACCGGCAGCCGGACCGGGAGGTCGACCATCGGGTGCATCTCTACGGCGGGACCGTTCACCGCAGGCGCCGCCATCCGTGACTGGGCGCATTCGCCGCGCGGCCGGTATCCGCTTCCCGCGAGGCGCGCGTCGCCGAGGTGATGTCGATGCGGGCCGAGGGTGTTGGGTTGCGTGCCGAGGTCGGTGCGTTCGTGGGGTCAGCCGGCCTGCCAGCCTGCCGGGTCGACCCCGCCCGGCACTGGCGTGGCGGGTTCGTAGGGCTGTCGGGTGAAGACGAAGCTGCCGAGGTCGAGGTGGCTGACGGTACCGCTCACATCGCGTTGCACCCGCAGCCGTTCGCCGGCGAAGTAGCCGTTGATCCCCTCCCAGCCGCCGTCGCCGGTGGGGCGCAGCCGGGTGCCGTTCCCGCCGGACAACGGGGTCAACTCCATGAAGCCGTCAGCCTGTGGGCGTAGCAGGTAAGGGGCTGGCCCCCAATACCACGGGCCGGCGAGATCCAGTAGCTGCGGGTCGATCGAGGGCAGTGGACGCCACGGGGCCGGGACCCGCGGCTCCCGCTCGGCAACCGTCTGCAGCAGGTCAGCGGCGAGACCACCGGCGGACAGGCCGGCGGTCACGTTGGCCATCACGACCGCGCCTAGGGCGTCATCGGGGCTAACCCACACGGTCGCGACGAAGCCCGGCATCGAGCCGGTGTGCCCGACCAGCAGCCGACCGTCGCGGCGCAGCAGCTGCATGCCGAGCCCGTAACCGATGTGCCAGTCCGTCGCCTCAGGCGGGCTCGTCGGGTTACGCATCTGCGCGACGGTGTCCGGATGCAGCACCCGATTGTCGCCGTCGATGAGGAACGCGGCGAACCGGGCCAGATCCGTCGTGGTCGACCACAACTGCCCGGCAGGCGCCATCAGACCGGTGTCCACGGCAGGCTCCGCCAGCAGCACATCGGCCCACGGATGCACCGCCCAACCCGTGGCGTGCGGCGCGACCGGCAGCAGGGTGGTACGGGTCATCGCGAGCGGCTCCAGCACCTCACGCCGCAGCACCCCACCCCACGCCTGGCCACGAACCCGCTGCACCAGCGCGCCGAGCAGCGCATAGCCGGGATTGGAGTAGTGGTGGCGCTGTCCGGCCGGACCCACCAGCGGATCGCTGCCCAGCACGTCGGCCAGGTCGGGACGCAGCGTGCCCGGGGTTCGTTCCCACCACGGGCCGGGCGCATCAGCGATCAGCCCGGCGGTGTGCGCCAGCAGGGCACCGATCGTGGCCTCACCCGTCGGCGTGCCGGGCAGATGCTTCCCCAACGGGTCGGTGAGCGCGAGTCGCCCCTCGTCGCGCAGGCGAAGCACCAGCACCGCCAGGAACGTCTTGGTGATCGAACCGATCCGGTACTGGACATCGCCGTCGGGCACCTGGCCGTCCACCGTGCCCCACCCGCCCTGCCATACCGGACGGGCATCACGCACCACGGCAGCGACCACCGACGGCGCCCGACCCGCTACCTGACCAGTGGCCAACCGATGCACCAGCGCACGTCGGGTCTCAGGCAGCAACGGCATCGATGACATGCGGGCAACCCTATCGGCCGGCCGTAACAATCCGACCCGCGTGGACCGGAGGACCGATGGCTGTCCATGGGCCAAGGCGCACCGCCGCGACGTCCGGATCTGCCGCTGATCGTGGAAGGCAGTTCACGCCGCATCCTGCCGTTGCCCACACTCGATATCATTCATTTTCGTGGATAGGCTTACGCTTGAACAGCGGGCAACAATGCTTCTTCGAGGCGGCGATGTCGACAAAGATGATCTACGCTTCTTCTTGTCGCGACTCTTGCAGATCCAAGAAGACCAGGGACGAGACGCCAGTCGAGCGGTGAAACGTGGAGTCGGCCTCGGGGCTGCATTCATCATCCTCACCTACAGCAACCTGCTGGAGGCCGAACTGCTGGGAATGAAGATCCAGGACATCTCCCCTTTGAGGCTTGTCATCCCGGTCGCCATGATGCTCATGGCTCTCCGCGCCGTCACCGTCCTGCAACTTTCCGTCTTCTATCGCCGCATCTTCCGCGAGGTGGCCGGCAAGCACCTACCGAACTGGGAGGCGTCCGGGCTGGTGCCCCTGCTCAGCCCATGGAACGGCCCGATGTCGACTCATGCCAGCCCCACACGCCTCGACATCCATGAGCACCCTGGAGTTGACCGCTTGCACCAGGCGATGAGAATGGTTGATACTTGGGCGGGAATCGCCGCTCTCGCGGGTTTTCAATTATACGCATTCGTCATCCTGTTCCACGATCCGAGAGTCCCGACCATCGCGACCGTGACATCTCTTGCCATATCGCTGGCTCTGATGTTGTATGTTGCCGCCTACCTGTTGTTCGTCAAGCTGAGCAGGCACCATTGATGGTCGCTTCGCTCTGACTGACGATGTTCAAGGCCAGTCTTCTTCCGACCACCTATCGGCCCTTGGGATGGCAGAACCATCCACTCCCCTCGGCGTTACCGCCAACGTGAGGCAAGGTCACACCCTTCGGCAGAACCCTTGAGTACCCCACCGACGGCCCGGACAGGACGAGGACAAGCGGCTGGGGCATCCGAGTCGGTACCTGTGGTTCTTGACGGCCACGCAGGTGCTTGCAATCGTCAGCAGGTGACCGTTCCCAGTGACCGGCTTAACGTCAAGGTTTTCCTCAGCCACCGCTACCGGTCGCCTGCGGTGAACCTGCAGTTCTTCGACCTGATTGACCAGGTCGCCGATGTTCAGTTCGAGGTCGACCGAGGGCTGAAGGCCACGAGCACGACCCGCTTGGAACGCATGATCCGCGACGTCGAGGTCTTCGCTGGCATCTACTCGCTGAGCGACGATCCGTTTGAGCATCTGCCGGCCGCAGATCTGGTGCGGGCCACCCGGTACTTCAAGCTCGAGCTCGACATGGCGATGCGCTACCGCAAGCCGTCGATCCTGTTCATCGACCGCCGGTTCGGCAACAGACTGCAGGGGCCGCCGGGCGCCGTCAGCCTCCGCTACTCGGCGCAGGAGATCCTCAGCCAAGGCATGGAGACGGCACGGCGGCATCTTCGCAACGAGTTCGCCATGTTCTGCCGATCGATCGGCAACCACACCCAGAAGCTCCCGGCGCGCGACGCCGCCGCGGTCGGATTGCTTGTACCGCCAACGGGCGGCGCGCGAGACGCTGCCGCAGCCGCCGTCGAGGCGTTCAACTATGCGGTGGAAGTCCTGCCCTGGCCTATTGCCCTCGACGGTGGCTTCACCGCGCAGCTCCAGAGGTGCGACTGGGTACTGGCCGACATGAGCCAACCGTCGGCCGCGGCCGCAGTGGCGTTCCTGCGGGGCCATGGGATACCTGTCCTGCGGATTGGGCCGATGGATGGACCACCGGACGTCGCAACCGAAGAACTGGTCTACGGCGAACTCGCCTCACACTACACAAAGGACCTTATTCGGTGGAGCGAGCCGGAACTTCTCCAAGTTGCCTTAGAGGAACGGATCGGGCAGATCACAGGTGAGCCAAGTCTGATCGACAATCGGATCGACGCCCAGGATTATTTTCGATCGGCTGCCAAGCTGAACCACCTCGTGTTCCTCAGCTACGCGAAGGAAGATCACGAGTACGCCGATCGAATCGGCGCCGAGCTCGGTAACGCTTTCCAGGAAGTCTTCGACTACCGGAAGCCGGCCGCGATACCGCACGGCGCACGATGGCTCGACCACATGCTGGCCAGCTTGGCGACGGCCGCGATCGGAGTGCCCCTGCTGTCGCCGAACTATGTCGCGAGCTCTTACTGCATGGAAGAAGGGCGACGGATGATGGATGCCGCTCTCAGCGGTCGAATGCGGGTCTTTCCGGTGCTGCTCGCCGACTCGGGCGTGGATCTGTTCAGCCAGCTGGAATACCGTCGCGCCACTCGGATGTCTCCGACCAAGATCGTTGCCGGCATCGCGCGGGAGGTGGCATGAGCGCGCCGACGGTGGCTGCAGTGGGCAGCCTGGCGACAGGGCGCTCCTACGATCCACCGCTGCGTGACGTGGCGGTCGCCGCCCGCGCCGCCGAGGAAATCGGGCGGGAGCTGGCACAGCATGGATGCCGGCTGGTGGTCTTCAGCAGCGACGACGGCTTCGTCGAGTCCGCCGTAGTGCGCGGTTACGCCGAGTCCGGCCAGGCGAGGCCGGGAGCCATCGAGGTGCGCGGTCCGTATCGGGCTGATCCCATAGATTTTCCCGAAGCGCGATCCAACCCCGAACTCTTCGACGCGCGACCCGAGCCCACATCCGACTGGGAGGTCTCGTTCTACCGTGCACTGCTGCACGTCGATGCGGTTCTGCTCATCGGCGGAGGACGGTCGACGTTCATCGCCGGGCTCATTGCGCTGTCCCGACGAGTCGCAGTCGCGCCGATCGGCACGTTCGGGGGTGCTGCCGAAAAGGCGTGGCAACGTATGCACGGTGAGCCGGACGCCGCGTCTGAGCAAGACTTGTCGGCGATGGTGTCCAGGTGGCGTTCTGGCTCAGCAGAAGTCGTCGTCGCGTCACTGCTACGGCAGCACGAACGGCGCTTGAGCGAGCAGAGACAGATGCAGCGTCAGACAACCGCCGAGACGCGCCGTCGCGCATGGAGCCTGTTGTCCGCGTTGATCTTCCTGGCGGCGGGTCTCGCCACGCTGCCTGCGGCCACGGCGTGGCAGCCCGGCACCTGGGTGGCGGTGAGTCTGCTCGTCTTCGGACCGCTGTGCGCGGCGGTGTCCGGGGCGCTGATCCGCAACGTCTTCGACGAGGTCGGCGAGTGGCTGCGCGCTGCGGTGTCCGGCGCTGCCGCTGGTGGGCTGTCCGCTGTCCTCTTTCTCGCGGCGCAGCTCACCACCAACCCGAATCTGCTTCAGGGAGACAGCGCCGCTCGTCTCGGATACTTCGTCGTGCCAGTCGGGTTCGTTGCCGGGCTCGCCTTCGACGCTGTGCTGACGAAGCTCCGCGGCACCGACGTGGTGAAGACTCACCCGGTCGATGCCGCAACGCCGTGACAGCGCAGCGCAGCACCCGGTAGCCGGACTCCCGACAGGCCATACCCGCAGATGGTCGTTGGGGCCGGATCGGGCAGGGTGAAGCAGCGGTCCTGCACGGTGGCCTCGGTGGTGTGTCCCGGCCCAGGCCGACACTGCCCAGTGCGGCGCAGCCGTCGTTCACCGAGCGGAAGCCCGGCGACCTGCCGGTCCCGCGCCGGGCAAGCCGGCACGGGACCAGGGGGTACCGGAGGGTCAGTTCGCGCAGACGGCGTACGCGCGAACCTTCCAGTTGCTGCTGAAGCCGTCCTCGTCCTCCATGGCACGGACGGTGACGACGGTCGAGGTCGTGGCCCGCATCTCGGTCAGGCGCACCTGGCCATCGCCGCCGAGGATCTCGCCGCCCACCCCGTGCACGCGCGTGCCCGTCGGGCAGGTGGCGGTGACCGACCGGACGGATTCGGAACTGTAGACACTGTCGTTGATCACACGCTGCTCGCCGGGCAGCGGGTCGGCGCAGATCGCGGTGGCGTCCAGCCACCAGGTGTCGGTGAAGCCGGTGCCGTCCTCGGCACCCGCCACCACGACGCTCTTCTGGTGGATGCGCAGATCCTCGAGGACGACTTCGCTGTTCGACGCCCCGACGACCGCGCCACCGACGCCGATGGCGTGCTTGCCCTCCGGGCAGGACTTCTCGAACCAGTTCGAGGTGCCGAAGCTGGGCGTCGAGCTGCCGGAGACAGTCACCAGGCCCGCGGGCGGCGTGGCGCACACCGCGCTCGCCGTGACCGCCCAGTTGCCGGCGACGCCGTTCTCGTCCTCACGGCCGGTCACCGAGTACGCGTCCCCGCCGATCAGCGGCCGCATGATGTCCATGCCGACCTGCCCGAGGCCGGAACCGGTGATCGCGCCGCCACCGCCGATGACCTTGGTGCCGGCCGGGCAGGTCGCGCTCTGCGACTTCGCGACACTGTTGCTGGGACCGGTCGTCGTCTTGATGCTCAGGCCGGGGATCGCCGCCGCCGGTACGGTGAGGGCCAGTTGGCCGAGTACGAGCGCGCTCAGCGCGGCTCCGCCGACGACGGACGTCCGACGCGACCACGGGTTCCGGTTCGATCCTTTTCGCATGATGTCTTCCTCACGTGAGGCTGTTCGGCTGCGATTGACATCGGTAGGAGCGCCGTCGGGTCGGGATGCCAACAGAAAGTTCGAAGAGAAAAGCTCTGCGGTTCTAATTGACCCGTTGACGAGCAGCGGGAGACACGGTTGGACACGGCGGCGTGCGAGGACACCGCACTGGTCGAGGCGATGCGCCGCGGTGAGCGGGCCGGGCTGGAGGGCATGTACCGGCGGTACGCCGACCGGCTGTACACGTACGCCCGAACGATGGTGCGCGACCCGGAGGCCGCCGCAGACGCCGTCCACGACGCGTTCCTCACCGCCGGCCAACGCATCGACCAGCTCCGGAAGTCCGACCGGCTACGCTCCTGGCTTTACGCGATCGTGCGCAACGAATGTCTCCGGCAGCTCCGGGAGCGGTCCCGCTCCCTGCCGCTGGACGAAGCCGATGAGCCGGTGGTCGACGCCGACGACCCGGCCACGGGCGTGAACGCCGAGCAGGTACGCGCGCTGGTGCACACCGCGGTCGCCGCACTGAACCCCGGCGACCGGGAAGTGGTCCACCTGGCCATCCGCCACAACCTGTCGACCGCCGACATCGGCGCGGCTCTCGGGGTGCCCGCCAACCATGCGCACGCCCGCTTGTCGCGGGCCCGCTCGCAACTCGAACGAGCGCTGGGGGCGCTGCTGGTGGCTCGCACCGGAGCCCGGGACTGCCCGACTCTCGCCGGCCTGATCGACGGCTGGCAGGGTCGGCTCACCCCGACCCTGCGCAAACGGGTCTCGCGGCACATCGAGAGCTGCGCGGTGTGTGGCCTGCTCCGGCGGGAACACCTCAACCCGGCCGCCCTGCTGTCGGCGTACACGGCACCGGCCTTCCTGGTTGTCACCGACACGGTGTGGCCGAGACTGGCAGAGGTCTACGGGACCGCTGTCCCGACCGATCCGGCGGGTGCGGTCACGGCCGGCCCGACGGCCGATCCGGCGCTGGTGGTCGACGAACCATCCGGGTCGCAAGACGGTGGCCCGGCAACCGAGCGGGCGTCGGTAGCCGACGAACCATCCGGGCCGGCGGGTCGTAAGGGCGAGGGGCCCACGACGGCAGGCGGCGGTGCCGTAGCGTCGGACGGGGCTGCGGTGCCGCATGGCGCTGCGCACGCGGTACGGCCGACCTCGTCGGCGAAGCGCGACCGGCGCCGTCGGCGGCTGGCCGGGGCGACCGCCCTGCTGGCCCTTCTCACCGCGTTCGGCACCTGGGCGCTGCTGTCGGAACGCGGGACCACCGTACGGGACGGAGCCGGCAAACCGGCGTCCCGGACGCTCGAATCACCGACCGGCAAGGTGGCATCCGCCTCCGCGCCGCCGTCCGCTGCGGAAGCCGAGACGCCGGCCGCCGATCCGCCACCGACCGCCGCCGCCGATCCGAGGGCTGGGAACCGGATCGTGCCGTCGGACGACGCCGAGGCCACCCGGACCGATGCGCCCGAGACCGCGCCCGGTGGCGTCGCACCGGCGCCGACCGTGGCACCGACCAGACCTCCGACCGCGCCCCGGCCGACGGCCGCAACGCAGATCGCCGCGCCGTTCACGGTCTCCGTCACCGCTCACGTACGGTGCGGCTCGGACACGTACAGCCTCGTGGTGCAGGCCACCGGCAGTGCCGCGCTGCGCGGCGCCGAGGTCAGCTGGACACCCGACGGGGGCAGGACGTCGGTCCGGGCCCTGACGGTGGACGGATCGGTCGCGCAGGGGACCGTCGGACAGTTGCGCGCGTCGGCGCTGACCTGGTCGGTGCGGGCGACGGCGGTGGACGGCCGCACGGCGCAGAGCCCGAGCTACCCGGTCGCCCGCCCGTGTGTCCGGCCGGGATGACCGGGGACGGCCGTGGGTGGTCTGCGGCGCTGGTCACAAGGGCTGCTGGATCACCTTTAGTCGGCCGAAGGCGGCCAGTCCTTCCAGGCCGCCCTCGTAGCCGTACCCGCTGAGGCCCCGCCCGGACAGGGGTGACATCGGGTCGGCGCCGGTGGCGCAGTTGACCGACACCCGGCCGACGTTCAGTCGTCGCGCCAGGGCGGTGGCCCGCGCCTGGTCGCCGAAGACGAAGGCACCCAGGCCGAAGGGGGTTCCGTTGGCCGTCGCCACCGCCTGATCCTCGTCGGTGAAACTGAGGACCGGTGCGATCGGGCCGAAGGGTTCCTCGTGGAGCAGCCGGGACTCAGCCGGGACGTCGGTCAGGACGGTGGCCGGGTAGTACCAGCCCGGTCCGGGTGGCACCCGACCGCCGGTGATCACGGTGGCGCCCCGCTCGACGGCGTCGCGCACCAGGGTGTGTACCTCGTCCCGGCGGGCCTCGGTGTGCAGGGGACCCATCGTGCCGCCGGGCCGGTGGTCCAGGTCGGGGACCGCCGCGCTGAACCGGTCGACGAACTCGGCGTGGATCCGCTCGTGGACCAGGAACCGGCTCGGTGCCGCGCAGCTCTGCCCGGCGGAGCTGAACTTCGAGGAGACCAGGGCGGGTACGGCGGTGGCCAGGTCGGCGTCGTCGAGGAGGATGGCGGGAGCGTGGCCGCCCAGTTCCAGGACGCAGTCCGCCAGTCGCCCGGCCGCCTCGGCGGCGACCAACTGGCCGGTGCGGTGGGAGCCGGTGAAGGTGATGAGTGGGAACTCGGGTCGGGCCACCAGGGCCGCCGAGCCGACCGGGTCGGTGAAGACCACCTGCAGGACGTCGGCCGGCAGGCCGGCCTTGGCGGCCAGGTCGGCGATCTCGCGTACCACCGAGGGGGTCGTCTCCGGTGCCTTCACCACGACGGTGCAGCCCATCGCCAGGGCGGGAGCCAGCTTGCGGGCGAGGATGACCGCGGGGAAGTTGCTGGCCAGGATGGCCAGGACGGGGCCGACCGGGTCGACCAGGACCTGTCGGTGCAGTCCGTCGCCGCCTGAGATCGTGCGTCCGGCGGTCGCTTCGGTGGCCGCGGCGGCGGTCCACCCGAAGGTCGCCGCCGCCCGGTCCAGCTCGGCTTCGGCCTGGGCCAGGGTCTTGCCGGTCTCCAGGGCGAACCGCGTCCCCAGGTGGGCGGGGCGCGCTGCGATCAGTCGGGCCAACTCCGTCAGGATGGCGCACCGGGTGTCCACCGGGACGGCGGACCACCCGGGCAGCGCCGCTGTCGCGCGGTGCGCGATCTCGGGTACGTCGTGCGAGGTGAGGAGTGGGATGTGACCGACCACCTCACCGGTTCGGGGGTCGTGGACAGCCGACATCGTCTTCCTCACCTCTTCGACGACCGTTCTGGACAGTGGGAACCGGCTCTCGGGTCAGCTCCAGGTGACCACGTTCTGCGGGTCCGCGTACGCCATCATCGCGGCCAGGGTGGTGCGGGTCTGCCGCTCGGTGGTGTTCGGTTCGACCGCGTGGACGTGGGCGCCGTTGAACACGTACACGTCACCGGCGTGCACGTCGATCCACTTGGACTCGACATCGACCAGGCACTCGGCCGGGTACGGCGAACCGGTGTACTCCACGCCGAGGCGGCGCTTGCTCTCCAGGTCCGGCTGAATGTTCCAGTAGACGAGCCGACCCCCGCCGCCCTCGTTCTCCAGGCAGATGTTCAGCGCGGCGATCGGGTTGCCGAACACCTTGTTGCGCTCGAAGTCGGCCATCTGCGGGTCGGAGCACTGCGAGTCGTCGTCGTGCGGCTCCAGGGCGAAGGCTCCCCGGCCGTGCCAGGAGCGGAACAGGGCGATCGCCGCGCTGCGTCCCTCGTGTTCGGCGGGCCGGACGACGGCCCCGCGCCTGGCCAGGGAGGCACCGAGCCCGGCGTAGAACTGCTTCATCGGGTCGTTCGGCACGTCCAGCAGGTCACGCAGGATCGGGTTGGCCTCCTCGGCCTCGTCCAGGTACTGCTTGGTGGGCTTGTTCCAGGTGTACGCCCCGATGTAGTAGCCGGGCGCCTCGACGCCGCGGACCTTACGGTCGGGGCTGTTCCAGAAGCGCTGGGAGATGTTCTCGGCGACCTCCGGCGGGACCATGCCACGGAACATCACCCCGGCGACCTTGCCGTCCAGGACGTCGAGGACGGCTTCCGGGTCGAACCTGTCGTATTCCCGGAAGGTGAAGTAGTCCTTGTTTCCGGACCAGCCGGTAACGGGCCGCAGGCCCAGCGAGCTCGTCATTGTTCTTACTCCTCGACTGTGGGTGACGACGGGGTCGGTCAGGGGGTGGGGGTGGGGGTGGGGTGATCCGGTGCGGGGCGCCGGGGATCAGTCCCAGGGGTTGTTGCCGGCGGTGCTGGTGGTGGGCGACGGGGACGAGGTGACGACCGGAGAGGAGGCCGGGGTCGTGGTGTCGGCCTGCGCCATCGAGGCACCGAAGAGGACGAGGGCTGCGGTCGTGGCGGCGAGAGCGAAAAGCTTGACGGTGCGGCCCATTGTCGGCTCCTTTTTCGGTGTTTCCCTGTGGCGTTGAAATGAAGCTAACGACGGGCGGAATCCTGGCCTTATCTCCGCGGCTATCTCGGCGCTATCACCTCCTTTCCCGGCGACCAGCCGCGGGGAGTCGCCGACCGGAACGCCGGGGACACGGGCGCTGCGGTCGCACGAGGACGGTGATGTAGCTGCTGCGAGGGTGCCGGGACAACTGCCGCTCGGAAGCGCCGACCGCGGGTTCACTGGCAACACGACCCAGCAGGGCGTGGCCGCCGGTAGCCGGCTGGCTCACCGGACGACAGAAGAGGAGGGGTGACCTTGTCGGCGAATGTCGAGTACGAGAGCACCACCAGGACGGCCGTCATCGCCGGACTCGGTGCGTATGTACCGGATCAGGTGGTCAAGAACGAGGAGATAGCCGACCGGCTCGGCGTCACCACGGACTGGATCCGCGACCGCACGGGAATCGAGCAACGGTTCATCCTGGAGCCGGGTCAGGCCACCTCGGATCTGGCCGTGGAGGCGGGCCGACGGGCCCTCGACTCCTGCGGCAACCCGGACATCGACTTCCTGATCCTGGCCACCTGCACCCCGGACCACCTGTTCCCGTCGACCGCGCCGTCGGTGGCCAGCCGGCTTGGGTTCAAGGGGATCGCCGCCTTCGACCTCAACGCCGCCTGCTCCGGGTTCGTCTACGCGCTGTCGGTCAGCACCGGGATGCTCGCCACCGGGGCGTACCGCACGGGTCTGGTCATCGGCGCCGACGCGATCTCGTCGATCCTCAACCACGACGACGAGATCACCGGGCCGATCTTCGGTGACGGTGGTGGCGCCGTGGTCGTGCGGGCCGGCCACCTCGGCGAGACGGGCAGTGTCTCCGTGCAGCAGCTCGGCAGCGACGGTGACCTGCTGGACATCATGAAGACGCCGGCCGGTGGTTCACGCCAACGCGCCGCGGGGGTCCCCGTCGACGTCGCCAACAGCTACTTCACCATGTCCGGCCGGGCCGTCTACAAGCATGCGATCAACAAGATGAGCACGGTCTCCCGGTCGGTGCTGCAGCGGATGGGCTGGACCCCCGACGACGTCGACTGGCTCATCGCCCACCAGGCCAATCAGCGCATCCTCGCCGCCACCGCCAAGGAGATCGGGATCCCCGCCGAGCGCGCAGTGATCAACGTCGACAAGGTGGCGAACACCTCCGCCGCCTCCATCCCGCTGGCCATGGTCGACGCCGTGGACTCCGGCGCGCTGAACGCCGGCGACAAGGTGCTGCTAGCGGCGTTCGGCGGCGGCGCCACCTGGGCAGCGGCCGGCCTCACCTGGCCGGAGCTGACCTTGGCTCCGACGCAGACGGTCCGCTGAGCCGACCGTCACTCAAGGACCGACGCACCGAGGTCGGTCGTACCACCGAACACCTGAGTAGGCACTCCCCCACAGTTGCCCGAGAAGGAGCAGATCATGCCCAACACCCTGGAGAAGGTCAGCGAGATCGTCCTGGAGGAGGCACCGGAGCTCACCGTCACCATCGGCCCGGACCTGCGGTTCAGCCAGGACCTCGGCATCGACTCCCTGACCTTCGTCGACATCCTCGTCAAGGTCGAGAAGGTGTTCGACGTCGAGTTCAGCGACAACGAACTCGCCTCCATGCAGAGCATCCAGGACATCCTCGATCTCGTGGAACAGAAGACGGTGTGACCTGGTTTCCCGGCACCGTCCACCGCAGGCCGCAGTTCCCTCGGTGACCCACCGCGCGTTTCGCACACATCGAAGGCGGTCGCGGTGGACGGTCGCCGGGTCGTCCGTCCGTTTCCGCGCAGCGCGTCCAGATGGGGGTTCCACCATGTCCGATCCGTCCACCGGCTCGCGACCGCTCAACGCGGCGCAGCTGGGCGTCTGGTACGCCCAACGGATCGATCCGAGCAATCCGGTCCACAACATGGGCGGCTACCTGGAGATCCAGGGCCGGCTCGACCCGCAGGCACTGATTGCCGTGTTGTGCGCGATGGTCCGCGAGGACGAGACGTTGCGGCTGCGCTTCACCGAGGTCGACGGCGCACCGAGGCAGCAGGTCGGACCGGTACCGGATTTCACCCCCCGGCTGGTGGACCTGAGCGCCGAGCCCGATCCATGGGCCGTGGCGCTGCGGCACATGCACGAGGACCTCAACCGCCCCCTCGACCTGGAGCACGACCGCCTGTTCCTGCACGAGATCTACCGGCTCGGCCCGGAGCACTTCCTGTGGTATCTGCGGGCGCACCACCTCATCCAGGACGGCTACAGCGCGACGATCATCCGGCGGCGGGCCGCCGAGCTGTACACCGGGCTGGTGACCGAGGGTGGTGCGACCGGTGCACCGCTGGGCTCGTTCACCGCCGTGCTCGACAGCCAGGACCACTACATCGGCTCCCGGGCCCAGCAGCGTGACGCCGCCTACTGGCGCACGTTGATGGCCGACGTGGCGCACGCGCCACCCACCCCGGCAGGTAAACCCGCCAACCGGGTCACCCGGCAGGTGACTCGGCTGGACGAGCCGGGATTCGCCCGCCTCCGCCAGTTCGCGCAGCGGGCCGGCACCACCTGGCCTCAGGCCCTCATCACCGCCGCGGTGCTGCACCGGCGGATGTGGACCGGTGACGACGATGTGCTGCTCGGCCTGCCGCTGCCGGGACGGTTGGACCCCCGGTCGACCGTCACCCCCGGGATGATGGCGAACATCCTCCCGTTCTACCACCGGGTCGACCCGACGCGGTCCGCGGAGCACCTGGCGGCCCGGGTCGCCAAGCAGGCCCTGCGCGCCCAGTGGCACCAGCGATACTCCGCCGATGACCTGCGACGCGACCTGAACTGGCCCGCTGATCAGGGGCGTCACTTCGGACCCGTGATCAACTTTGTGGTCGGGGACGAGCATGACGACTTCGCGGGCCTGCCGACCCGCTACCACCACCTGTCCACCGGCGGCACCATGGAGGACGTGGGGTTGACCGTCACCCACCATCCCGAGGGCGGTCTGCGGATCGAGGTCAGTACCGACACCGCGTTCATCCAGACCCTGGACCTCGACGCGTACCAGCGCACCTTCCACCGGGTCCTGGCGAACATGACCGCCCGCCCCGGCATCACGGTCGCCGAGATCGAGGCCCTGGACGCGGCGGAACGCGATCTGGTGCTGCGGGAGTGGAACACCACCGCCGTACCGGTGGCGGACCGGTCGTTGGCGGACCTGTTCACCGCGCAGGCGGCGGCGTGCCCGCAGGAGCCGGCCCTGGTCTGCGGCGAGGACGTCCTGTCCTACGGGGAACTGGCACAGCGGTCCGGGCGGCTGGCAGACCATCTGCGGTCGATGGGGGTCCGCCGGGGTGACGTGGTCGGGGTGCTGCTGGAGCGCGACATCGACTTCGCGGTCGCGGTGATCGCGGTGACCCGCACCGGTGCGGCCTATTCGATCCTGGATCCGGATTTTCCCGACGAGCGGCTGGCCCTGGTCCTGCGGGAGACGGACGCCTCGGCGTTGGTGACCCGCGAGGCGTTGGCGTCCCGGGTCGACGTGGCCTGCCCGATGGTCCGGGTGGACACCGATGCCGCGACCATCGCCGCTCGCGGCACCCTCGATCCGCAGCCGCACATCGACCCGGGCGACGTGGCGTGCGTGATGTTCACCTCCGGGTCGACCGGCACCCCCAAGGGGGTGTTGGCGCCGCACCGGGCCCTGGTGGGCACCGTGCAGGGTCAGCGGTACGCGACCTTCGGCCCCGGCGAGGTGTTCCTGCAGTGCTCACCGGTGTCGTGGGACGCCTTCTCCTTGGAGTTCTGGGGGGCCCTGCTGTTCGGCGGGGTGTGCGTCCTGCATCCCGGGCAGCGACCCGACCCCGCTGTGATCGCCGCCCTGGTGCCGCAGCACGGGGTCTCCATGCTCCAGCTGTCCTCCGGTCTGTTCAACGTCCTGGTCGACGAGTATCCCGAGGTCTTCGCCGGGGTCCGGGTGGCCTTCACCGGAGGTGAGCCCTCCTCCGGACCGCATGTCGCCCGGGTGTCGGCCCGCCACCCGCGCCTGAGGGTGGCCAACGCCTACGGGCCTGCGGAGTCGATGGGCTTCACCACGACCTTCGATGTGCCGGCGGACTTCACCGGCGTGGGTGTCCCGGTGGGCCGGGCGGTGACCAACAAGCGGGCGTACGTGCTGGACAGTCACCTGCGACCGGTGCCGCCCGGTGTCGCGGGCGAGATCTACCTGGCCGGGGTCGGGCTGGCCGACGGCTACCTCAACCAGCCGGCGCTGACCGCACACCGGTTCGTCGCGGACCCCTTCGGGGGCGACGGGCAACGGCTGTACCGCACGGGCGACCTGGCCCGCTGGTCGACCGACGGACAGTTGGAGTTCGTCGGCCGGATCGACGGCCAGGTGAAGGTACGCGGCTTCCGGGTGGAACCCGGCGAGGTCGAGGCGGCCCTGCTGGGTCACGCCGACGTCGCGCAGGCCGTGGTGCTGGCCTCGCCGGACGGCAACGGCACCCTGCGCCTGGTCGGGTACGTGGTGGCGAGGACCACCGGTGTCGACGGAGCCGCCCTGACGGGGTGGTTGCGCCAGCGGCTGCCGGAACACATGGTGCCCGGTGCCGTGGTGCTGCTGGACCGGATCCCGTTGACCGCCAACGGCAAGGTCGACCGGCGGGCCCTGCCGGAGCCGGACTTCGGTGCCCTCCCGACGACCTCCCGGCGGGCCCCCCGGGACGCCCGGGAGGAGATCCTGTGCGGCCTCTACGCCGAAGTCCTCGGAATCACCGAGGTCGGGGTGGACGACAGCTTCTTCGACCTGGGCGGGCACTCGCTGCTCGCCGCCCGGCTAGCCGCTCGGGCGCGGGCCGTACTCGGCGTGGAGTTGAGCATCCGCGAGATCTTCCAGTCCCCCACGGTCGCCGCCCTCACCGCCGGCCTGCCCGCCACCGGTACGGCCCGCACCCGACCCGCCCTCGTCGCCACGGCACACGGCGACCAGCCGCCGCTGTCGTACGCCCAGCGCCGCCTCTGGCTCATCGACTCGTTGGAGGGGCCCGGCACCACGTACAACGTGCCGATGGCCTTCCACCTGCGCGGGGCCCTCGATGTCGACGCCCTCACCGCGGCGGTCGGCGACCTGGTCGACCGGCACCAGGTGCTGCGGACGGTCATCACCGCGGTCGACGGCCAGCCGTACCAGCGGATCCTGGCATCGGCGCCGGTGGTCGTGACCCGGCGCGCGGTGGCCTCGGACGAGTTCGAGCGGCAGCTCACCGCCGCCGCCGGACACGTCTTCGACCTGGCCGCCGAACCGCCGCTGCGGGTCACCCTCTTCGAGCGCGGCGACGACGGGTACGTGCTGCTGATCCTGCTGCACCACATCGCCACCGACGGTCAGTCGCTGCGTCCCCTGCTCGATGATCTGGCCACCGCGTACGCCGCCCGATGCCACGGCCAGGCCCCCGACTGGACCCCCCTGCCGGTGCAGTACGCCGACTACGCGCTCTGGCAACGGGCCGTGCTCGGCGACCGCGACGACCCGGACAGCACCCACCACACCGATCTGCGCTTCTGGCGTCAGGCCCTCGCCGGGCTGCCCGAGGAGACCCTGCTGCCCCTGGACCGGCCCCGGCCGGCGGTCGCCGACCACCACGGCGGGGCCGTGCCGGTACGGATCGACCCTGCCCTGGCGCGTCGGGTCCGCGAGGTGGCGCGGGAGCAGCGCTGCACCGCCTTCATGGTGCTTCAGGCCGCACTGGCCCTGACCCTGCGCCGCTACGGTGCCGGCACCGACATCGCCATCGGCACCCCGGTCGCCGGCCGCTCCGACGAAGCCCTGGCCCCACTGGTCGGCTTCTTCGTCAACACGGTCGTGTTGCGTACCGACACCTCCGGCAACCCCTCCTTCGCCGACCTGCTGGTGCGGGTACGCGGTGCCGACCTGGACGCCTTCGCCCACCAGGAGCTTCCGTTCGACCTGCTGCTGGAGGAGCTCAACCCGGTACGCACACTGGCCCGGCACCCGCTGTTCCAGATCTGCCTCGGCTTCGACGACGCCACCGACGCCGAGCTGAACCTGCCCGGTCTGCGCGGTGAGCGCGGCAATGTCGTCGTCACCGGCGCGGCCAAGTTCGACCTGGAGTTCCTGCTGCGCGACGAGGGCGCCGACGGCATCGGCGGCGGCCTGATCTACCGCACGGCCATCTTCGACGAGGCAACGGTCGAACGGCTGCTCGCCGCCCTGGAACGCACCCTGCGGCAGGTGCTCGCCGATCCGTCCCGCCCGGTCGAGGAGGTCGACGCCCTTGATCCGGTGGAGCGGTCGGCCGTGCTGCACGACTGGAACACCACCGCCGTCGAGGTCGACGACGACTCGCTGGCCGCCCGGTTCGCCGCCCAGGTGGCGGCCGACCCGCGCGCGGTGGCGCTGCGTCACGAAACCTCCGCCCTGACCTACCACGAGCTGGATGCGGCGGCGAACCGGTTGGCCCGGCACCTGAGCGCGGCCGGGGTGCGTCGTGGCGACGTGGTCGGGATCCTGCTGGACCGGGGCATGGAGTTCGCGGTAGCGGTCGTCGCGGTCGTGAAGACCGGTGCGGCGTACGCCGTGCTGGACCCGGAGTTCCCGGACGAGCGGCTGCACCGGACGGTCGCCGAGACCGGCGCCACCGCGCTGGTCAGCCGCGCCGCGCTGGCCGCTCGGATCACCACCGACGCGCCGGTGGTGCGGGTGGACACCGACGCCGCACTGATCGCCGCCCGGCCGGCCACCGACCCCGGTGCCCCGGTCGGCGCGGACGACGTGGCGTGCGTGATGTTCACCTCCGGATCCACCGGTACCCCGAAGGGCATCCTGACCTCGCATCGCGCCCTGGTCGGCACCCTCGCCGGTCAGCGCTACACCGACTTCGGCCCGGATCAGGTGTTCCTCCAGTGCTCACCGGTGTCCTGGGACGCCTTCTCGCTGGAGTTCTGGGGAGCCCTGCTCTTCGGCGGTACCTGTGTGCTGCAACCCGGGCAACGCCCCGAACCCGCCCTGATCGCCACCCTCGTACGCGAGCACGGCATCACCATGCTGCAACTCTCCTCCGGCCTGTTCAACCTGCTGGTGGACGAGTATCCGCAGGCCTTCGACGGGGTCCGGTACGCCTTCACCGGCGGGGAGACCTCCTCGGTCGGGCATGTGGCCCGGATTCTGGCCCGCTACCCGGACCTGCGGGTCGGTAACGCCTACGGGCCGGCGGAGTCGATGGGGTTCAGCACCGTGTACCCCGTGCCCGGTGACCTCGCCGAGGCGAGCAGCCTGCCGGTGGGTCGGGCGGTGGCGAACAAGCGGGCGTACGTGCTGGACGACGGGCTGCGCCCGGCACCGGTCGGTGTGGTCGGCGAGGTGTACCTGGCGGGGATCGGCCTGGCCCACGGCTACCTCAACCAGTCCGGCACGACCGCGCAGCGGTTCGTGCCCGACCCCTTCGGCGACCCGGGCGACCGGCTCTACCGCACCGGGGACCTGGCCAGGTGGACGGTCGAGGGGCAACTGGAGTTCGCCGGCCGCCTCGACGGCCAGGTGAAGGTACGGGGCTTCCGGGTCGAGCCCGGCGAGATCGAGTCGGTGCTGCGCGGCCACGACCAGGTTGCCCAGGTCGCCGTGGTCGCCGGACCCGACCCGACCGGGACGATGCGACTGATCGCCTACGTCGTCGGCGACGCCGACCCGGGCGGACTGCGACCATGGCTGCGGGAGCGGCTGCCCGAGCACATGGTGCCCGCCGCCGTGGTCGCGCTGGACCGGATGCCGTTGACCCCCAACGGCAAGCTGGACCGGCGGGCCCTGCCGGAGCCGGAGTTCACCGCCGTCGCCGGGACCGGTCGGGCGGCCCGCGACGCCCGCGAGGAGATCCTCTGCGGGGTGTACGCGGAGATCCTCGGCGTGCCCGCCGTCAGCATCGACGACGACTTCTTCGACCTCGGCGGCCACAGCCTGCTAGCCGCGAAACTCGCCGCCCGCGTCTGCGCGATCCTCGGCACCCAACTCACCATCCGCGACATCTTCCAGGCCCCCACCATCGCCGCCCTCGCCGCGCAGCTGCCCTCGGCCGCACCGGCCCGCAGCCGCCCGACCCTGCGGCGACGCACCGAGGCGGGCAAGGCATTGCCGACCGGCCCGCAGAGCACCTGACCCATCCGCCCCTGAAGCAGTCCAGAAATGGAGCGCACCGTGGACCATGCCCCCTTCGACCCGGCCGGCGCGATGCCGGACCGGCATCCGTCGCCCGCCCCCGACGACGTCGTCTGGGTGCTGCCCGGCGGCACCGGGGACGCCCCGCACCAGACGTCGCTGCTGGTGCTGCCGCACTCCGGTGGCAACGCGCACGCGTACGCACCCTGGCGGGACCTGCTGCCCGAGGGGGTACGCCTGCTCGTCGGGCAGTACCCCGGTCGGGGTGCCCGGTTCAGTGAGCCGCTGCCCGAGACGATGGCCGACCTGGTCGACCCGGTCCTGGCCAGCCTGCCCGCCGACACCGACGACCTGGTCGTGCTCGGGCACAGCATGGGTTCCCTGGTCGCGTACGAGGTGGCCCGGGCCCTGACCGAGGCCGGTCGTCCGCCCCGCGCCCTGGTCGTCTCCGCCTGCCGGGCACCGTTCCTGGTCAACCCGAGCCCGGTGCATCCGGAGGACCTCGACGACGACGCGCTGGTCGCCGCGATCAAGGAACGGGGCGGTACGGAGAACGGCATCCTCGACGAGCCGGAGTTGCGGGAGCTGGTGCTGCCCTCGATCCGTGCCGACTTCGCCATCGACGACGCCTACCACAGCCCGCCGGCGGCACCGCTCACCTGCCCGGTGGTCGTCTTCGGCGGCAGCACCGACCCGGTGGTGCCGGCCGAGGCCCTCGGCCGCTGGGCCGAGATCACCGATGGACCGGTCACCACCCAGGTGCTGCCCGGTGGCCACTTCTACTTCAACGACCAGCTCGAAGACTTCCTCACCCTGGTCACCGGTGTCCTCGACGGCTGCGCCGTCCGGCCGGAATTCGCCTGACCCACTCCACCTCGTTCAGGAGGATCTCGATGTCTCTCACCGCCCAAGCGCCTGTAGCCCACCTCGACGTACGTCACGAACCGGGCAAGCCGACCATCCTCGTCACCCCGTCGTTCGACGACCTCGACGACGCCGTCGGGTGGCTCACCGCGCACCGCGCGGCGATCCGCGCCGAACTGCTGCACTGCGGCAGCCTGATGATCCGTGGCCTGCCCGTCGGGGACACCACCGACTTCGCCCGGGTCCGCGACGTGCTGATGCCGCAGCAGACCGGCTACCGGGAGAAGGCCACCCCGCGTACCGACTTCGGTCAGGGCGTCTTCTCCTCCACCGACCTGCCCGCCGCCCAGCCGATCCGGCTGCACAACGAGAACAGCTACACCCTCGACTTCCCCGGCACCCTGCTGTTCGGGTGTGTCACCGCGCCCGAGGAGGGCGGCGCGACGACCGTCGGCGACATGCGCGAGGCGCTGCGCCTGATGCCCGCCGACCTGCGGGAGCGCTTCGCCGCGCACGGCTGGCTGCTGGTGCGCAACTACTCCGAGCTGGCCGGTCTGCCCTGGCAGACCAGTTTCGCCAGCGACGACCCGGCCGACGTGCAGTCCTACTGCGACGAGAACGTGATCGGCTACGAGTGGCTCGACGAGGAGGAGCTGCGCACCCGGCAGCGTCGCTCGGCGATCGTCACCCACCCGGTCACCGGCGAGCAGTCCTGGTTCAACCACTACGCCTTCTGGAACCGGTGGACCCTCGACGCGGACGTGCGCGACGTACTGCTGGACACCTACGGCGACGACGGGCTGCCGTTCGACACCTACGTCGGTGACGGCTCGGCGCTGACCCGGGAGGAGGTCGAGACGATCGCCTCGGTGTACGAGCAGGTGACCGTCCGCGAGACCTGGCAGGTCGGCGACCTGCTGATGGTCGACAACATCCTCAACGCCCACGGGCGGGAGGCCTTCTCCGGCGCCCGCAAGATCCTGGTGGCGATGGGTGACCCGGTCGCCCTGGCCGACTGTTCCCCGCAGACTCCCCCGTCCACCACCGTGTCGGACGGGAAGTGAGACGACGATGACCAGTGCGCTGATCAACCACCGGGTGGCCGAACCCAGCGTCACGGCGGCACCGGACCTGCTCGATCGGCTGGCCGGGGTGCCGGCCGACCGGGTGGCCGTCGTCTGCGGCGACACCAGCCTCACCTTCGGGCAGCTACGGGAGCGGGTAGGTCTCGTCGCCGGCCGGTTGGCCGCCCGCGGGGTCGGTCCGGAGAGCGTCGTAGCCCTCTGCCTGCCCCGGGGGGTCGACCTGGTGGCGGCCCTGCTCGGCACCCTGACGGCGGGCGCGGCGTACCTGCCGGTCGACCCGCAACTGCCGGTCGACCGGCGCCGCTACCTCGTCGACGACGCCCGCGCCGACCTGCTGATCGTCGACGGGGACACCGAGCCCCTCACCGCGCAGACCCCGCAGGTGTCCCTGGCGGCGCTGACCACCGACGAGGACGCTCCGGCCGCCGGGTACGGGCCCGTGCCGGTCGGCCCGGACACCCTGGCGTACGTCATCTACACCTCCGGCTCCACCGGCCGCCCCAAGGGCGTCGAGATCAGCCGGGGCGCGCTCGCGTCGTTGCTGGCCGAACTGGAGTCCACCGGGGTGGTACGCCCCGGTCCCGGCACGGTCGGCTGGAACGCCTCGCCCTCCTTCGACGCCTCCGTGCAGCAGTGGATCCGCCTGTGCCGGGGCGACACCGTGGTGGTGCTCGACGAGCAGACCCGCACCGACCCGGCCCTGCTGGGCGCCCTCGTCGAGCGGCATCCCCTCACCGACCTGGACATCACCCCCTCGCACCTGGAGACGCTGCTGGAACACCTGGCCGCCTCCCCGCGCGGGGCCGAGGGCCGGCCGCTGACCCTGATCGTGGGTGGCGAACCGATCAGCCCGACCCTGTGGGGTCGCCTCGGTGAGCTGGTCGACGCCGGGATCCTGCGGGCGGTCAACGCGTACGGGCCGACCGAGTGCACGGTCGACGCCACCGTCGGCCGGATCACCTCGGACCAGGCCCCGCACATCGGCACCGTCCTGCCCGGCCTGCGGCTGCGGGTGCTCGACGACACCCTGACCCCGGTCGCCCCCGGTGAGGCCGGGGAGCTCTACCTGGCCGGTTCGCGGGTCGGTCGCGGCTACCGTCGCCGCCCCGGCCTGACCGCCGAACGGTTCGTCGCCGACCTCGACTCCGATGACGGCACCCGGATGTACCGCACCGGGGACCGCTGCCGGCAACTGCCCGACGGCCGGCTGGAGTTCCTCGGCCGGGTCGACAGCCAGGTGAAGGTACGCGGCCACCGGATGGAACTGGGCGAGATCGAGTCGGTGCTGGGGGCCCACCCGGCGGTGGCCGAGACGGCAGTGCTGGTTCGCGAGGAGGACGGGCAACTGCTCGTCGCCTACTACCGGCAGTCCGCGCCGGTGGAGGCCGCGGCCCTGCGGGAGTGGACGGCGCGGAGCCTGCCCGGGTACATGGTGCCGGGGGCGTTCGTCAGCGTCGAGCACTTCCCGAGGACCAACAGCGGCAAGCTGGACCGCGCTGCCCTGCCGGCCCCCGCGCCGGGGGCCGCACCGCAGGTGCCCGCCGAGTCCGCCCCGACCGGCCGGGTGGAGGAACTCATCGCCCAGGTCTGGTCCCAGGTGCTGCGGCAGCCCTCGATCAGCGCCGAGGACAACTTCTTCAAGCTCGGCGGTCACTCCCTGCTGGCGATCAAACTGGTCGCCCAGGTCCGCGCGGAGCTGGGCCTGGCCCTGCCCATCCGGGCGGTCTACGAGAACCCGCGACTGCGGGACCTGGCCCGGGCCATCGAAGCCCGGCTGGAGCCGTCGGCCTCGGCCTGACCGGCACGTACCACCGGCGTGCGAGCTGACCTAGGGCAGCTCGCACGCCGATCCCCATCCGGACCCTGACTTTCGTGAGTACCACGGCTGCGCGGCGGTAGTCGGGTCGTGGCCGAGCAGGAGGAGTTCCCCGTGATTCCGATGTCGTACGCGCAACGCCGGTTGTGGTTCCTGAACCGGTTGGAAGGCCCCTCGTCGACCTACAACGCGCCGGTGGTGCTGGCCCTGTCCGGGGTACCGGACCCCGAGGTGCTGGCGGCGGCGCTCACCGATGTGGTCGACCGGCACGAGGTGCTGCGTACCGTCTTCGCGCTGGCCGACGGCGAGCCGGTGCAGCGGGTCCTGCCCACGGCCACGGTCGCGGTCCCGGTCCGGCGGTGCCCGCCGGAAGAGGTCGACGCGGAGGTCAGGCGCTTCTGCACCAGCACCTTCGACCTGGCCGCCGAACAGTCCCCGCTGCGGGTCCGGCTGTTCGTCGGCGGGCCCGAGGAGTCCGTGCTGGTGCTGCTGCTGCACCACATCGCCACCGACGGGGCCTCGATCGCCCCGCTGCTGCGGGACCTGGCCACCGCGTACCGGGCCCGGCTGGGCGGTGCCGCCCCGGACTGGGAGCCCCTGCCGGTGCAGTACGCCGACTACACCCTCTGGCAGCGGGAACTGCTGGGGGAGGTGGAGGACCCGGACAGCGAACTGTCCAGGTCACTGGCCTGGTGGCGGGAGAACCTGGCCGGTTCCCCCTCGGCGCTGCCCCTGCCCTTCGACCGGCCCCGCGCGACCGGGGCCTCCGGGCGCGGCGGCACGGTCACCGGCCTGCTCGACGCCGACACCCACCGCCGCCTGGTGGACCTCTCCCGGGCCCAGCGGGCCAGCACCTTCATGACCATGCAGGCCGCCCTGGCCGCCGCCCTGACCCGCATCGGGGCCGGCACCGACGTGCCGATCGGTGCCCCGGTGGCCGGCCGCTCCGACGAGGCCCTGCACGATCTCGTCGGCTTCTTCGCCAACTCGGTCGTGCTGCGCACCGACGTCTCCGGTGACCCGACCTTCCTCGACCTGCTGGCCCGGGTACGCGACACGGACCTGGCCGGGTACGCCCACGAGGAGGTGCCGTTCGACCTGGTGGTGGAGCAGCTCAACCCGGTCCGGGCGCCGGGACAGCACCCGTTCTTCCAGGTGATGCTGACCGTCGGTACGCACACCCCGACCGAGCTGCGCCTGGGTGACCTGCCTGCCCGGACCCTCCCGGTCGACCTGGGGGTGGCCAAGTTCGACCTGACGGTCTACTGCACGGAGTTGCGTGACTCCGACGGCACACCGACCGGTGTGCAGGTGGAGTTCCAGTACCCGGTGGACCTGTTCGACCGGGCCACGGTGGAGTCGATGCTCGCGGTCTACCTGCGGCTGCTGCGGGCCGTGGCCCTCGCCCCGAGCAGCACCGTCGGTGCCCTCGACGTCGTCACCGACACCGAACGCGCCGGGTTCGCCGAGCGGATCGCCCGGGCCGAGACCACAGGGGTACGCCGGCCGGACCTGCCGGACGACGGGCCGGTCAGCCTGCGGGAGGAGATCCTCTGCGGCCTGTTCGCCGCCGCACTGGGGGTGGAGCGCATCGGGCGCAACGACAGCTTCTTCCGCCGGGGCGGGCACTCCCTGCTCGCCATCAAACTGGTCAACCGGGTCCGGGCGGTGCTGGGGGTGGAGGTCGGGCTGCGGGACTTCTTCCTGGACCCCACGGTGGCCGGGCTGGACCGCCGGATCGGGACCCTGGCCGGGGCCGGGGCGCGCCCCCCGCTGACCCCTGCGGTCCGGCCGGACCTGCTGCCGCTGTCGTACGCGCAACGCCGGTTGTGGTTCCTCGACGAGATGGGCGGGGCCAGCCGGATGTACAACATCCCGGTGGTGCTGCGCCTGCACCGGCCGCTGCAACCGTCAGCGCTGGCCGAGGCGGTCCGCGACGTGGCGGATCGGCACGAGGTGCTGCGGACCGTGTACGCGGTCATCGACGGTGAGCCCTGCCAGGTGGTGCTGGACCGGGCCGAACCCGAGGTGACCGTGCTGGACGTGCCGGCCGCCGACCTGCCGGGGGTGATCGACGGGGTGACCGGGCACGTCTTCGACCTCGGTACCCAGATCCCGCTGCGGGTGTGGCTGCTGCGCTGTGACGACGGCGGTCAACTGCTGGTGGTCCTGGTGCACCACATCGCCGGTGACGGCTGGTCGACCGGGCCGTTGCTGCGGGACCTCGCCGTGGCCTACGAGGCGCGGCTGGCCGGTACCGCACCGGGCTGGACGCCGCTGCCGGTGCAGTACGCCGACTACACGCTCTGGCAGCGTGATCTGCTCGGCGGTGCCGGAAATCCGGACAGCGCGCTGGCCCGGCAGCTCGACTTCTGGTGCACCACGCTCGCCGGTGCACCGCAGGTCCTCGACCTGCCCGCCGACCGGCCCCGACCGGCCCAGGCGAGCCACCGCGGTGATGTGGTGCCGTTCGGAATGGACGGGGATCTGCACCGTGCGGTGCTGCGTACGGCGCGCGACAGTGGCACGACCGTGTTCATGGTGTTGCAGGCCGCGTTCGCCGCCCTGCTGTCCCGGATGGGCTCCGGCACCGACATCCCCATCGGCACCGTCGTCGCCGGACGCACCGACGAAGCCCTCGACAACCTCGTCGGCTTCTTCGTCAACACCCTCGTCCTGCGTACTGACGTCGCCGGCAACCCCACCTTCGCCGAGCTGCTCGCCCGGGTCCGCGACACCGACCTCGCCGCCTACGACAACCAGGACCTCCCCTTCGAACGCCTCGTCGAGGAACTCAACCCGAACCGGTCCACCGCACACCACCCGCTGGTCCAGGTCACCCTGGTCCTGCAGAACACCGGCAGCGCGCAGAACGGTGCGGCCGGGCCGAGCGCGCTGGCCGGCACGGAGGTCCCGTTCGCCACCGGCACCGCTAAGTTCGACCTCACCCTGGGAATACGGGAGGAGTTCGACGGGGGTGCGCCCAAGGGCCTCAAGGGTGCGCTGGAGTACGCCGCCGACCTGTTCGACCCGGCCACGGCGCAGTTGCTGGCCGACCGTTTCGTCCAGCTGCTACGTGCGGTGACGGCGGACCCCGGCGCCCGGATCGACGACCTCGACGTCCTCACCCCCGCCGAGCGCCGGCGCTACGGCTCCGCGGCCGACCACGGCTGCCGGGCCGAGTCGGTCGGGCTCGCCGACCTGGTCGCGAGGCACGCCGCCGACAACCCGCAGGCCCTCGCGGTGGTGTCCGGGTCCGACCGGATCCGGTACGCCGAACTGGACGCCGACGCCGACCGGCTCGCCGCGCACCTGGCCGCGCGCGGCGTACGTCGGGGGGACACCGTCGGTGTGCTCCTGGAGGCGGGTCCGACGTTGGCGGTGGCCGTTCTCGCCGCGCTGCGGGCCGGGGCGACGTACCTGCCGCTCGACCCGGCGGCACCCGATGACAGGCTGGCCGCCCACATCCGTACGGTCGTGCTCGCCGCGGTGGTGACCACGTCGGACCAGGCCACCCGGCTGGCCGGGCTGCGGGTCGGCCGTACGGTGCTGACCGACGTGGATGGTTGGCGTGAGCGGTCGGCCGCCCCACCGCCCGGGCCACGCGACCCCGGCGATGGGGCTGTCGTACTGGTGGTCGATGACGCGGACGGGCCGCGTGCGGTGCGGTACCCGCATCGGGCCCTGGTCGGCGCGGCACGACGGGTCGGCCTCGACACCGACGCCGCTCAGGTCTGGCTGGGGTGGGCCGCGCCGGCCGGTGGCGAGTTCCTGATGCCGCTGTGGTCCGCGTTGAGCACCGGAGCCACCTGCATGCTGCCGACACCGGCCCCGCCGTCCGCCGCCCGGCTGGCGCGGCTGGTCGCCGAGCAGGGCGTCACCAGCCTCACGGTCACCGCGGAGCTGTTCGCGCTGCTCGTCGAGGAACACCCGCAGGTGCTGGCCCGGCTACGGCAGATCCTCGTCACCGGTCGTACGGCGGCGGCCCACCTGGCCCTGGCCCGAGATCGTCATCCCACGCTGCGCCTGGTGCACGGGTACGGCGGCGTCGAGGGCGGATGGTGGGCGCTGGGCCGGGTGGTCGACACACCCCCGGCCGTCCCGGATGTGCCGGTGGCTCAGGACGGGCTGCGCTGTCACGTCCTCGACGATCGACTGCGGCCGGTGCCCGCCGGGGTCCGGGGCGAGCTGTTCCTGTGCGGTCCCGGACTCACCGACGGTTACCCGGACCGACCCGGTGCCACCGCCGCCCGCTTCGTCGCCGATGCGGGTGGTGGCCGGATGTTCGCCACCGGCACCTCGGCGAGTTGGTCCGCCGAGGGTGGTCTGCGGGTGCACGGGCCGGTCGCCGCGCCGACCTGCAACGGGGTGCCGGTCGACCCGGAGCGGGTGAGTGCGGCGTTGATCAGTCATCCGTCGGTGCGCTGGGCGGTGGTGTCCGTCCGGGCAGCCGCCGAGGGTGGCGAGCAGTTGGTGGCGTACGTCGTGCCGACGACGTCGTCGGTCGATGTCGCGCAGGTGCGGCGGCATGTCGCGCAGCTTCTGCCGGAGCACCTGGTGCCCGCGCGGGTCGTGGTGTTGACGACGGTTCCGCTCACCGGAGACGGTCGGCTCGATCAGCGTGCGCTGCCCGACCCGGAGGACACCGGTGCCGGGAAGGCCGCCCGGGATCCGCGCGAGGAGGTGCTGCGGGACATCTTCTCGGAGTTGCTCGGTGGGCGCCCGGTCGGTCTCGACGACAACTTCTTCCGCATCGGCGGGCACTCGCTGCTGGCGGTGCGACTGGTCAACCGGATTCGGTCGACCTTGTCGGTCGAGGTGACGATCCGGGACGTGTTCCAGGCGCCGACCGTGGCGGCGCTCGTGGAACGGCTGACGGCCACCGTGACGCCGGCCCGGCCGACCCTGCGCCGTCGGGCCGGCGTGCGGTAGACCTGCTCCGGCGGCGGGAGCATCCTGCCGCGCCGACTGCCGCTGCCCCGGTGGTGTGCTGACTAGCCTGATGTCAGCGCACCGCCGGGGCTTTTCCCTTCCGGCGGGCCCTCTCCGCCGGCAGTCGACGGCCGGACGCGGCACCAGTTCCGTCCACTTTGGAGTTAGACACGCGACCGTCCGGGGCTCACCCCGTCCGCATACCGCAGGAGGAAGTGCAATGCCATCGATCGACTACGCGGAACCGGTTGTCCAGGCCGGGCCGGGCCGCGACGACCGCCGGGCGAGCACGGTCCTCAACGGCGGGCCGCTCACCGGGCCGGTCGTCGGCGTGTCGCAGGCGTTCGCCCAGCGGGTCGCCGCCGACCCGGACCGCCCGGCCCTGGTCGCCGGGGCGACCCGCCTCAGCTACGCGGAGTTGGACGCGGCCGTCGCACTGCGCGCCGAACTGTTGCACGCCGAGGGTGCCGGACCTGGCCGACTGGTGACCGTCTGCCGGGCCCGCAGTGTGGAGGCGATCGTCTCGGTCCTGGCCGTGTTGCGTACCGGGGCCGCGTACCTGCCGCTGGATCCGGCCGCGCCGGCCGCCCGCAACGAGGCGATCCTCGCCGACGCCTGCGCGGGGGCGCCGCCGGCCCTGGCCCAGGTGATCGCGCAGGGCGAGGTGGTGCTCAGCGGGGCAGGCGTGCCAGTCGGTACGGCCTACGTCATCTACACCTCCGGTTCCACCGGAACGCCCAACGGCGTCCTCGTCGGACAGGCCGCCCTGGCACACTTCGTCGCCGCAGCGACCTGCCGGTACGGTGTCACCGCCGACGACCGGATGCTCCAGTTCGCCCCCCTGCACTTCGACGCCAGCGTCGAGGAGATCTTCCTGACCCTCACCGCCGGCGGCACACTCGTGCTGCGCGACGACGACATGCTCGACGTACCGGCGCTGCTGGCCGGTTGTGTCCGCCACGGAATCACCGTTCTGGACCTGCCGACGGCGTACTGGCACGAGCTGGCGTACGCGCTCGCCACCGGGGTCGCCGAGCTGCCGCCGGCCATCCAGACCGTGATCATCGGTGGTGAGGCGGCGCTACCCGAGCGGGTGGCCCGCTGGCGGCAGGCCGTCGGCGACCGGGTACGGCTGCTCAACACGTACGGGCCGACCGAGGCGACCGTGGTGGCGACGGTGGCCGACCTGTCCGGGCACGACGACGCCGACGAGGTACCGATCGGGCTGCCCCTGCCCGGGGTGCGGGCGGCCGTCGTCGACGGTGAGCTGTGGCTGCTCGGCGGCGCGCTCGCTGACGGTTATCTGGGTCGTCCGGAATTGACCGCTGACCGGTTCACCACCCTCGGCGGGCAGCCCGCCTACCGCACGGGTGACCGGGTCCGGGTCCGGGAGGACGGTCAACTGGACTACCTGGGCCGGCTGGACGACGAAGTCAAGATCAACGGGCACCGGATCGATCCGGCGGCCGTCGAGTCGGTCCTGCTCGGCCTCGACGGGGTACGCGAATGCGCCGTCGTCGCCCAGGACCTCGGCAACGGCATGAAGCGCCTGGTGGCGTACGTGGCCGGCACGGTCAGCGCAGACGAGGTCCGCGGCTATCTCGCGCAGCGGCTGCCCGCCGCGGCGGTGCCCGGCGTGGTCCGGCTCGTGGGTGCCCTGCCCCGCAGCAGCACCGGCAAGATCGACCGGGGCACGCTGCGGGCCACCCCGGCGTCCGGGCCGGGTGGCCCCACCGCCGCCGAGCCGTACGCCGGCTCGGGGTCGGCCGAGTACCGGCCCGAGCCGGGCGAGGAACTCATCCCGCTGTCCTACTCCCAGCACCGGCTGTGGTTCCTCCACGCCATGGAGGGCCCGACGGCGACGTACAACATGCCGCTGGTGATCGAACTGGACGGGGTGCCGGACCAGCAGGCGCTGGCAGCTGCGCTGACCGACCTGGCGACCCGGCACGAGGTGCTGCGCACCGTGTACCCCTCGGTCGACGGCACGCCCGTCCAGCGGATCCTCGACGACCCCGGCTCCCGGCTGCTGGTCGTGCAGGACTGCCATGGCGACGACGTCGACACCCGGGTGGCCGAGTTCATCGACGGTACCTTCGACATCGCGACGCAGCCGCCACTGCGGTCCCTGCTGCTCGTCGACACGCCGCAGCGCTCGGTGCTGGTGGTGCTGGTGCACCACATCGCCACCGACGGCTGGTCACTGGCCCCGATGCTGCGCGACCTGGAGATCGCCTACCGGGCCCGCCTGGCCGGAACGGAACCAGACTTCGAGCCGCTGCCCGTCCAGTACGCCGACTACGCCCTCTGGCAGCGGGAACTGCTCGGCGACGCCGACCAGCCGGAGAGCCTGATGGCCCGCCACCTGTCCTGGTGGCGCGAAACCCTCGCCGATCTGCCGGCCGTGCTCGACCTGCCACTGGACCGGCCCCGCCCGGTCGAATTCGGCCACCGGGGCGCCTCGCTGTGCGCGGTCCTCGACGCCGACACCCACCAGCGCCTGCGCAACCTCGGCGACACCCACCAGGCCAGCGCGTTCATGCTCCTCCACGCCGCGCTCGCGGCCACCCTCACCCGGCTCGGCGTCGGCCCTGACGTGCCGGTCGGTACCCCCGTCGCCGGACGCGGCGACGAGGCGCTGCACGACCTCATCGGCTTCTTCGTCAACACCGCCGTGCTGCGCACCGACCTCTCCGACGACCCCAGCTTCGCCGACCTGGTCGTCCGGGTACGCGACAACAATCTCGCCGCGTACGCGCACGCCGAGGTCCCGTTCGACCTGCTGGTGGAGCGACTCAACCCGGTCCGGTCGCTGGCGCACCATCCGTTCTTCCAGGTGATGCTGACCGTCAACACGTCCACCCCGGACCAGCTGCGGATCTTCGACCTCGACGGCCGGATCGCCCCGGCCGGCCTCGACACCGCCAAGTTCGACCTCAGCTTCTCCTGCATCGCCACCGCCGACGACGCCGAGGTCGAGATCTGGCTCCAGTACGACGTGGACCTGTTCGACGCCGACACCGCGGCCCTGATGCTGGAGACGTACCTGCGGCTGCTGCGGGCCGCCGCCACCGACCCGAGCACGCCGGTCAGCGCCCTCGACGTGCTCACCGACGCCGAGCAGGCGGGCCTGGACGAGCGGCGCCGCGCCGCCCGTACCCGCCCGGTCGCGGTCCCCGCATTCGTCGGCGGGCACGACGGCTCTCCCCGTACCGCTGTCCTGTGTGACCTGTTCGCCGAGGTGTTGAGCCTGCCCACGGTGGCCCCGGGCGACGACTTCTTCGCCCTCGGTGGGCACTCCATGCTCGCGATCCGGCTGGTCAACCGGATCCGGTCGGTACTCGATGTCGAGGTCGGCATCCGCGACATCTTCCTCGCCCCCTCCCCTGCCGCGCTGGGTCACCGGATCGGGGAGCTGACCGTTCGGGACCGGCTCGCGCTGGTGGCCGCGGCGTTGACCGAGCGGGTGCCGTTGTCGTACGCGCAGCACCGGCTGTGGTTCATCAACGAGCTCAACGGCCCGAGCGCCATCTACAACATCCCCGTCGCGATACAACTCGACAACGACCTCGACGCGGAGGTCCTGGCCGCCGCCCTGGCCGATGTCATCCACCGCCAGGAGGCGCTGCGTACCGTCTTCCGCACCGTCGACGGCGAGCCCTACCAGGTCGTCCTCGACAACCCCGCTTCAGGGCTGACCGTCCTCGACCTCACCGCCGACGAGGTACCCGCAGCTGTCGAAGCCGCCGTCGGACATGTCTTCGACCTGAGTGCCGACCCGATGCTGAAGACCTGGCTGCTGCGCCCCGCCGACGCCGCCCAGGTGTTGGTCGTGGTCCTGCACCACATCGCCGGGGACGGCTCCTCCATGGCCCCCCTGCTGCGTGACATCACCACCGCCTACCAGGCCCGCCTGGCAGGCCACACACCCGACTGGACCCCACTGCCGGTCAGCTACACCGACTACACCCTCTGGCAACGCGACCTCCTCGGCGACGCCGAGGACCCCGACAGCCTGCTGAACCGGCAGTTGACCTTCTGGCGGGAGACGTTGACCGGGGCCCCCCAGGTCATCGACCTGCCCGCCGACCGGCCCCGACCGGCCCAGGCGAGCCACCGCGGGGGTGCGGTGCCGTTCCGGCTCGACGCGGACATGCACCGGGCGGTGCTGCGACTCGTCAATGACAGTGGCACGACCATCTTCATGGTGATGCAGGCCGCGTTCGCCGCCCTGCTGTCCCGGATGGGCTCCGGCACCGACATCCCCATCGGCACCGTCGTCGCCGGACGCACCGACGAAGCCCTCGACAACCTCGTCGGCTTCTTCGTCAACACCCTCGTCCTACGCACCAACCTCACCGGCAACCCCACCTTCACCGAACTCCTCACCCGCGTCCGCGACACCGACCTCGCCGCCTACGACAACCAGGACCTCCCCTTCGAACGCCTCGTCGAAGAACTCAACCCCACCCGCACCACCGCACACCACCCCCTGTTCCAGATCATGCTGATGGTCGGCAACACCGCCCAGCCCGATCCCGACGGATCGCCCTTCACCGGTACGGAGATCCCCTTCGACATCGGCACCGTCAAGTTCGATCTGACCCTCTCCATCCGCGAGGGGGTGGACACCAGCGGTGCCCCCGCCGGACTGAACGGCTCCCTCGAGTACGCCACCGACCTGTTCGACGAGCACACCGCCGCGATGCTGGCCGACCGGTTCGCCCGGCTACTGACCGCCGCCGTGGCCGACCCGCGCCAGCGCGTCAGCGAGTTCGACCTGCTCAGCGACGAGGAGCGTGACCAGATCCTCGTCGCCTACAACGACACCACCGTCCCGCCCGCCCGGGGCTGCGTCCACGAAGCCTTCCAGGAGCAGGCCCGGCGCACCCCCGACCACACCGCCATCACCTTCGGCGAACAACAACTCACCTACGCCGAAGTGAACCGACGCGCCAACAGGCTGGCCCACCGACTCGTCGCGGCCGGCGTCACACCACAATCCACCGTCGGCGTCCTCATGCACCGCGGCGCCGACCTCATCATCGCCAGCCTCGCCGTACTCAAGTGCGGAGCCGCCTACGTACCGGTCGGCACCACCCTGCCACCGGCCCGCGTCCGCACCATCATGACCGACGCGAACGCCCCCGTACTCCTGGTCGACAGTCACGCCACCACCAACCCCGCACTAGCCGAAGAACACGCCCACGGCACCGTCATCGTCCCCTTCGACAACCCGACCGATGATCAGACCGGCAGTCGCGATGACGACCTGAACCTGCCCCTGGACGACCGCTCCCTGATGTACGTCATGTTCACCTCCGGCTCCACCGGCCGACCCAAGGGCGTGGGCGTCACCCACCACAACGTCCGCGAACTCGTCAACGACCGCTGCTGGAACGCCGCACACCACCGACGGATGCTGGTGCACTCCAACTACGGCTTCGACTCCTCCACCTACGAGATGTGGGTGCCGCTGCTGCTCGGCGGGGAACTCGTCATCGCCCCCGGGGAAGGCGCCGACCTGGCGGAGATCGCCCGCACCATCACCCGGTACGACGTCACCGCCGCCTACTTCACCATGGGTCTGTTCCACATCATGGCCGACGAGGGGCTGGACACCCTGGCCCGGCTGAAGGAGGTCTGGACCGGAGGTGACGTGGCCTCCCCCGCCGCCGTCGCCCGGGTGCTGGCACACTGCCCGGACACGGTGCTGGTGCACAGCTACGGCCCGACCGAGGTCACCTTCGCCTCCCACCAGCAGCGGTTCGACACCGACCGGGGCGAGTTCGGCGGGGTGCACCTGGGCCGGCCGCTGGACAACAACCGCACGTACGTGCTCGACGAGCGGCTACGCCCGGTGCCCCTGGGCGGCACCGGTGAGCTGTACCTGGCCGGCGAGCAGGTCGCCCGCGGCTACCTCGGCCGGCCGGGACTGACCGCCGAACGCTTCGTCGCCGACCCGTTCGACCCGACCGGCGGCCGGATGTACCGCACCGGTGACCTCGTCGCCTGGAGCGGCCGGGGTGAGCTGCGCTTCATCGGCCGCGCCGATGGGCAGGTCAAACTTCGCGGCTTCCGCATCGAACTCGCCGAGATCGAGGCCACCATCACCGCGGACCCGGCCATCGGTCAGGTCGCCGTGATCGTCCGCGAGGACCGGCCCGGCGACAAGCGGCTCGTCGCGTACATCGCGCCCGCTCACGGGGCAGCCGCCCGGCCCGACGCCGACTGGGAGGCGGCCGTGCGGCAACGAACCGCGCGGACCCTGCCCGACTACATGGTCCCCTCGGCGGTGGTGGTCCTCGATCAGCTACCGGTCACCGTCAACGGCAAACTCGACCGCCGCGCCCTGCCCGCCCCCCAGCAGCAGCAGCGCGTCGGACGCGCCGCCCGCACCCCGAACGAAGAGCTCATGTGCGACCTGTTCGCCGAGGTCCTCGGAGTTCCCACGGTCGGCATCGACGACGGCTTCTTCACTCTCGGCGGGCACTCACTGCTCGCCACCAAACTGGTGAACCGGATCCGGGCGGTCTTCGCGGCGGAGATCGGGGTCCGGGACGTCTTCGGAACGCCGACCCCGCTGGGACTTCTCGACCGGATCCGTGAGCTGGCGGGTACGCCCGTGCGGCCTGCGCTGGTGGCATTCGCACCGGATGGCCCGGTGCCGTTGTCCTACGCGCAGCGCCGTCTCTGGTTCCTCGGTGAACTCGACGGCCCGAGTGCGATCTACAACATCCCGGTCGCCATCCGCCTGGAGCAGGCAATCGATCCGGAGGTCCTGGCGGCGGCCCTCGCCGACGTCGTCGAACGGCAGGAGGTGCTGCGCACCGTCTACCAGGTCACCGACGGCGAGCCCCACCAGGTGGTTCTCGACGGGGTACGCCCCGAGGTGACCGTGCGGGACCTGACCCCCGACGAGGTGTCGGCGGCGGTCGAGGCGGCGGCCGGGCACGTCTTCGACCTGGCCACGCAGATCCCCGTACGGGTCTGGCTGCTGCGCCCGGCCGGTGCGCCCCAGGTGTTGGTGGTGGTCCTGCATCACATCGCCGGTGACGGTATGTCGATGGCACCGCTGCTGCGGGACCTGTCGACGGCCTACGCAGCGCGGACCGTGGGACAGCAACCGCAGTGGGCTCCCCTGCCGGTACGGTACGTCGACTACACCCTCTGGCAGCGGGATCTGCTCGGCGCGGCCGACGATCCGGACAGCCTCCTGGCCCGGCAGCTCGACTTCTGGCGGCACACCCTGGCCGACGCACCGCAGGTGCTGGAGTTGCCCGCCGACCGGCCCCGCCCGGCGCGGGCCAGTCACCAGGGCGACGGCGTGCCGTTCACCGTGGACCCGGCCGCCCATGCCGCGCTGCGGCAGGTGGCCCGTGCCGCCGGCACGTCGATGTTCATGGTGATGCAGGCCGCCTTCGCGGTACTGCTGTCCCGGATGGGCTCCGGCACCGACATCCCCATCGGCACCGTGGTGGCGGGTCGGGACGACGAGGCCCTCGACGACCTGGTCGGCTTCTTCGTCAACACCCTCGTGCTGCGGACCGATGTCTCCGGTGACCCCACCTTCACCGAACTGCTGGCCCGGGTTCGGGAGACCGACCTGGCCGCATACGAGCACCAGGACATTCCCTTCGAGCGTCTCGTCGAGGAGCTCAACCCGGCCCGCACCACCGCACATCACCCGCTGTTCCAGGTGATGCTGATGGTCCGCAACGCCGTCGGGGCCGATGCCGAGGGATCCCCGTTCGCCGGCACCGAGGTCGGGTTCGAGGTGGGCACGGTCAAGTTCGACCTGACCCTCTCCGTCGCCGAACGGCAGGACCCCACCGGCGCTCCCGACGGGATGGACGGCCTCCTCGAGTACGCCTCCGACCTGTTCGACACCGAGACGGTCCACGACCTCTGCGCCACCTTCACCCGGCTGCTCGGCGCACTCGCCACCGAACCCGACGCCACCGTCGGACGGCACGACCTGCTCACCGCCGACCAGCGGCACACTCTGCTGAACACCTTCAACGACGCCGGGGTTTCCGCACCGGACCTGCGGGTCACCGAGGTGTTCGCCCACCAGGTCGCCGCCGGCCCGGACCGGATCGCGCTGATCGACGGCGACACCCGGATGACGTACGCCGAACTCGACCTCGCCGCCGACCGGCTCGCCCGGCATCTCGTGACGGTCGGCGTACGGCGCGGGGACATCGTCGGTGTGCTGCTGGAGCGTGGCCTGCCGATGGCCGTCGCCGTCCTCGCCACGCTGCGCGCCGGTGCCGCGTACGCCCTACTCGATCCGGAGTTTCCGGATGCCCGGCTGACCGCCCTGGCCGACGACGCCGCGCCAGCCGCGCTGGTCACCGCGAACGACCTGGCCGGTCGGCTCGGCACCGCGCGTCCCGCAGTCACCGTGCTGGTCGACGAGGCGGGCGCCGTCCCCGGTGCGCCACCGGCGGATGTGCCCGCCCTACCTGCCGGCGACCCCGGCGACCCGGCCTGCATCATGTTCACCTCCGGCTCCACCGGAACGCCCAAGGGGGCGCTCGCGTCCCACCGGGCTATCGTCGGAACCCTCACCGGGCAGGACTTCGTCGACTTCGGACCGGATCAGGTGTGGTTGCAGAGCGCGCCGGTCTCCTGGGACGCGTTCGCGCTGGACTTCTGGGGCCCGCTGCTGCACGGCGCCAGCTGCGTGCTGCACCCCGGCCAGCGGCCGGAGCCGGCCCGGATCGCCGAACTGGTCACCCGCCACGGGATCACCACCCTGTGGCTGTCGGCCGGGCTGTTCAACGTCATGCTCGACGAATACCCCGACACGCTCGCCGCCGTCGGGCAGGTGATGACCGGTGGTGAGGCGCCCTCGGTGGAGCACCTGGCCCGGGCCCGCCGCCTGCTGCCCCGACAGCGCCTGATCCACGCTTACGGGCCGGTGGAGAGCATGATCTTCACCAACTGCCACCAGGTCCAGGCACCGCCGGACCATGCGCCGGTCCCGGTCGGTGCGCCACTGGTCAACCGCGCCTGCTACATCCTTGACGATGAGCTGCGGCCGGTCCCGGTCGGGGTCACCGGCGAGATCTATGTCGCCGGTACCGGGCTGGCCGACGGGTACCTGCGCCAGACCGCGCTGACCGCCGAGCGCTTCGTCGCCAACCCGTTCGATCCGGCCGGCGCCCGGATGTACCGCACCGGCGACCTGGCCCGCTGGACCCGTGACGGCGCGGTGGCGATCGTCGGACGGGCCGACGACCAGGTCAAGATCCGAGGATTCCGAATCGAGCCCGGTGAGATCGCGGCGGTGCTCGCCCGACAGCCCGGCGTCGGCGGGGTGGCCGTCATCGTCCGTGAGGACCGGCCCGGCGACAAACGGCTCGTGGCGTACCTGACGCCCGCTGCGGAGGGGTCGGAGCTGGACGAGGCCGAGCTGCGCCGCGCCGCCGCCGAGACACTCCCCGCCCATCTGGTGCCGGCCGCCTTCGTGATGCTGGAGCGGCTGCCGCTGGCCGCCAACGGCAAACTCGACCGTCGCGCCCTGCCCGCACCGGAATACGGCCAAAGCACCGGACGGGCCCCCCGCACTCCCAACGAACACCTCATGTGCGACCTGTTCGCCGAGGCCCTGGGCGTCCCCGCAGTCGGCGTCGACGACGGCTTCTTCGACCTCGGCGGACACTCACTGCTCGCCACCAAACTGGTGAACCGGATCCGGGTGGTCTTCCGCACCGAGATCGGGGTGCGGGACGTGTTCGGAGCTCCGACCCCGGCCGGACTGCTGCACCGCATCCGGGAGCTGGCCGGCACGCCCGTACGGCCCGCGCTGGTGGCAACCGAGTCGACCGGTCCGGTGCCGCTGTCGTACGCCCAGCACCGGCTCTGGTTCATCAACGAACTCAACGGCCCCAGCGCTGTCTACAACATCCCCGTCGCCCTCCAACTGGACCACGACCTCGACGCGGACGTCCTGGCCGCCGCCCTGACCGACGTCCTGCACCGCCAGGACGCCTTGCGTACGGTGTTCCGCACCATCGACGGCGAACCCCACCAGGTCATCCTCGATGACCCCGGACCAGGACTGACCGTTGGGGACCTCACCCCCGACCAGCTACCCGCGGCCGTCGAGGCCGCTGTCGGACACGTCTTCGACCTCAGCACCGATCCGATGCTGAAGACCTGGCTCCTCCGACCCGCCGGCGCTGCCCAGGTGCTGGTCGTCGTCCTCCACCACATCGCCGGCGACGGCGCCTCCATGGCGCCCCTGCTGCGCGACCTCACCATCGCCTACCAGGCCCGCGCCGCCGGCCACGCACCCGACTGGACTCCGCTGCCGGTCAGCTACACCGACTACACCCGCTGGCAACGCGATCTCCTCGGCGACGCGAACGCCCCCGACAGCCTGCTCGCCGGGCAACTCGACTACTGGCGCACCACCCTCGCCGACGCGCCGCAGGTACTGGACCTCCCGGCCGACCGGCCGAGGCCGGCCCGTGCCAGCCACCGTGGCGACGCCGTCCGGTTCACCCTGGACGCGGCCGGCCATGCGGCGCTGCTGCGGGTGGCCCGCACCACCGGTACGTCGGTGTTCATGGTGTTGCAGGCCGCGTTCGCCGCCCTGCTGTCCCGGATGGGCTCCGGCACCGACATCCCCATCGGCACCGTCGTCGCCGGACGCACCGACGAAGCCCTCGACAACCTCGTCGGCTTCTTCGTCAACACCCTCGTCCTCCGCACCAACCTCACCGGCAACCCCACCTTCACCGAACTCCTCACCCGCGTCCGCGACACCGACCTCGCCGCCTACGACAACCAGGACCTCCCCTTCGAACGCCTCGTCGAAGAACTCAACCCCACCCGCACCACCGCACACCACCCCCTGTTCCAGATCATGCTGATGGTCAACAACACTGCTCCGACCGACACCACAGGTTCACCCTTCGCCGGCAGCGACGTCCCGTTGGCCATCGGTACCGTCAAGTTCGACCTGACCCTGTCCGTCGGTGAGCTGACCGACGCCACCGGCGCACCCGCCGGACTCGACGGCGCCCTCGAGTACGCCACCGACCTGTTCGACGAGCACACCGCCGCACTCCTCGCCGGACGACTCACCCGACTGCTGCACTCGGCCGTCGCCGACCCGCAACAGCGCGTCGGCGAACTGGACCTCCTCAGCGCCGAGGAACGCCACCAACTCCTCATCGCCTACAACGACACCACCGTCCCGCCCGCCCGAGGCTGCGTCCACGAAGCCTTCCAGGAGCAGGCCCGGCGCACCCCCGACCACATCGCCGTCACCTTCGGCGAGCAGCGGATCAGCTACGCCGAGCTGAACCGACGCGCCAACCTGCTGGCCCACCGTCTGATCGCGGCCGGCGTCACACCCCAGTCCACCGTCGGCGTCCTGATGCACCGGGGCGCGGACCTGATCGTGGCCAGCCTGGCGGTCCTCAAGTGCGGTGCGGCGTACGTGCCGGTCGGGACCACTCTCCCACCGGCCCGGGTACGCACGATCATGACGGACTCGGCGGCTCCGGTGCTGCTGGTCGACCGGCACGCCGAGACCAACCCGGCCCTGGACGCGGAGCGGAAGCACGGCACCGTGATCGTGCCCTTCGACGGTCCTACCGGTGGCCGCGACGACGACCCGGACCTGCCCCTGGACGATCGCTCCCTGATGTACGTCATGTTCACCTCCGGCTCCACCGGTCGACCCAAGGGCGTGGGTGTCACCCACCACAACGTCCGCGAACTCGTCAACGACCGCTGCTGGAACGCCGCACACCACCGGCGGATGCTGGTGCACTCCAACTACGGCTTCGACTCCTCCACCTACGAGATGTGGGTGCCGCTGCTGCTCGGCGGGGAACTCGTCATCGCCCCCGGGGAAGGCGCCGACCTGGCGGAACTAGCCGACACCATCACCCGGCACCAGATCACCGCCGCCTACTTCACCATGGGCCTGTTCCACATCATGGCCGACGAAGGACTCGACACCCTCGCCCGACTCGAAGAGGTCTGGACCGGCGGCGACACCGCCTCACCAGCCGCCATGCAACGAGTCCTCGACCACTGCCCCAACACGGTCGTCGTCCACAGCTACGGCCCCACCGAGGTCACCTTCGCCTCCCACCACCAGCGCTTCGACACCGACCGCAGCGAATTCCCCGGCATCCACCTGGGCCGTCCCCTCGACAACAACCGCACCTACGTCCTCGACGAACACCTCAACCCCGTACCCCCCGGCGCCACCGGCGAGCTCTATCTCGCCGGCGACCAGGTCGCCCGCGGCTACCTCGGACGGCCGGGGCTGACCGCCGAGCGCTTCGTCGCCGACCCGTACGACCCCGACGGCGCTCGCATGTACCGCACCGGCGACCTCGTCGCCTGGACCAGCCAGGGACGACTCCGCTTCATCGGTCGAGCCGACGGCCAGGTCAAGATCCGGGGCTTCCGCATCGAACCGGCCGAGATCGAAGCCACCATCGGCGAGAACCCCGGCATCGGGCAGGTCGCCGTCATCGTCCGCGAGGACCGGCCGGGCGACAAGCGACTCGTCGCCTACATCGTCCCCACCCAGGCGGCCTCGCCCCGCGACTGGGAGACGGCCGTACGTCAGCTCACCGCCCGCACCCTGCCCGACTTCATGGTGCCGAACGCGGTGGTGGTACTCGACCAACTCCCCGTCACCGCCAACGGCAAACTCGACCGCCGTGCCCTACCCGCCCCCCAGCAGGGACAGCGCAGCGGGCGAGCCCCCCGAACCCCCGACGAACACCTGATGTGCGGCCTGTTCGCCGAAGCCCTCGACGTCGCAGCGGTCAGCGTCGACGACAACTTCTTCGAACTCGGCGGGCACTCCCTGCTCGCCACCAAGCTGGTCAGCCGGATCCGCGACACCTTGGGTCTCGACATCCGGGTCCGCGACCTGTTCGACCGGCCGACCGTCGCCGGGCTGCTCGACGGGACGCGGCGCGGGGAGGCCTCCGAGGTCCTGGTGCCGCTGCAACCGTCCGGCGGACGCCGCCCGCTGTTCTGTGTCCACCCCGGCGCCGGCATGAGCTGGTCGTACGCCGGACTCGCCCGGCACCTCGGCCCGGATCAGCCGATCTACGGCCTGCAGACCCGGGCGCTGAGCCTGCCCGGTTACCGGGCCGCAGGAGTACCCGAGTTGGCCGAGGAGTACCTGGCGGAGATTCGTCGGGTGCAACCGCACGGCCCGTACCGGCTGCTCGGCTGGTCCTTCGGCGGGGTCGTCGCGCACGCGATGGCCACTGCGCTGCAACAGACCGGCGAAGAGGTCGAGCTGCTGGCCATGATGGACGCCTACCCGGTGTCCGTCGAGGAGGCGGCCCGGCCGCGCACCGAGCGCGAGACCATGCTGATGCTGCTCGGCGACGACGACGGAGAGACCGGTGAGCTGCCGGACGGGTTCCTCGACCGGTACGACCCGGCGGCGGTGGTCGAGGTCCTGCGCCGTCGCGACCCGGTGCTCGCCGGTTTCACCCCCGGCGAGGTCCACGCCCTGGTCCGGGCCGCCGTCAACCACTCCGACATCATGGCCGCGTACCGGCCCGGGGTGGTCGCCGGTGACCTGTTGTTCTTCTCCGCCAGCCGGGCCGGCGTGGCCGACGGTCCGGCCCCGAAGCTGTGGGAGCCGCACATCAGCGGCGCCGTCGAATGGCACGACATAGCCACCACTCATCTTCGGATGACCGAACGGGAACCACTCGCGGAAATCGGCGGGACGCTCGCCGCGAAACTTGCCGAAATGGCATGAGACACAAAATCCGGAACATCGAGAAGGGAAATGACATGGCGAATCCGTTCGACGACGAGAACGGCACGTTCCTGGTGCTGGTGAACGCCGAGGCGCAGCACAGTCTCTGGCCCGTCTTCGCCGCCGTGCCGGGGGGCTGGCAGACGGCCTTCGGGCCGGCCGGTCGGGCGGAGTGCCTGGCGTACGTGGAGAGTTCCTGGACCGACATCCGGCCGCGGAGCCTGGTGGAGCAGTACGCATAAGGCCACCCTCGACCCGGACCACTTCCTGCGGCCCCTGCTCACCTCGTGAGCAGGGGCCGTTGGTCGTGCCCACACCCCCGGTCACTGCCGCTTCGACTGCCCACCTTTCTGCCCGTCCAACTACCGTCCGCCACCACCGGGCGCTCCTATATTCGACGTGTGGGAAATAGACCGACCGAATACGTCGACCGCGCGCAGGTACGAATTCGCGGTGCGCGGTACGGGGTCGGATCCGCACATCTTCGACACGTCTGCTGTCGGCGCTGCCGGCCGTCGTAACAAGTACGACCAAAAGACCCCGGGAGGCGAGATGTACCAGACAGAGCAAACGGTGGCGGTGAGAAAAGCCGCTGCCTATCCCGGTCTTCTCGGCGAGCATCTGATCGCCGAGACGACCAGGGCCGCGATGGCGGTCCAGCAGGAGGCGTTGTACGCGGCGCGGGAGTTCCTGCGTGGTCAGGGCTTCACCGAGCTGCTGCCCCCGCTGATCGGGCCGGTCACCGACCCGGGCGCCCGGGGCGCCAAGGCCCTCGACGTCGACTTCTACGGCCACACGTACAAGATCATGACTAGCGCGATCCTCTACAAGCAGGCCTCGCTGCGCGGCTTCCCGAAGCTGTTCTACATCGCGCCGAACATCCGGGTGGAACCGCCGGAGACCGTGGACACCGGCCGGCACCTGGTGGAGTTCCACCAGATCGACGTGGAGATCGCCGGCGGAACCCGCGAGGACGCGATGGACACCGCCGCCGGGCTGCTGACCCACGTCGTCGCGCACGTGTTCGACACCGTGCCTGACGTGCTGCGGGAGCTGGGCCGTGACCCCCTCGACTTCGCCGAACTGTTGACCGGCAAGTTCGACAGCTGCACCCACACCGAGGCGGTGCAGCGGCTGCGCGACCAGGGTCACCCGCAGAGCCCGGACGCCGAGATCAACTGGGCGGGTGAGGAGATCCTGTCCCGGGAGGCCGACCGGCCCTTCTTCATCACCGACTACCCCAAGGGATCACGGGGCTTCTACGACAAGGAGAACCCCGGCGACCCGGGCGTGCTGCGCAACTTCGACCTGATCGCCCACGGCGGTTACGGGGAGCTGGTCAGCGGCAGCGAGCGGGAGGCGGACTACGCCACCCTCGTGACCCGGATGCGGGAGAGCGGCGAGAACCCGGCCAAGTACGACTGGTACCTGCGGCTGATGCGCGAGGGCCTACCGTCCAGCGCCGGCTTCGGCATGGGGTTGCAGCGGCTGGTCCGGTTCCTTACCGGCCTGGACGCCCTCTGGCAGGTCAGCGCCTACCCGAAGCTTCCCGGCGTGGTGTCCCCGTGAGTGGGGTCTGCGCGCCGGGCCTGCCCGAGGGGCTGATCCGGCAGCGGGCCCGCGAGGGCACGGCCGCGGTGTTCCCGCCGGTCGACACGTACGGCCGGCAGTTGCACGGCGCCGGTGACGAGGAACTGTCCGGCCCCTCCGGGTGCGCCGACGAGCTGGACCTGGCCCGCCTGGTGCCGCCGGTGTTCATGCCTCGGCGGCTGGAGAAGCTGATCGATCTGGGCCGGGAACCACTGCACGACGACGTGGACCTGGCCACCGTCATCGGCGGTTTCCGCTCGCCGTTGCCGGTGTACGTCTCCGCGTTCGGCTCGACCCGGGTCGCCTCGGGTGACGCGGGGATCGCCGCCAGCCGGCAGGCCGGCCGGCTCGGCATCCCGATGGTGATCGGCGAGAACATGGTGCCGGTCGGCGGATACCGGCGGGCCGAGGCCGCACAGTCGCCGATCCTGGCCCGGCTGCGCGCCTACGCGCAGGAGTGCCCGCCCGGGGTCGGTGGTGTGGTGGTGCAGCAGAGCACCGAGGACGCCGACTCCGAGGTGTGGAACCTGGTCTACAGCGACACCTCGGTGCGGGAACTGCGGGACTCGGGTCGGTTGGGCTTCGAGCTCAAGACCGGCCAGGGCGCCAAGCCGGGACTGGGCGGGATGACTGCGGTGGACGCCGAGGAAGCCGCCCGGCTGGCCGGTCAGTTCGCCGTCCGGGAGGTCCTCGGCCCGGACCGGTGGCTGCGCTGCGCCACCCCCGGCACCTTCACCGAGGAGATCCTGCGCCAGCAGGTCCGGTTCATGCGCAACAACTTCCCACGGGCCCGGGTGTGGGTGAAGTTCCACCCCGGACGCGATGTGGCCTCGGCCGCGACCACGGCCTGGCAGGCCGGTAGCGACGCGGTGACCGTCGACGGCGCGCAGGGCGGCACGGGGTGGGCGCCCCGGGTGTTCCTCGATCAGGTCGGACTGCCGCTGGCCGAGTGCCTGCGCCGCATCGGCCGCCCCGAGGGATGTCTGCTGGCCACCGGCCGGATCTGGGAGGGCGGCCGGGCGGTCCGCGCGCTGGCGATGGGCGCCACCGCCGTCGGTCTGGGTCGGGCCGCGTTGCTCGCGGTCGACGAGGACCCCGAGGACGGCCTCACCCGCCTGGTCGAGGCGCTGGCGTTGGAGGCCCGACTGCTGGTCAGCGCGGTCGGCAAGTACCGCGCCGACGCGCTGACCGATGAGGATCTGTGGTGGCCGGGTGCCACCCCGACGACCGCGTCACCGGCGCGTACCGCCTCGATCGGCAGCCCGGCATGACCGCCTTGCTGGACGTCGGATGTCACCTGCCGGCGCTGAGCGTGGACATCGGTGACATCTGTGTGGACACCGACCCGAAGCAGATGTGGACCTACCGGCGGCTGTTCGGGCTGAAGAAGGTGCTCCGCGATCCCGGGCGGGACCTGCGACCGCTGCTGGTCGCGGCGGCCGAATCCCTCACGGAGTTGCGCGGAAACGAGCACCGGGTCCGTTACGTGGTGCTGGGCCGGACCATCGCTCCGGCGAACCGGGCCGGAGAGACCCTGCTGGAGGATGTCTGCGCCACGCTGGGCCTGCCCAACGCTGTCGCGTTCACCCTGACCCAGCGCGCCTGTGCCGCCGGTCTGCTCGCCGTGGACCTCGCCGGCCAGCTGCTGGCCGCGGACGGTGACCCGGAGGCCCTGGCCCTGGTGCTCACCGGCGAGAAGACCTTCATGCCGCTGCTCGAGACCATCCCGGAGAGCACCGTGATGGGGGAGGCCACCGCCGCCTGCCTGGTCACTGCGAACGGTGATCGGGACCGGCTGCTCGGCGTGGCCACCCGCACCCTGGGCCAGTTCGCCGAGTCGGTCCCGCCGCAGCCCCTGCACCCGGACTTCGTCAAGGACCACAACGAGGTGCTGGCCGAGGTGATCCGCCAGGCGTGCCAGGACGCCGGGGTCGCCATCGACGACCTGGCCCTGCTGCTGCCCCACAACGTCAACAAGTTGTCCTGGTCGTGGACCTGTCAGCTGCTGAACGTACCGCTGGACCGGGTCTACCTGGACAACATCGCGGCCACCGGGCACTGCTTCGGTGCCGATCCGTTCATCAACTACGTCCATGCCCGCGCGGCCGACCGGCTGCGCCCGGGCGATCTGTACCTGATGGCGGCCGTCGGGCTCGGGGCGACGTTCACCGCCGCCGTGCTGCGGCACTGACCCGTCGACCTCGTCGCAGAAAGGGAAACAGCCGATGTCACCTCCGGATCCGACGTTCCTAGAGGGTGTCAAGAGTGCCTGTACCGGAGCCACCGGCACGCCGTTCGTCCTGCTGGGCAACTTCGAGGTCGAGGACGAGTGGGCCCGCGACGAGGTGGGGCTGCCGGTCTTCGGCGGTCGGGCGTCCACGGCGATCGTCAACCGGATGGACGAGTTCACCGTACTGCTGGCCGGGCCCGGCGACCACGTCGTGTTGAAGTCCGCCCCCGACCCCGACTACCTGAACTACCTGGTGCAGTTGGGGATCGAGCTTCCCGGGATCCTGCTCACCGACGAGCACGACCCAGCGGCCACGGTCAGTGAGGACGCGCTGCGCTCGCCCCGGTTGCTGGCGGCGCTGCGGTCGTTGGCCGGGCAGGGGGCGTACCTGCTGCCGCACGGCATGTCGTTGCTGGAGCAGCAGCTGTGCGAGCTGACCGGGCTCGCCCCGGCGCTGCCGGCGGTGTCCGTGGTCAAGGCGGTCAACAGCAAGATCTACAGCCGCCGGGTCGCGACGGACCTCGGGCTGCCCCAGGCCGTGGGCTGGGAGTGCGAGACCGTGGACGAGTTCGTCGCCGCGGCCGGCGAGGCTGCTCGCGCCGTCGCCGCCGGGCGCCGGGTCGGGGTCAAGGACGCGTACGGAGTATCCGGCAAGGGCATCATGGTCGTCGATGACATCCGCCGGATGGACCAGCTCGTCCGGATGGTCACCCGTCGCGCCGAACGCACCGGCGACCAGCGGGTCGCCCTGGTCATCGAGGAGTGGGCGGACAAGGCCCTGGACCTGAACTACCACTTCACGGTCGCCCGCGACGGCTCGGTCCGGTTCGACTTCGTCAAGGAGGCGCTGACCGAGAACGGAGTCCACAAGGGACACCGTTTCCCCGCGCGACTCTCCACCGAGCACGCCGCGCAGCTCGTCATCGCCAGCGAACGGCTCGGCGCCCGGCTGGCCGCCGACGGCTTCCACGGGGTGGTGGGGGTCGACGCCATCACCACCACCGACGGCGGCCTGCTGCCGGTGTTGGAGATCAACGCCCGGAACAACATGTCGACGTACCAGACCGGGTTGCAGGAGCGTTTCATGGGCCCGGACAACGTCGCCCTGGCCCGCCAGTACGACCTTCGGCTGACCCGGCCGGTCACCTTCACGGACCTCCGCCACTGGCTCGGTGACCTGCTGTTCGACCGGGACCGGGGCACCGGCCTGGTGGTGAACAACTTCGCCACCGTCAACGCGGCCACCCCCGAACCCGGCGACACCCGTCCGTACGTGGGGCGCCTGTACGGGCTGCTGCTGGCCCGTACCCAACAGGAGATCACCGACCTCGACGACGCGGTCGTCGCGGCTGTTCACAAGGAGACCGTCCATGTCTGAGTCGACCACCCTGGGCGGTGTCCCCGTCACCGAGCTGGTGCAACGGTTCGGCACCCCCCTGTACGTCTACGACGGGGCGATCATCACCGAGCGGTACCGGCAACTGCGTGACCGGCTGCACCCGGCGGTGCGGATGTTCTACTCGTTGAAGGCCAACCCCAACATCAGCGTCTGCGCCCTGCTGCACTCCCTGGGTGCCAGCGCCGAGGTCTCCTCCCTGACCGAGCTGATCACCGCGGAGCGGGCCGGGGTTCCCGCCGAGGACATCATGTTCCTCGGTCCCGGCAAGAGCCGCACCGAGCTCACCGCCTGTCTGAAGGGTGAGGTCACCCTGATCTGCGAGTCGCTCGGCGAACTGGCCCTCATCGACGAGCTGGCCGCGGAGCTGGGCACCACCGCCCGGGTGGTGTTGCGGGTCAACCCGAGCTTCGCGGTCAAGGGCAGCGGCCTGACCATGGGTGGCAAACCCCGTCAGTTCGGCATCGACGAAGCGGCCCTGCTGGCGGAGTCCGACCTCGCCGGCCGACACCCGTCGGTGCGGCTGTGCGGCTTCCAGGCCTACCTGGGCACCCGGTTCCTCTCCGAGCAGATGATCGTCGAGAACACCGGGCGGATCCTCGAGCTGGCCGAACGGCTCGGCAAGCACCTCGGGGTGGACCTGGAGATCGTCGACGTCGGTGGCGGGCTCGGCGTGGCGTACTTCGCCGGCGAGCGGGACCTCGACATCCCCGCGTTGACCGACCAGCTGAACCCGGTCTTCGCCGCCTTCCACGACCGCCACCCGCAGACCACCCTGGTGATGGAGCTGGGCCGGTACCTGGTCGGGCACAGCGGCACCTACGCCGTCGAGGTGCGCTACGTCAAGGAGTCGATGGGTGAGCGGTTCGCGGTCGCCGACGGCGGCACGAACCACCACATGGCCGCGGTCGGCATCGGCTCCTTCGTCAAGCGCAACTTCCCGATGCGGCTGCTCAACCGGGACAGCACCGCCGAGCCGGTGAAGTGGAACGTCACCGGTCCGCTCTGCACCCCGAACGACACCATCGGCAAGGCCGTCGAATTGCCCGGCGACCTGCGCCCCGGCGACGTGATCGGGGTCGAGCGCTCCGGCGCGTACGGCCCGACCGCCTCGCCGGTGCACTTCCTCAGCCACGGCTACCCGGCCGAGGTGCTGATCCACCAGGGCGAGCCCCGGTTGGTCCGCACCCGGGACGACGTGGAGAGCATGCTCGCCGCGCAGATCCTGCACGACTTCCGCTGACCCCGGCTCGACTCCGCACCACCTGCGTCGCTTCCGTACCAACCGCGTCACCTCCCCCAATCTCACGCCCGAAAGGCAGGCCCGCAATGAACGCCACGACCGTCGAGACCGGCAACGAGCAGATCGTCACCGTCATCGTCACCGCGCTCGAGGAGGTGCTGCGCCAGGACCTCACCGACATCACCGTCGAGACCCGACTCTTCGACGATCTGAACCTGGACTCCACCAGCGTCCTCGCCCTGCTGATGACCCTGGAGGACGCCCTGGACACGCAGGTCGACCCGGAGAGCCTGGAACAGGCCCACCTGGAGTCGGTGGGATCCCTGGCCGCCTTCCTCGCCGAGAGCCGCTGACCATGTCGGCCCTGCGGCAACCCGGTGAACGGGCCGGGCCGGCGCTGGAACGCATCGTCACCCGCACCTTCACCCACCCGGTGACCCCGGGCGACCCGGCCGACCGGATCAACCTGCGGGAACGCATGGAGGCGCTCTACGGCGACTTCACCGACCTGTCCTGGCTGACCGACGGTCCGATGGTCAGCTACCACGACATGGTCCGTACGGTCGTCCAGGAGCTCGGCCCGCAACTCGTCGGCGTCGACCTGGCGATCACGGTGGACGCCAGTCCCGACTGCCGGCACCAGAGTTTTCCCGGGCCGGTCCTGTCACACCTCCTGCCCGGCGACCCGATCATGCTCGGAGTATCGGAGCAGGGGGTGGCGGGCCCGTACACCGCGCTGCGGATCGCCCACCAGTACCTGCGCTCCGGCGCGGCCACCCGAGCCCTGATCCTGATCATGGAACAGTCGACGTTGCCGCCCGACGACGCGGCGGTCCGGCCCGTCCGGGACGTCGCGGTGGCCCTGCTGCTCGGTCCGGAGGGCACCATCGGACTCGACATGCCGACGGTGACGGTCACCCGCACCGGGGCGGCTGGGGCGCTGACGAGCGAGGTCGACCTGGTGGTCGCCGGTGCCGCTCTGGCCGACCTGCCAGCCCGGATACCCGTGCGGCGGGCCGAGCCGGGACACCCCTGCGCCGGGGTGTGGCTGGCCCTCGCCGAACTGCTCGACAGCCGTCCGGACGGCGGCCGGGTGCTGATCGCCGACCGCGATCCGGTGCTGCCGTACCGGTGCGCCGTCACCGTCACCCTGCCGGCGTCGCGCCCCGAACCACCACGGCACCCGGCCGGCGACATCGCGTCACCCGCCATGCCGCACCTGGCCATCCGTCCGCAGAAGGTGAGGGAGCTGGTCCGATGACCGTCACCGTCAGCACGCCGGCCGCCGCCACCGACCTGGCGCGGTACCACCGCCTCGCGTACACCGCAGGGGTGGTCACGGCGCTGGGCGCGCTCCAGGCGGAAACCAGCCCCGGGATCGTGCCGGTCGGGCCGGGCGGACACACCTTGCTGCCGGCCGCGGTCTACGCCGCCAGCGACCGGTACGCCACACCGCAGGGTCCACGACCCCAGCCGTACGGCCAGACGGTGCTGGACCGCGTCGTCACCGGCGACGGAGAGCTGATCGCCTGGCGGGTACCGGGCGGCGGCCCCGACCCGGACACCGCGACGGCCTGGACCGCCGGTGTCGCCTGGATCCGGCTCGGCCTGACCACCCGGCTGCTCGAACAGGCCGCCGAACACCTGCGTGGCCGGACCGTCGGCGGTGTCCTCACCCTGCACCTGCAGATGGTGCGGGGAATCCTCGCCGAGGCCGCCGCCGGGATCGCCGAGGCACGGGCGCTGCTGAACACCGACGGGTACGGGACAGATCTGCACCGGGTGCACCGCGCCCTCGACGAGAGCGGCCGCAACTGCCTGCACCTGTTCGGTGCCGCCGGTTTTCTGACCGACGGGCCCGGCGGTGACCTGCACGTGTCGGAGCTGCTCGCCGAGACCTACCCGCCCCCGACCGACATGGAGGCGTCATGAACACCGACTTCCTCGCCGATCTGCGGGCACATGCCCGCGCGTACGCGGACCTGCTGCGCCCCACCGCGCTGGACCGCGACCGCAACCCGGACCTCGCGGTCTCGTCGCCCGGCTGCGGACTGCCGTGGCGCCCCTTCGCGGGCCTGCCCGCCGAGTACAACCCGGAGCCGCTGCGGGTCGGCGGCCGGCCCGTCCTGCTGCACAGCTGCGTCGAGCGGGTCGTCGTGCTGGAGGAGTTGGCCCGGGCCGACGCCGGTGCGGTGCTCGCCCTGCCCGGCCCGTCGATGTCCTCGTCCGTCATCGGGGACCTCGCCGACGACGACCAGCGGCAACGGTTCTGGGAGCGGGTCACCGCCGAGCCCACCTGGGCCTTCTTCGCCATGACCGAGCCGACGCACGGCTCCGATCCGGGCGGCATGCGCACCACCGTTCGCCGCGACGGTGACGGCTTCCTGCTCAACGGAACGAAACGGTACATCGGCAACGGCGCACGGTCCCGCATCGGCGTCGTCTTCGCCCGCCGCGGCGCCGGTCCGCTGGGCATGGTGGCGGTCCTCGTCGACACCGACCTGCCCGGGTTCACCGCCGCACCCCTGTCCACCCGGGGCGTACGCGCGTTGCAGCTGAGCGAGTTGCGGATGGCCGATGTACCGGTCACCGAGGACGACATTCTCGGCCGGCACCGCTCCGCCACCCGGCAGGGCATGTGGGCGGCCACCCGCACCTTCAACCGTTACCGGCCGGTGGTGTCCTGCCTGGCGCTGGGGGTCGCCCAGGCCGCGTACGACCTGGTCGTCACGGAACGCCGCCAGTTCCGGGTCGACGAGCGGCACCTGCTCACCGACTGGGAGCAGCGTCTCACCGGCACCCGCGCCCTGGTGCTGGCCGCCGCCCGATCCGCCGACGCGAATCCGGGCGACGGCACCCTCGCCGCCGCGGCGAAGCTGCGTGCCACCCGCCTCGCCGAGGAGATCACCACCACGGCGGTCCGGCTGCTCGGGCCGGGGGCGCGTTGGGAGCACCCGATTCTGGACAAGCTCCTGCGCGACGCCCGCGCCTTCGAGTTCATGGAAGGCACCGGCAACGTTCAGCGGCTCACCCTCGCCGAGGGCTACCTGCAAGGACGGCTTTCCGATGTCCGCGCCGCGTGATCCGGTCTGGGTCGACGTCGGAGTGCCGCCGGGCACCGACGTCTGGCACATCGTGCTGGACGTCGCACGCGAGACCGTCGACCCGTTCACCGCGCTGCTCGACGCCGGCGAGCTGCGTCGCGCGCGCCGGCTGCGCGACGAGCAGGCGGCCCACCGCTTCGTGGCGGCGCACGGGGCGGTGCGGTCGGTACTGGGCAGCTATCTCGACGTCGCCGGCTACACGCTGCACTGGGCCCGGGGCCCCAACGGCAAGCCGTACTTCGACGGCGAGTGGCGCCGGTGGCAGTGGAGCCTCAGCCGGTCCGGAGGCCACGCCCTGCTCGCCGTCCGCCTGCACGACCCGGTCGGGGTGGACATCGAACAGATCAGAGACGACGTCCAGGCCAACGCCCTCTCGGCCCGATTCATGCCGCCCGAGGAGGCCGCCGAGGTCGCCGGACAGCCCGACGACGCCGCCCGCAACGCCGCCTATCACCGGTTGCTGTCGCGCAAGGAGTCGTGCGTGAAAGCCAGCGGCGGACGGCTGTTGGACGGGCTGCGCCTCGGCGTCCTGGTGCCCGGGACCGTCGAGGGCACCGGCGCCTTCGCCGGGCAGCGCTGGTCGCTGCGGGACCTGCCCGCCCCGCCGGGTTTCGTAGCCACCCTGGCCACCATCGGTGACCGGCCCCCGCGGCTACGGATGTTCGAGTGGGACTGGCACACCTACCCGTACGGCGGCCACACCGAGGCACCGACCGGCCCAGCACCGGAGCGACCCGAGACGACCCGACCACCCGGAGACGAGGACTCGTCCCCGCCCCACGTTGCGAGGAGGGCCGCATGAGACACCATCCGGAGCCCACCGGCCGCCGCCCGGCCGGCCCCACCGGGCCGGGCCGGGGCCGCGGTGGTGGGCCGGACGACCGGTGCATCGCCCAACGGTCGGGCGGTGGCGGACCGTACCCGCCGGATGCGGTGCCACGGATGCGTTTCACCCCCTCGGCGATACCCGTCCTGAGCTGTGTGCCCGCCCGGCATGAAGCGGCGCTACGCGGTGCGGCGGAGGCCCTGGCCCGCCTGGGCCGCTCGGATCTGGGCGGCATTCTGCGGGTCAGCGCACCCGGTTCGGCCGACGCCGCCGCCGAGCGCCTAGCCGCCCGGCGGGCCGTCGAGAACGCCCTGCACGGCGGCTGCGGGAGCGTACGGCTCCCGCCACCTCGCCCTCCGTCCACACGGCACCGCAACCGCCCGGACACACCGAATCCGTCCGCTCCCCCACCCGCGACCCCCATTCAGAGTGAGGAACTCCGATGACGTCCACGCAGAAGTCCCAGGCCCCCGACGGGGTCCAGGCGGCGGTCCAGTGGCGGAAGGTCATCACCCTGACCGCCAGCCAGGGCCTGTCGCTGACCGCCGACTACGTCCTGCTCGTCGCCCTGGCCTGGACCGCGGTCCAACTCGGCGGCGTCGGCGCGATCACTACCCTGATGCTGGCCGGCACCGTCCCCCGCGCCCTGACCCTGATCTTCTCCGGCCCCATCGCCGACACGCTGGGAGCCCGGTTCGTCCTGTTGCGCACCACCTCCGCCCGCGCCGTGCTGCTCGCCGCCGGCGCGGTGGTCGTCTTCACCACGCCGTGGTTCTGGCCGCTGGTGGTGATCGCCGCCATCGAGGGGGTGCTGCTGGGCATCGGCAGCCCGGCCGCCAGCACCCTGATGCCCCGGCTGGCCCAGGGCGAGCAGTTGGCCCGGGCGAACTCACTGTCGTCCCTGGTCACCCGGCTCGCGCCGATCATCGGCACCCCGATCGGCGCCTGGCTGATCGCCACCGGTGAGCTGTGGGAGGCGATGGCGGTGGTGGCGGCCACCTGCGCGGTCTCGTTCGCCGCGATGTGGGTGGTCACCCGCGGTATGGCCGGTGGTGACCGGACTCCGGGCGAGAACATGCTCCGACGCTCCGGCGACGGCATCCGCCTGCTGCGCACGTACGGCCGCCTGCGCTGGCTGTTCATCTGCGCGTTCCTGCTCGACATGGCCTTCGGCTGGCCGATCGAGGTGGCTCTGCCGCTGATCGTCGACGGGCGGGGCTGGGGGGTGGGTTCGGTGGCCGTGGTCGTGGTCGCGTTCAGCTGCGGCGCGATCGTCGCCGGGTTGACCGGTGCCCTGCTCGCCCACCGCATCCCGCTGATGGTGCGCCTGGTCGTCACCGGCGTCGGCATCGGTCTCGGCATCCTGGCGATGGCGGCGATGAACTCGGTGTTCACCCTCGCCGCGGTCGGCACGCTGGTCGGTCTGATGGCCGGCCTGAACGGCCCGGCCATCGTCACCGTCTACCAGCAGGCGTCCCCTCGCGCCCGGCTGGGAACGGCGATGTCGATGCTGACGCTGGCCGGCATCGGCACCACTCCGGTGTCGATCGTCGTCTTCGGCGCGCTCTCCGCGGTGATCGGGGTGACCGCCACCTGGTTCGTGTGCGGTTTCGTCGCCCTGGCCGCACCGGTGGCGGCGCTGCAGGCGCTGCGCCAGCCGCCCCCCGGGCCGGAGAGCCTGGGCGGCACCGACACCCCGTCGCCGGCTCCCGAGGCCGAGCCGGCTCCGGCCCTGGCCGAGGCATCGCCGACGGCCGCAGCGCAGCCGGTGGCCACGGCGGTCGAGGCATCCGAGCCCGAGCCTGCCGCCGACCAACTCCTGGTCACCGCGAGCCGCAACGGCTGACCCGACCGGTGGGTGCACCGCACAGTGCAGCGGCCGGGACCCGAGGGTTGATGCCCCCGGGTCCCGGCCGCTGCTCTGTCAGGCCGGCGCGACATAGTAGAAGCGCCGATAGCCCAGCAGCATTCCCTCGTCGGTCAGGGTGAACACATCGACGAAGTCCTGACCGCTCTTACCCGGCAGATCGGTGTACCGGCCGGTGACGGCGACACCGTCGCCCTCCGCTATCACCTTGTAGATCTGGTGGTGGCTCGGCGGCCCGGCAACCCGGGCATGGGTACGCAGCACCTCGTCGCGCCCGTTGCCGTGCACCATGTCCGGCCGCAGGACCTGCACGTTCTCGTCCAGCAGGGAGCCAAACCCGTCGATGTCGCCGGTGTTCAGATAGTGGTACGACAGTCGAACGTGGTCGACCCCGGCCGCGGTGGCGGCACCGTACTTCAGTGGACCTCCATGGCTGGTCATCCGGTGGTCTCCTCTTGTCTGGCTAGCTGGCCCCCACCCGCGTGCGGCCGGCGAAGATAATCTCCACGAGACGGACAACTCCCGCCTATCACGGCGCTTTCTTCACCGACGCGCCTATCCGTGCCGAGATTTTCAGGACGGTTCCCCTGCGCCGAACAGCGGCGGCCCACGGTGGCGGGAGTTGCATCTTCCGGCAGTTCCGTAGGGCAACAGCCTGCACAGATGCAGGAATACAATGAAACGGGCAATTTCTATCGATAGCCATGGAATACTGTCCCATTCGTTTTCGCCTGCTGGACAATCCGTCCCCAATGGAGTCCACTGTTCCGACAAAGCACGCTGTCGGCCTGGGAGTACCATGCGCAACCTGACCCTCACCAGCCCGGCCGCCGAGGCTGGAATCGTCTTCCGAGTCCTCGGTCCCCTACAGGTGGACGGGCCGACCCGGGCAGTACGGATCCCCCCGGGGCGTCAGGAGATCATCCTCGCCTGCCTGCTCATGGAGGCAGGTCGGCTCGTCGACAGCGACCGGTTACTCGACCTCGTCTGGCCGGAGGAGGCCCCGGACACCGCCCGCACCCAGATCCAGATCTGCGTGTCCCGCCTGCGCAAGAGCTTCACCGAAGCCGGAGTCAACGCCTCCGTGGTCTCCCGCGCCCCCGGCTACCTGCTGCAGGCCGACGACGACGCGGTGGACCTTCAGGTCTTCAACCGGCAGGTGATGGCCTCCCGGGTGCTGGTCAAGGAGGGCAGACTGGCCGAGGCGGCCGAGACCCTGCGCGCCGCCGTGGCACTGTGGCGGGGCCCCTGTCTCAGCGGGGTGCCCAGCGACACCCTGCGCACCCGTGGCCTACGGCTGGACGAGGAGCGGCTGACGGCGATCGAGACCTACCTGGGGCTGGAACTGAGCCTCGGGCGCAGCCACGAACTGGTCGGCGAGATCAACCAACTGCTGCACGAACATCCGCTGCGCGAGCGGCTGCGCGGGCAGCTGATGCTGACCCTGCACCGCTGCGGCCGTCAGGCGGAGGCGCTGGAGGTCTACCGTTCCGGCCGGCAGTTGCTCAACGACGAGTTGGGGCTGGAGCCGGGCGAGGAGCTGCGCCAGCTGGAGACCGCCATCCTCACCCGAGACCCCGCCCTGCACCTGCCGGCAACACCGGCTCCGGTGACGGCCTCGCCGCGGGTCCCCGCCGTCCCCACCGCGCCGCTGTCTCCGTACGGCGAGGAGCACCCGCACCAGCTCCCCGCCGACACGGCGGATTTCGTCGTCAACGAGCCGGTCCTGCACACGATCGAGGCGGCGCTGGTCGGCGGCGACGGGAGGCGGGCACTGGGGCTCGTGGTCATCGCCGGTAAGCCCGGCATCGGCAAGAGCGCGCTGGCCACCCATGTGGCCCACCGCCTCGGTGCCCAGCGGTTCCCCGACGGCCAGCTCTACTGCGATTTGCGCGGGGTCGGCGCCGACACGGTCAGCGCGAAGGACGCCCTCGGCCGGTTCCTGCGGGCGCTCGGTATACCCGGCCCGGTCATTCCGGACAGCACGGACGAACGCGCCGAGATGTACCGGACCCTGCTGGCCGCACGTCGGATGCTCGTCGTTCTGGACGACGCCGCGAACGAGGCCCAGATCATGCCGCTGCTGCCCGGCAGCAACAGCTGCGCGGTCCTGGTCACCAGCCGGTCGCGGCTGACCGCCCTGCCCGGCGCCCAACTGGTCGAGCTGGACGTGCTCGACCAGGCCCAGGCCCTGCAACTGCTGAGCCGGGTGATCAGCGCCGATCGGGTGAACCAGGAACCGGAGGCCGCCATAGCGTTGGTCCGTACCGTCGGCGGTCTTCCGCTGGCCTTGCGGATCGTGGCCGCGCGGCTGGCCGCCCGGCCGCACTGGAATCTCGCCTCGATGGTGCACCGGCTGGCCAACGAGCGGCACCGGCTCGACGAACTGGCCCACGGCGAGATGACCATTCGAGCCAGCCTCTCCCTGACCCACGACGGCCTGCACCGCCCGGACCGGCGGCTGCTGCGGCTGTTCAGCCTGGCGGAGGGGCCGACCGTGCCGGGCTGGATCGCGGGCGCCCTGCTCGACGACGACCGCCCCTTCCCGTCCGACCTGCTGGAACCCCTGGTGGACGTGCAGATGCTGGACGCGGTGGCGATCGAGCGCACCGGGGAGTTCCGCTACCGGTTCCACGAGGTGATCCGCCTGTTCGCCCGCGAACAGCTCACCCTGCACGACGGGGAAGCCGTCCAACTGGCCGCGACCGAGCGGATGATCGGCGGCTGGCTGTCGATCGCCGAGCAGGCCCACGCCCGCATCTACGGCGGCGCCTACACCCTGCTGCACGGTGACGGCCTGCGCTGGCCTCCGCCGCCCGGGTATGTCGAGAACCTGCTGACCGAGCCGCTCGAATGGCTGGACAACGAGCAGCCCAACCTCTGCCTGGCCGTCGAGCAGGCCGCCCGGATGGGTCTGCACGAACTCTCCTGGAACCTGGCGACCACCCTGGTCACCCTCTTCGAGGCGCGCGGCTACTTCGACCAGTGGGAACGGACCCACCGGCGGGCCCTGGAGGCCGTCCGGGAGGCCGGCAACCGCCGGGGTACGGCGGCCGTGCTGGCCTCGCTGGGCACCATGCACCTGAGCCGACAGCAACCGGACCAGGCCCGGCAGTCCCTCGACGCCGCCCTGGAGATCTTCGACGAGCTCAACGATCTGCACGGCCTGGCCCTGTGCCGTCGGGATCTCGCCCTGCTGGACCGGCAGATCGGGGAGGATGACCGGGCGCTCGTGCGCTACGAGCAGGCGGCCCGGGACTTCGATCAGGTCGGGGACGTGATCGGTCGGGCCACGGTGTTGACCCAGAGCGCATACGTGTGGATGCGCCGAGGCCACACCGCGATGGCCCAGGAGCAGCTCGACGAGGCCCTGGCGGTGTTCCGTTCCGTCGGGTACGCCCACGGAGAGGCGCACGCCCTGCGCCGCGCAGGGCAGGTGCTGCTGTGCCGTGGCGAGCACGCCCAGGCCGAACAGGTGCTGTCGAAGGTGCTGGAGATGGTCCGTCGGGGCCGCGACATCATCGGCGAGGGCCACCTGCTGCGCAACCTCGGTGAGGTCCACGAGGCCAGCGGACGCCACGACCAGGCCCGGGAGGCCTACACCCAGGCCCTGACCGTACGCGAGAAGATCATCGACCTGGGGGGCGCCGCCGTGGTACGCCTCGACCTGGCTCGGCTGGCGTACCACAGTGGTCAGTTCGTCGAGGCCGGTGGGCTGCTGGAGCAGGCCACAGAGACCTTCCGGGCCCGAGGCATGCGCCCGGAACTGCGGGAGGCGGAGCGGCTGGCGCAGGAGCTCGCCACCGCCTGACCCGCGCCGCTATCACCGCTATCACCGCGCCGGGGCGACGGCGCTGCCCAGATCCGCACTGACGATTGGCGCCATGATGGTCGGCCGATAGTGAGATCGGGACGATGGGTCGTGACGGCGGTTGTCCCGGTGTCCCAGATCCGCCGGGCGGCGCTTCCTGGCGCGCCACCCCCGTCACCACGCAATCGTGATAGGGAGTGGGACAACAGATGAGCATCGACGTGCCGATCGCCGATAACGTGCCGCTGTTCGGGTCGCTGGTCCGCCGGCATCGCACCCGCATCGGGCTGACCCAGCGGGAACTGGCGGACCTGTCCACCGTCAGCGTCCGGGCGATCCGCGACCTCGAACAGGGCCGGGCCCGCCGACCACGGCAGGACACCGTACGGCTGATCGCCGACGGCCTGCGACTCGGAACACGGGCCCGCGCCGATCTGGAGTCCGCCGCCGGGGAAGGACGGACCAGTTGGGCGGTGAAGGCCGGCTACGAGGCCGACCCGCCGTCCCCACCCCTGGCCGTGGACGTACAACTGGGGCGGGAGGCCGAGACCTCCGTCATCGTCGACGAACTCGGCACCGGCGCCGAACGGCTGGTGACCATCGTCGGGATAGACGGGGTCGGCCGCACCCGGCTGGCCCTTGAGGTGGCCACCCGGTTGCACACCGCCGAGCGCACCCCGGTGCTCTGGTGCCCCCTCACCGGCCCGACCGGCGGTGACCGCCTCTCCACCCTGGTCCGCGCCACCGCCGATCAACTGCTCGGCACCGGGGGTGGTGCACCCCCGGTGAACGGGCCGGACGAGTTGGCCGCCTTCATGGAGATCGTCGCCGACCGGCCGCCGCTGCTGGTGCTGGACGGGGTGACCGAGGCCGCTCATGCCCACCGCATCGGGCAGTTGCTGCGCGACTGCCCGGGCCTACGGATCCTGGTCACCGCCGCATTCCCCCTGGGGGCACCCGGTGAACGACACTTCCTGCTCAACCCGCTGGCCGTACCCGCGGAAGGCGAACCGTTCACCGTGGACGTCCCCGCGGTCCGGATCTTCATGGAGCGGGCCCGCCGATTCCGTCCCGACGTCAACCCCGACATCCGGGAGGCCGCGCTGATCGCGGACATCTGCCGGCGACTGGACGGGGTACCCCAGGCCATCCACGCCGCCGCGTCCTGGCTCGTCGTCTACGACATCGCGACCCTGCACCAGTGCCTGCACGACGGTCCGGCCGGACTGCTGCACCACCTCGCCGGCCCCGACGGCGGCATCAACCTGCGCGACGCCCTGGACCGCCGGCTGGCCACCCTGCCCACCCCCGAACGCGAACTGCTCGACGCCCTCTGCGTACGGGGAGAGACCTTCGACCTGGCCGAGGTGATGACCCTGACCGGCCACAGCCTGCCCGACAGCGGCCGGGCCGTCCGCTCCCTGGTGCTGCGTGGCCTGGTACGCCCCACGTACACCGCCGGCCAGTCCCGGTTCCGGATCCTGCACCTGGTACGCGCGGCCCAGCTCTGCGCTCTGGACATCCGGGTCTGACAGTGCGGTGCGGCCGCGGCGGCACGCCCCTCCGGCGTGCCCCCGGCTCCCCGCACCGTGCCTCCGCTGGATGCCAGCCCTGACATACACGGCGCCGAATGCTCGGTGCCGATGATGAAAGGCACACTAGACAGTGTGAATGTACTGAACGAGGGCATTGGCAAACTCGCTGCCCTCGGGTGTCTCGACGTTTATCGCTGAGAAGACGATGCCCTGGGACCGATCGTCCCAGACCAGTTTCAAGATGCCGGTATTCCCGACGTTCAACTCCCCGCGCCAGTTGTCGTAGCTCACCACGACGACGCGCCCGCCGTCGGGAAACGCAATCCCGACTCTGCCACCCTGGACGATCAGGATTCCCGTTCTCGGAGAGGCGAACGGCATACCGTCTGAGGCACGAAATCCTCGCGAACTCACCATGGTCCTGCCTACCACCCTGACGAAGTCGGCCGTCGCCGGGTCGTAGCCGGCCGACGCGATCGGGGCACTCCACTCCGGAGCGGCCAGCCGGGCATCGAGCGGCATATCAAGATAATCTGGTAGCGACCCCTGCTGAGGCGCCCCCGCATGATCGGGATCACCATCCCCCCGGTCCTGCTGGTTGCGGTAGGCGACGACTCCCGCGACAAGCGCACCGATGACCACAACCACGCACACCCACTCCATGCGATCACCTTTTTCGAACCGTCAGCGCCAGATCGTCAGCAACCCCAGATACCCCTTGACCGGGGCAGCGGCAGCCGCCACAGATTGCCTGGCAACTGTTCTCCACGATCCAGGAACTCCAATTACGGGCCACCAACATGGCGTATCTGGAATCTCCATGTCAATGCGTCTCGGATGCGGAAGTCCGACATGGACCTACAGCCGATTCACCCAGGCTGTTCGGACGACCTCCGAAATGCTGACCAGCCTTGACCGCTCTGGACGGTGTCGCGGTGGACCTTCCGGGAGCCGACGGCACCGAAGAGCCGGAAGAGGGCAGGCAGAACGGCGCTACCCGCGATGGTGGCCCAGACGGTCCGTCAGGCCCTGGCCTCCGGCTGACGACCCGCCTTGGCCAGACCCGCCTTCAGAGTCGACCCTGATGGCCGCCGCGCCGGCGGAGACGTGCCCGCCCCGGAGTACGACGACGCAGTCGGCGGCCGCGTAATTGGGTGGTGTGCGGGGCCGTCGGCAAGCGAAGATGCCGCCATGTCCGGCGCCCCTGAAGGATTCACCTATCGCGTCCGCAAGAACGGGGACGTGGAGGTGCGGCATCATGGCCGCCCGGCCGTCGTGCTGCGCGGTGCCGCCGCGGCCCGGTTCCTGACCGATGTAGACGTCGATGATCCTCAGGAGTTGATGGCCCGCGTCACCGGCCAGTACAAGCACGGCAACGAGCGAACGGCGAAGCAGCATCCCCGCACCCGACAGCGGTAGCACCCGCTCCCCACGGGTCAGGCCGGTTCGTCGCTGGGGATTCGGCGCGCCGACCGGGGCGCGGGCCGGGTGGGTCGGCCTACCCGGGTGACATGCACCAGCCGCTCCGGTGCCACCTTCAGCAGGCTGCCCAGGGCCGTACGGGTGGCCGCGACGTCGATCAGCTGGCTCAGCGGGTGTGCTGCCAGCCCGGAGGTGTGCAGGGTCAACCAGCAGCGCAGCAGTACCCGGCCTAACTCGACCTGCCCGGCCTGGTCCAGCCCCTCGGGGGCGATCAGGGCCAGCACGGTGCCGCCACGGGCCAGGGGATCGTCGGCAGCGGCTAGCAGCCGGGGCAGACCCAGCGGACGCAACAGGGGGTACGCGGCCAGCCCCGCCCGTAGTCCTACCGCAGCGGGCCGGGACAGGGCCAGGCAGCGGTCGGTCAGCCCGTCGATGCGGTAGTTCGGATGGGTGGGATCCAGCCGGAGCCAACGGCGCAGCTCGGCGGTGATCGCCGGGTCCGCGTACAGGTGCTGGTCGGCGGTGCGCAGCAGGGCACCCAGGCGGTCGGCCTGCGGCACCACCCGTACCTCACCGCCAGTTTGCCGGGCCTCCCGGTCCACCGCCGCGAGCGCCTCCGGGTCCGGACCGGCGGAGAACCGACCCCGGTCGGTACGGCGTTCCCACACGTCCGTGGTGCGGAAGGGGGTCGGGTAGGGGTCCTCGGTCGGGCGCAGCCAACCCACCCACTGGTCCTCGGGATCGGCGACGTACTTCAGGTGCAGGTCGGCGTCGGCGGCGACGATCAGGCAGGTCTCGACGAAGGCGCCGAGGGACAGTCGCAGGTCACGGCCGGTGGGATCGCCGGCCGGCAGGGTACGGGCCGGTTCCCATCCGACCCGGATCCCGGCGGGCTCGTAGCGCAGCCGCCAGGGTTGGGTGTTGTGCGCGCTCGGGGCCCGCCAGCACAGCGGTTCGAGGGCGCGGAAAGCGTCGAGGTCCACCTATCGCTCCTTGGCATAGAAGGTGTAGCCGTGCAGCGGACGACCGCCGAGCCGCCGGTACTGGGCGGCCGATGCCACGTTGTCCCGCTCGACATAGGTGCTGCGCAGGGTGGTGTAGCCGGCGGTGTGCAGGTTGTGGTGCAGGTGGGCGGAGAGCAGCCGCTGGTAGCCACGCCCCTGGTACTGCGGGAGGACCCCCTTGATGATCAGCACCGCTTCCCGGCGGTAGCGGCGGCGGCCGGAGGTCAGCAGCCGCAGTTGGTTGACCACGTGCAGGTTGCCGCGGACGGCGACCAGGAACTCACTGATGTCCGGTACGCAGAGCACGAAGGCCACCGGGATGCCGTCGCGGGTCAGGTAGAGCAGCAACGACTCGTCCAGCAGGTACCCCAGCCCGTCGGTCTGCCGGCGCAGTTGGCGCTCGGAGATCGGGGTGTAGTAGCCCAGTTGGGCGAAGGAGGCGTTCAGCATCTCGCGCAGCAGGCCGAGCTGGTCGTCGAGACGCCGCAGGTCACCTCGGTGCAGTTCCAGGCGTCCGCCGTCCGGCTCGGTGGGCATCGGTGGTTTCGGTTGCGCCGGGGCGGGCACCGGGCAGATCCAGGTGTCGGCCTCGAAACGGCGGTGGAATCCGTACGCCTCGTAGGCGGTCACGTAGTGCGGCGGGTTCCAGGCGCTGTCGACGAAGCCCCGGTCGGCGTACCCGGAGGTGATCACTCCACCGGCCTGGTTGGGTAGCAACGCCACCGGGCCGAACAGCAGGTCCCGGTCGGGTTCGGCGTGCGCGGTGATCGCGTCGAACAGCGGCCGGGCGGCCGGTTCGGTGAACTCGGTGAGCCCGAAGAGTTGGCACCGGCGGCCGAGCTTGGTGTCGAAGGCCGTGTCGGTGTGCAGGGTGGTGCGGCCGACCACCGTGCCGGTGGGGTCCCGCAGGACGTACAGGGAGATGCCGTCGCGCCACCAGCGCCGGATCTGCTGCCGTGGAGTGGGCACGTAGCGGGGTTCACCGGCGTACAACCGGTCGGTGAGGGCGAGGAACTCCCGCAGGGTGCGGCGGCTGGTCACCCGCTCGAACCGGTGGGTGGTCGCGGTCACCGGAGGACCGCCGGGCCACTGGTCTCCGCCCCGATGGGGGTGAAGGTGGCGATGTGCCCCATCTGCGGGCCTTCGGCGCGCCAGGTGCCGTTGGAGTATCCGTCCGGCGCGGCCGTGTAGAGCCGGATGAAGCCGGCGGTCGCGTTACGGGTGCCGTCGGTCAGCCAGACCATCAACCGGCGGTGCTCGCGGGTGCGGGCGAAGCGCAGCATCGCCTCCCGGTCGGTGAAGAAGGCGATCGTGCCCAGGGTCAACGGGAACTGCCAGTAGACGGTGTGCCAGCAGTAGCCGGACATCCGGCGCATGTCCCGGACCATCCGGATCCAGGCCGGTGCCAGCCGCAGCAGGACCAGGGGGTTGGAGTAGCGGGTGGCGCCGATGAACATCGCGCCGGCGCGGGCCTGCGCCGGGGCGCGGGAGAAGTCACGGGTACGCACGGTCACCTCACCAGGTAGACGTTCTTGATCTTCTGCTCACCGGCGAACGGGCCGCTGCCGGGTTCGTGCAGTTCCACCCGCAGGTCCCCGGCGGTCGGGTCCTCCACCAGGGACTGGGCGAAGTCCCGGGAGACCGAGGTGAGGTGTCGGCGTACCCCGGTGCGGCAGGCGATGGCGAGGGCTTCGCGTTGCGCGGCGGTCAGGGCACGGCGCAGTTCGATGTGGATGACCGGTCGGGTCTCCAGGGCCGCGTCCTCCACCAGGGTCAGGCAGAAGCGGTTGATCTCGGCGGCGTACGGATTGCCGGTGTAGAGGCCGTACTCCACGTCCTGGGGGTAGAGGTTGGCCCCCAGGTAGGAGACCGTGGAGTCGCGCCGACCGAACAGCAGCAACACCGGCAGGGTCATCCGCTCGGCGGAGACGGCCGTGCGGAACTCGGCCCGGCGTACCGGGTCGAGGTGGGCCAGCTCGACGATCCGCTGGTACGGCACGAGCAGAGCCTCGTCGCCGATGTTGTACCGCAGCCGGGGTTGCAGCACCTCGGTGGTGACCGTGCAGACCAGTTCCCGGTGCTCGTTGGTCTCCAGGTAGGTGGCGAACGGGTTGTACTGGAACACCATCGGCAGCCGCTGCTCGTCGGCGCCGAGCAACTCGGCCCGCAGCGCCCGGTCGTTCTGCAGCCGCCGCCGCAGCCACACCGTGAACCGGGTCTCCGCGCCGATGCCGATGGTCAGGTCCGAGGCCCCGTACGCCGACCGGACCAGCGCGAACCGCTGCTCCAGATAGTCGCGCAGCGCCTCGGTCATCCCCTCACCGCCGCAGCTGGCGAAGATGCGGTACCGCGACCAGGGAAACTCCTCGGCGTCCAGGCGGTCGCGCAGATGCTTCAGAAACGGTGGGTACGCCGTCACCAGGTAGTCGAAGTCCGGACCGAACTCGCGGAGGGTGTCGATGATCTTCCCAAGGTCCGGGCCGGTGTTCTTCACCACCGAGATCCGGGCCATCGCGGCACCGGTCGTGGTCCCGGTCGCCCAGGCCCCCATCGAATACGCGTTGATCACGAACGGTCGGCGCATCGGGAAGACCAGCTTGGTGTAGCCGACGATGTCCCGGTGCACCGCCCGCAGTTCCCGGTCCCCTCGGGGCCAGTTGAACGGCCGCCCGGACGAACCGGCCGACTCGTCTACCACCACCCCACGGGTCGGCAACCGCCCGCCCCAGCAGCGGTCGGCCGCGTCGTGGGCCACCACGTAGCCGAGCTTGTCGGTCTCCGGGAAATCCGCCAGCCGGTGGCGGGCACCGGCCGGGCGGGCGCGCAGGAAGGCCCGGTAGGCGGGCACCTGCCGGGCGGCCCGTACGCAGACGGACTGGGCGTTGGCCGCGGCCAGACCGTCCAGGACCGGGTGGTGCCGCCGCGCCACCCACCGCCATCCGGCAGGGTGCCGGCTGACGAGCCGGCTCAGCGCGGCGACCGTGCGGCCGAGCGGGGCCAGCACGGCCTGCCGGCCACGCGCGGCCAGGCCCGGCAACGGCGAGTCAGCGGTACGCAGAGCGAGGGGTCGGTGCGGCAGATCGGCCATGCCATGATCCTCACCACCCCGCCGGGCCGACACCTGAGACCGCGAACGGTGTCCGCACTGAGCATCCCTACTCAGTCGCGTTGGCGAGCAGACCTGCCGCGGGCCAGCGTCCAGTCAGCCGCACCGACTACCCGACGTGGCCGATCGTCGATCCTCGTGGCCCCAATCCTCCACCACTCTGGGCGTTCCAGACTGGAAGTGACGGCTGATGAATGGGTTACGCGCACCTGGCGTGCTTGATGGACTACCTTCACTGCACGCCGGCCCGATGCATGATGGGAACATGTCGAATCTATGACGGATCTCGATCGGATTTTCGAACCGCAGTACAAGGCAGTCGACCTCTTCACCAACCGGGTTCCCGAGCACAAGGCTTTCGCCGAGGCGGTGCTGAGCCACCTGGAGCGAGTCGTCGACGGCAGCGGCACTCTCGACACCCCGACACGGCGCAATGTACTGACCTTCTACGGGATTGGCGGAATCGGTAAGACCGCCCTGTCGAAGCGGTTGGAGCGGTGGCTGCTGGGAGAGTTGCCGGAAAGCGCGGAGTGGGGCCAGGCACCCGTCTTCGATCAGCCCATCCGTACTGCTCGGATCGACTTCCACGGCAGCAAGGTGGTCAATGCCGCAGATGTTCTGCTCTGTCTCCGCGCGACCTTGGCGGGCGAGGGCCGCAGGTTCCCGGCGTTCGACCTCGGGCTGGCCGCGTGGTGGACCTTGGCCTGCCCCGGCACACCGTTGCCCACGATGACCAACGCGAACGGACTCGATGTCCGTACGCAGATCGTCGACACCCTCGGCGACCTCATCGGCGACCTCGGCGTCAGCCTCGGCATCGGGCCGCTGAGTGTCCGTACCGGGGTCCGCATCGTCGACGCAATCCGCCAGCGGCGGCTTCGCGACCGCATGTTGCGGGAATGTGATCCGCTCGTGGCGATCATCGACGAAGCGCGTCGGAATCCTTCGCAGGGCGTCGCGTCGAGCCTGGCCGGTCTGCTCTCGTGGGATCTCGAGCGGCTGCTCCGGGGCGAACGACCGGTGGCAGTGGTGTTCGCGGATGCCGCCGAGTACATCCAGGGCGGGAACCGAGTCCAGGAACGCCTGTTCAACAGAATCGTGCACCTGACCCCCGGCATTCTGTGGGTGGTGACTTCGCAGCGCAGCCTCGATTGGGCATCTCCAGCACTGCACGGCGTCCTGCCCTACACCGGTTCGGAAATCTGGCCCGGGCTGTGCATTCCCGCCCGAGCCGAACCCTGCCAGCACCTCGTCGGAGACCTGTCTGACGTGGACGTCGTGACATACCTCGAGCGCGCCTCCGGCACCGGCGGCAACCCGGTTCTCAGCGAGGAGGTGACGGATCGGATCCGACTCGGCTCCCACGGCCTGCCGCTGTATCTGGACCTGTCGTTGTCGATCGCCCGAGCCGCCGGCACGCAGACTCTGGATCCGAAGTCGTTCGGAGGATCGCTGCCTGCGTTGGTGACCCGGGTCTTCGCCGACCTTCCCGAAGAGGAAAGGGACATCGCTCGTACCGCAAGCCTGCTCACCCGTTTCGACGCCGCCCTGGTGGCGACGGCCGCAGGACGCCTGGAGGGCGACGCGCGCCGGTTCTGCGACCGATCGCTGGTTCGTATCGACGAACACCCCAGGTTTCCCTACCGGCTGCATGACGCGGTCCGCTCGGCGTTGTCCAACGAGGCGCCCGCCAGCCCGGGGGCTTGGACTCCCGCGGACCGCCTCGCCCGCGCGCACACGTTGCTCGACACCCTGCGGCAGCGGCACGGAGAGGTGCTGGGCGACATCGACTGCCGGCTTGATCTGCTTCAGTTGGCGGCCGGCCTGTCCGCCGAGCACGATATCGAGGCCCCCTGGCTACGACAGGCGCTGACCGAACTTCCCGGCATGAGCCGGACGGCCGAACGGCTCCCACCCCCGGACACCCGCACCTGGATGGGGCAGTTGTCCCGGTTCTTCGAAGGGTGGCGCGACCGCAGCACTGGCCAGCGCATCGGCTACCTCGAGGACCTCCTCACCACCCCGTTGCCGAAGGACATCGCCCGGGCATCTCGCCTGTTTCTCGCATACGACTATCGGACAGTCGGCGAGGCCGACAAGGCGCTGGTCATCCTCCAGCCGATCCTCGCGGAGGAGCCCGACTCCTCACTTCTGCGTTACCAGGTCGCGCGGACCCTGCACTGGCTCGGTCGTTACGAGGAGTTGGAATACCTCCTTCGGCATTCACCTCCGGCTGAGGACACCGCAGCGGCTCGGCTGCGAAGCGACCTCGCCTTCGAACGAGGGCATCTGTCGGAGGCCATCGCCGGGCCGACCGCGCGAGCCAGGCACCTGCACGCGCTGGGGCAGCACCGGATCGCCATCGAGAACGAGGCGTCAGCTTTGTGGCGGGCAGCCCTCGCCGGTCGAACCACCGTCGCGGAATGCGACAAATTGGCCAGCAAGACGGACCGACACGGCATGTGGCTGACGCTGCGAACGTCCCTCGCCGCCAAAGCGGTGTGCCTGGTGGGCGACGACCCTGCCGTGACCGCGATACTCGGCGAGGCCATTTCCATCGCGCGATCCCGCTCCGGCACCCCTGGATGGCGGGAATGGTCGGTGGCACTGCTGCACGCGCTGCGTCTTGAGGATCGGCGACGGATCGGTGCCGTACGCGCGGATTGGGAGGCCGTTGCTCCCCGCTGCACCTCGAACTACCGCTTAGTCGATCGGCTGTTCATCTATGCCGGCTACCCACCCACCTACCCGCCCCTACCGGAGCAGGTCGAGACAGCCGGCGCGGATCAACGATGGCAGGCGATCATCGCTGCGATCGTAGAGGGCTCGTAGAGCCCTCTACGGGCAACCCGTCCCGCTTCACCGACAGCGCCGCCGCCGGACTCCGGCGGCTACGACCTCTGACGCCGCAGCGTCGTGTCGTCGTCGGCTGAAGCGGACCGGCGAACCGGCGGCGCAGCCACCGGGGCAGTGCGGCCCGGGGTACGAACATCCCCACGTCGCTCGCGACATCGCCGGCGTACGCGCGAAGGGTGTATCCGCCCAGGAGGGTTCGATCGCGCAATGCCACCCGCAGCAGATGCACGCACTCGGCGTCGAGCGCGCCGTGCAGGCGCGCGTGATGGCCCAGTGACTGCAACGCATTGGCGCGGGTTTGCGCGCTGGAGGATCTCAGCCCTCGCTTGACCCGTGGCAGGGTCACCTCGGAATCCTCATGGTGCAGCGTCAGAGCGAGCAGAGCCACCCCCGCGTACGGGTCGTCCCGGTCGAGGGCGTCGTCGACCAGTTCCGGATGCTCGACCACCGCCAACCAGCTGCCGATAAGCCATCCCGGCCCACTGTTCACCCCAAGATCCTCACACAACTCTCCGACTGTTCGAGCAGCACGACTTTGGACACCCCTGCTCGATGGGGACCGGCACCTGTGGACGATGGTCTGGCGATAGGGTCGCGAGGTGACGACGGACGCCGATTCCGGGGCTGGGCGTACGCCGGTGCAGCGGCGGTGGGCCTGGGCGCATCCGGTCGCTCCACGCTGGCTGCTGGTCGGCGGCATCGGCGTCGACGACTCCGACGATGACGACATCCCGTTGGCACTGTGCGCCGAGATCGAGGGGTTGTTCGTCGACCTGCCGTCCCGGCAGCGGGAGCGGTTCACCCTTGTCGGCTGCGCCCCGGAAGGAGCGCTCGCCGAGCTGTTGGATCGGCTGCCCGTCGAGGCGCTCGGCACCGAACGTGCCTGGCTGGGTGACATCTGCCTGGCGGCACCACCCGGGCCACCGGGCAGTTCGCCGTCCTGGTGGGGCGAGGATCTCGGGGATGTCGTCGTACTCGGTCAACGACCGAGCACGAGACCGCGGGCCGGGGACATCGAACTCGACGGGTTCGTCCACCTCTACGACCGCACGGACGCGGTGGTACGCCCAGACGTCGCCGGGTTCGTCCTGCTCGGCCGGGACGACACGCGCTACGGCGCCTGCCGGGACGTCACGGGCGTGTTCCGCGAGCAGGCCGCACCGCCGGTGCCGCAGATCAGGCTGCTCGGTTGCCGACCGGAAGCACCACTGCTCACCGCGCTCGGTGCGGTCAGCAACGCGAGCAAGGCCGCCCGGCGTCGCCGCCGGATCCGCGCCGAGGTGCACATGACAGCTGCCGACGGCTCGGCCCGCCCGGTGAGCGGCGCCGTGGTCTCCGGAACGGTCGTCGCGGGCGAGCCGTCGTGCCTCGGTGCCGGACTCTTCGACGTGACCGTCGACAGCGACCCACGGGAACCTCTGCCGCTGGGGGTCCTCGACATCCTGGAAGGTTGGCGCGTCCGGCGGCCCGCAATGAGGAACATGTGGGCTGGTTACGACCGCGAGCTGCGCGATCACTGGGCCGGAGTGGCGCTCGCCCACCGGGTCGATGCGGCCGACCGGCCACCCGGCACCACCTACGACCTCGACGGGCGGTACGTGACCGACATCGAAGGGTTCTACTGCGCGATCGGCGAGGCGATCAACGGCCCCGGCGGGTACTTCGGCTGGAACCTCGACGCGCTCCACGACTGTCTCAGCGGGGAATTCGGCGCGCGGACACCGTTCCGGCTGGTGTGGCACGATTCGGCTGTCGCCCGCGAACACCTCGTCACCGGCTATGACAAACGTCTGCTGGCCCCGGCGACCAGTCTGGATCAGTTACTGGACCTCCTGGCGGCAGAGCACGTCGAGGTCGACCTCCGCTGACCACGGCCACGCCGCCCGGTCGGGGTCGGTTCGCGACACCGATCGCCCTCATGTCGCCGCGCCGGTGCACCGGTACCTGGCCCGACGAGACCTGACCCTCACGCTGGTCAGGGTCACCGCGAGCGCCAGGAACAGCATCGCCGATCCCACCACCAGGGGGTTGACGTAGTCGGGTACCAGGTCGGGACCGCAGGTGGTGTCATGCAGCGGCCACATGCTCTGCGTACCCCCGCTCGGGGCACCGTGGCGGGGGTCGTAGCCCTCCGGCTGCCGTAGCGCGCACCGGTCGTCGGCGTCGGTGAGTAAGCCGAAGGTGGTCGCCGCCAGCCCATGACCATAGGCGGCGAGCCCTGTCAACGCCGCGCCGACGGCCAGCAACCATCCCGCCCGCGTCCACCCGTTGCCCACCCGCCGGCCGGTCCTCAGGGCCAGCCCGGCGAGGACCACGAGCACAGCGGCACCACCCGCTACCACCGGCCACGCCAGCGACAGCAGCACGAGCGCGATGAAGACGACGACCACGGAGGCACACCGTACGCCTGGGAGCCTCGTCCCGGCCTGCACACCCACCGCCCGCAGCGGAGCCGCCCCCCGCTGCTGACGGGGATCCGGTGTCGGATCGATGCGGCATGGCGCCATTGGAAACAGCGGGAAACTACTCTGCGAGATTGGCCTGTCACCCAATGCCAAGGTCCGATCTGTTCGACACCGTAGCGGTCACCTGCCGCAGACCCCGGGAGGTAGTTCCTTGTCCATTACAGAGGATGGTGCCCGCAGGCAGGAGTCGCCACGGCAGGATTCCGTACTGCCGGAGTTGCGGGAGCTGTGGTGGGAGACCGGGGTGCGGGCGCGGGCGCAGGCCAGCCTGTTCGCGGTCTTCTCCGAGTTGCCCCGCCTGGTCTGGGCCGCCATCGTGGTGAGTTGGCGGGCCGACCGGCTGCGTACCTCGATCGTGGCGGTGACCACCGTCGGGGCCGGGGTGATGTCGGCCTTCGGGCTGCTCGCGGCACAACGGGTGCTCGTGGAACTGTTCGCCGGTGGGCCGACCCCCGACAAGGTGATCGCGGCGCTACCGGCCCTGATCGCCCTGGCGGCGGTGATCGTCCTGCGCGCGAGCATGGCGACCGCGATGGGGTACGCGCAGAACGGCCTCACCCCCAAGGTCGACCGGGAGGTCGAACGGGGGCTGTTCGAGATGACCACGGCGGTACGGCTGGAGGCCTTCGACGCGGACGCCTTCGCCGACGACATGGAACGGGCCACCCGAGGCTCGGCCTCCACCACGGACCTGGTGCAGGCGTCGATGAACCTGCTGGCCGGTCTGGCCGGGGTGATCGCCGTCGCGATCGCCGTCGTGGTGATCCACCCCCTGTTGTTGCCGGCTCTGCTGATGGCCACCGTGCCGAGCGGATGGGCCTCGCTGCGGGCCGGGCATCTGCGCTACCGGACCTACGCCGCCGGGTCGGTGCGGCGGCGACGGATGTGGCTGCTGCACCGCCTGATGGCCGAGCGTGACTCCGCCCCCGAACTGCGCTCCTACGGCCTGCGGGGTTTCCTGCTCGACCAGTACGACCGGGTCATGGGGGTCGAGACCGACATCCAACTGGCCCTGGCCCGCCGGGTGACCACGACCACCACCATCGGGGCGATGATCGGCGGGATCGCGACCGCCGTGGTGTACGTCCTGCTCGGTCTGCTGCTCATCGACGGGCAGATCCCCCTGGCCGCCGCCGCGACCTGCGTGATCGCCATCCAGTCCGCGCAGCGGTCCCTGTCCGTGGTCACCTTCCAGACCGACCGGGTCTACACCGAGGGGCAGCACTTCCGGGACTACACCGGCTTCATGACCCGCGCCGCCGACTACCTGCCCCCGCCCGCCGCCCCTGGTGCGGAGGCACCGGACCGGCTGCGGGAGATCGTGGTGGAGGCGGTCAGCCTGCGCTACCCCGACCGGGAGACTGCGGCCGTCGACCGGGTGAGCCTGCGCATCCGGGACGGGCAGACGGTGGCCTTCGTCGGTGAGAACGGCTCCGGCAAGTCGACCCTGGCCACCATGATCGCCCTCCTGCGTACCCCGACCGGCGGCACCATCCGCTTCAACGGCCGCCCGGCGGCCGACTGGGACACCGACGCCCTGCGAGCCCGCATCGCGGTCGTCACCCAGGAGTACCACAAGTGGCCCTTCACCGCCGCCACGAACATCGCCATCGGCGACATCACCACCGTCCCGGAACAGGCCCGCATCGAGACCGCCGCCGCCCGCGCGGTCGCCCACGACATGATCACCGATCTGCCGTACGGCTACGAGACCCTGCTCGACCGCACCTTCGCCGGTGGCCAGGACCTCTCCGGCGGGCAGTGGCAACGCATCACCGCCGCCCGGGGTTTCCTGCGCGACGCCGACCTGCTGATCATGGACGAACCCTCATCCGCCCTCGATCCCCGCGCCGAGGACGCCCTGTTCCAGGCCATCCGCGACCGGCAGGGACAGGGCATCACCATCCTGATCACCCACCGGCTGGCCAACGTCCGGCACGCCGACTGCATCTACGTCCTGCACCACGGCCGTCTCGTGGAGACCGGCACCCACGACCAGCTCATGGCCGCAGGCGGCCGGTACGCCGAACTGTTCACCCTCCAGTCCGCCGGCTACCGCGCCACTGCGGCCACCTCATCGCTGCCCCGTCAGCCCACCGCCTCCGCCTGACGAACCGCATCCGGCCCGGGTGCACCTCCGCGCCGCACGACGGCCACCGCCCGGTCGGGGAATCTTGTCGGCGGTCGATGTGAGAATGCCACCCAACCGATCTTGGGAGATGGCATGGGGACGTGGGACAGCGGACCATTCGACAACGACACCGCCGCTGACTGGTGTGGTGCTCTCGACGACGCCGACGTGGCCAAGCGTCCGATGATGGTCCGCGAGGCGCTGAGCCGGGCCGCCGGTGAGGAGGGCTACCTAGACGCCGATGTCGCCTGCGCGGCGATCGCCGCAGCCGCGATCGTGGCCGCGCAGCAGCCCGGCGGGCCGGCGATCACCTCCTCGTACGCACCGGACTTCCTGCTCGACGGTGGTCGGCTCGACCTGCCCGACGACCTGGCCCCACTCGCGGCGCGGACCCTCGACCGGATCATGGCCGCTGACTCCGAGTGGCACTTTCTGTGGCAGGACGCTGCAGGACCCACCAACCCTGCCTTCAACACCGTCCACGAACTGCGCAAAGTCCTGACAGCTCGGTAGCCGGGGGTACGTACCCGGGTCAGGCGTGGTCGTACCCGCCCATCCGGCCTCAGGTGGTCAGGGTCAGACCGGCCAGGGTGACGCCGGACAGGACCAGGGTGCCGACCGCGCCGGCGGTCACGGCCTGCCGGCCACCCCGGGCCACCGCGCGCAGGTCTACCGCGGCGCCGAGGGCGAACATGGCGGCGGCCAGCAGCACCGTGCCGGCCAACGATCCCAGGTCCACCAGGCCGGTCGGCAGCCAGCCGGTGCTCCGCAGCAGCGCCGCCGCGACGAAGCCGACCACGAACCAGGGCAACAGCGGGGGCTTGCGTACCCCGTGGGTGGTCCTGGTGCCGGATCGGCGGACCAGGGCCACCAGGGCGACGAGTGGGGCGAGCAGCAGCACCCGGAACAGTTTGACGACGACGGCCGCCGACAGGGCCGTGGCACCGACCGCGCCGCCGACCGCGACGACCTGGCCCACCTCGTGCACGCTCGCCCCCACCCACAGGCCGAGCAGCACCTCGTCGAGGCCGAACAGCACACCCAGGGCGGGCAGGGCGATCATGGAGACCGTGCCGAGCACGGTCACTACCGCTACCGCGGTGACGACGTCCTCCTCCTCGCCGTCACCGACCTGGTTCATCGCGGCCACGGCAGAGGCGCCGCAGATGGCCACCCCGGTCGCCACCAGCAGGGAGCGATCGGGGGTGAGGCCGAGGCGTCGGCCCGCCCAGCGGGTGGCCAGGAAGCTGGCGGCCACCCCCAGCACCACCACGAGTATCGGCCCGACCCCCAGGTCGACGACATCTGCCAGGACCAGTTGCAGGCCGAGCAGCACGATGCCGATCCGCAGCAGGGTGGTGGCGGCGAACCGCAGGCCGGGCTGCAACCACGGACGGTTGCCGCCGCAGGCGGTCAGCGCGATACCGAGCACGATCGCCACCACCAGCGGGCTGGCGGCACCGAACCGGTGATTCACCAGATGTCCGACGGCGGCCGCGCCGGCGGCGACGAGCAGTCCCGGCAGCAGGCGGGGGCCTCCCCTACCTGCGGCGGGAACGACGCTGGTCGCCTCCTTGATCGTCATAGGGACAGCTTCACGTGATCCGGCCCTCTCCAGTAGCCGTCCACCGGGGTGCAGGTCATAGCCTGGGGTTATGAGTGTGCTTCCCGACCTGGTGTCGTTGCGCCTGCTGGCCCGGGTGGCCGAGCTGGGCAGTGTCGGCCGGGCCGCGCGCACGATGGGCATGTCCCAGCCGTCGGCCAGCAAGCGCCTGGCCGCGCTGGAACGGCAGGTACGGCTGCCGCTGCTGACCCGCACCCCGCGCGGTTCGATGCTGACCGACGACGGGCAGGTCGTGGTCACCTGGGCCCTGCGCCTGCTGACCGTCGCCGACGAGTTCCACAACAGCCTCACCGCCATGCGTCACGCGCGGGCGGCACGGCTGCGGGTGGCCGCGAGCATGACGGTCGCCGAGGCCCTGCTCCCCCGCTGGTTGCACAGCCTGGCCCAGCGTGAGCCCGATGTGCAGGTGGGCCTGACCGTGGTCAACTCCACCGAGGTCGCCCGGATGCTGGTCACGGACGACAGCGTCGACATCGGGTTCATCGAGGGGCCGAGTGTGCCCGAGGGCCTGGATCAGCGGATCGTCGGACACGATCACCTGGTCGTCGTCGTGGCGCCCCAGCATCCCTGGGCCCGTCTTCGTCGCCCGCTGCGTAGGACGGAGTTGGCGGGTACCCGGCTGGTGGTCAGAGAGCAGGGGTCGGGCACCCGGGAGACCCTGGAGGTGGCCCTGCGCGACCTGGCCCCGGCCCCGCCGCACCTGTCCCTGGGGTCGAACGCCGCCGTCAAGGGCGCGGCGATGACCGGCACCGCGCCGGCCGTACTGAGCCGGCACGCCGTGGAGACGGAGCTGGCCACCGGCCACCTGGTGATCGTGCCGGTGGAGGACCTGCCCCTGCGCCGGGACCTGCGCGCGGTGTGGCCGCGCGGTCGGCGGCTCACCGGATCGGCCACCGCCCTGCTCCAGGCGATCGACAACTCCCCCGCCACGCCGCCGACCCGGCCCATGAAGACCACCGATGATCGGCGCCTACCGGACCGAAGCGCGGTCTGAGGGTTTCAGCCCGTCCGACCGGCAGCGGCCTGGCCGAGTTCCGCGAGTCTGCGGCGGGCCTCATCGACCGTGGGATCACCCAGGTCGTCATAGATGGCAGCGGCCAGCCGCCAGGCTTCGGCCGCCGCCTCGGCCTTGCCCATCGCGGCCTGGGCCTCGCCGAGCCGAACCAGGGTCTCCGCCTGGTGATAGCGGTCCGCGGAGGCGTGGAACAGCTCCACTGACTGCTCGTAGCAGGACACCGCACGGGCATGATCGCCGAGTCCCTGGTAGGCGAAGCCCAGGCTGTCCAGCGTCGCCGCCTGGCCGTTGCGGTCGTCGATGAGCCGCTGCTGGGTCAGCGCCGCCGTGCAGTCGACGATCGCCTGCAGGTGGTCACCGCGAACGGCGTGGATGTACCCGACCGCGTTGAGGGCCCGCCCTTGCCCGGCCCGGTTGCCGGTCCGCCGGTACAGGCGCAGGGCCTCGTGACCGTGGGTCAGCGCCTCGTCGACCCGGCCGAGCACGAAACAGTGCTCGGTGTAGTTGTGCAGGGTCTGCGCCAGACCGTCCTCGTCGTCGAGCTGCTCGTACAACTTGATCGCCCGCTGCAGGTGGTCGCCGGCGGTGTCCTGCTGGCCCAGCCGCGCGGCGGCCCGGCCCAGCAGTCGACTGGCCGTGGCCTGAGCGTTGAGGTCGCCGAGGCATTCCGCCGCCGCCAGGGCGGTCTGCTGGGCCGCCAACTGGTCGTGCCAGAGCCCACGGGGCGCCAGGAAGGTGGTCAACGCCCAGGCCAACTGCCAGGCGTACGCCTCGAAGCCAGTGGTGGCGGCCTGCCGGATCACCCGCAGCAGCACACGGCGTTCGGTGGAGAACCAGTCCAGGGCGGCGTCCTGGTCGGCCATCGGCAGGTGGATGACGTCCGGCAGGACCGGCACGGGGGTGATGGGTGTCCACTGCGGCTGGACCAGTCGGGCCGCCGGATAGGCGCTGTGCAGGTAGTGGTCGTACAGGCGGTGGCGAGCCTCGTGCCGCTCGGCGCTCCGGTCAGCTCCCCGGGTCAGCTCGGCGGCGTACGAGCGCAGCAGGTCGTGGCAGGCGTATCGGTCGGTCAGGTGCTCGGTCAGCAGGTGCAGCCGGGTCAGTTCCTTGAGCACCGGGCCGACCGCCGGTGTGGGGCAGCCCAGCAGCGCGGCCGCGGCGGCGCTGGTCAGTTCGGGTCCCGGATGCAGTCCGATCAGGCGGAACAGGCGGGCGGCGACGGGACTCAGGGCCCGGTAGGACCAGGAGAACACCCGACGTACGTCGCCGTCGGCCAGGACCTCCAGCCGCGCCTCTGGTGGACGCAGTTCCGCGGCGATGGCCTCCAGCGTGAAGGTGGGTCGGGTCGCCACCCGGGCCGCCACGATCGACAGGGCCAGGGGCAGGCGTCCGGCGGCCTCGATCATGTCGGCCACGGCGTCCGGTTCGACGTCCAGCCGATCGCCACCGATCCGGCTGCGCAGCAGGTGCGTCGACTCCGTGGCGGTCAGTACGTCGAGGGCCAGCAGTCGGGCACCCTCGGCGGCTACCAGGCTGTGCAGTTGCTCCCGACTGGTCACGACGACGACGCTGCGGCCGGTACCGGGCAACAGCGGTCGCACCTGCTCGGCGTCGCGCGCGTTGTCGAGCACGATGAGCATCTGGCGGGAGGCGAGCAGGCTGCGGTAGAGGCCGATCCGCGCGTCCAGACTGCTCGGTATCCGGGCCAGGGGTACGCCGAGCGCCTCCAGGAAGCCGAGCAGTGCGTCGGCGGGCGCGACGACTTCCCCGTCGTCGTACCCGCGCAGGTTGACATGGAGTTGTCCATCGGGGAACCGGTCGGCCACCCGATGCGCCCAGTGCAGCGCCAGCGCGGACTTACCGATGCCGGCCATGCCGCAGATCGCGGAGATGACCACAGTGGTCGGCCCATCGACCCGGTCGTCGATGGCCGCGTCCAGGCGGGTCAGCTGGAGTTCCCGGCCAACGAACCCGGGTGGCACGAAGGGCAGTTGGGCCGGGCGGACCCGGGCCATGGCCGTGACCCCCCGGCCGCCGGTAGCCGACGATCCGTTCCGGTGTCGCCGGTGGTGCAGGATGTCGTCGTGCAGGCGGACCAGCTCGGGCCCGGGGTCCATCCCGGTCTCCTCGGCCAGGGCCCGTCGGACCTGCCGGAAGGCCGCCAGCGCACCGGCCACGTCACCGCTGGCGTAGAGCGCTGACATGAGGTGCGTCCAGGCGCGCTGCCGCAGCGGGTACCGGTCGAGCAGGGCCCGCAACCGGGGGATCGCCTCCGCATGAGCACCGAGGGCCAGTTTCGCCTCGGCATGATCCTCCTCGGCCAGCAGCCGCCGCTCCGCCAACTGCTCGACCCAGCGGGACAGCTGCGGGGCCAGCGGCAGCTCGGCCAGCGCCTGGCCCCGCCACAGGGCCAAGGCTCCGGCCAACTCGGCCTCGGCGCGGGCGGGGTCGCCGTTGGTCAGGGCTTCCCGTCCCCGGGCGGTCGCGGCGTCGAAGCGGTCCAGGTCACGCTCGTCCGGTTCGACTCGGAGCAGGTATCCACCGTGGGTGGTCACGATTCGCGGCTTGTCGTCGACACCGTCCTGGAGGGCTCGCCGCAACCCGCGGATGTAGGTGCGGATGTTGGCGTTGGCCGAGGCCGGTGGCTGGTCTCCCCAGAGGGCGGCCACCAGTCTCTCCGCGGCGACCGCCTCGCACGGCCGGAACAGCAGACAGGCCAACACCAGCCGTTGCTTCACCGAGCCGAGATCGAGCGTCCGACCATGGTGGACCACCGACAACGGGCCGAGCAGGTCGAAGCGGAGCGGCATCATTCACCTCAGCCCGAGGCTGGCCAGTTGTACGTCGATTGTGCGCGCCTTGTACGCCGGTCACCGTACCATCGCCGCCGAGGCGATCACCTGCGCTGGACGAGCAGGTGAGACCGGCCTGCGAGGGGTTGCCACACCTGCCGTCCCGGCCCGAGGCGGTACCCACGCCCATGGTCCGCCGGACGGGTGCTCCGGGGCCATCCGGCAGCGGGGGTTGGCCCCCGGCGTCCTGGACCGGCCCGTCGGCTACGGGATGATCGACGGCCCGGTCCAGGGCGCCGGGGGTCCTGCGCCTGCCGGCTGCGGACCCCTGGATGGCGAATGCGTGCGGCTGTCGGGTGACGCACCGGACACCCTTGAGATGCCACGATCTATTCACTAGATTCAATCGCCGCACGGCGAGAACGATCGACTTCGAGATCCAGGAGAGTGCCTCATCGCTCACATCGATCTAGGGGTGCCCGAGGCCGAGTTCCCCGGCATCCGTGGCCCGTTGCGCTTCCGACCGGAGACCGGCCAACCGTTGCTTGAGCTGGTCGAGGTGCTGCTGCGCGGCCCACACCCGCTCTCTGCGGGCGAACGCGAGTTGATCGCCGCGTACGTCTCCGGCCGCAACGAGTGCACCTACTGCTGCTCGGCACACTCGGCATACGCGGCGGCCCAACTCGATGAGGGCATGTCCCTGGTCGAGCAGGTGCGTGCCGACCCGGACACCGCGCCGATCTCGGCGAAGCTGCGGGCCCTGCTGCGCATCGCCGCCGCCGTCCAGGTCAGCGGACGCGAGGTCACCACCGAACTCGTCGAGGCCGCCCGCACCGAAGGCGCCACCGACCTGGAAATCCACGACACCGTCCTCATCGCCGCGGCCTTCTGCATGTTCAACCGGTACGTCGACGGCCTCGGCACCGTACCGGCAGCCGACCCGGGGTGGTACGTGCAGGCCTCCGAGCGAATCGTCCGCACCGGCTACCGGCAGGTCGTCTGAGGACGGCCTGGCGACACCGCTGGATCGAACCCGCCCGCCTACCCGCAGACTCGGAGCACCCCAGTCATGGCGCATATCGACCTCGGCCAGGACGAACAGGTCTACCTGGGCATCCATGGCCTGATCCGTTACCGGCCAGAGACCGGCCGCCCCCTGCTGGCGCTGAACGAGGCGTTGCTGCGCGGCCCGCACCCGCTCTCCGCAGGGGAACGGGAGCTGATCGCCGCGTACGTCTCCGGCCGCAACGAATGCCGGTTCTGCCGGGGCGCGCACTCGGCGTTCGCCGCCGTGCAACTCGACGAGGGCATGCCCCTGGTCGAGCAGGTGCACGCCGACCCGGACACCGCACCGATCTCGGCGAAGCTGCGGGCCCTGCTGCGCATCGCCGCTGCCGTCCAGGTCAGCGGACGCGAGGTCACCACCGAACTCGTCGAGGCCGCCCGCACCGAAGGCGCCACCGACCTGGAAATCCACGACACCGTCCTCATCGCCGCGGCGTACTGCATGTTCAACCGGTACGTCGACGGCCTCGGCACGCTCGTACCTGACAACCAGGAGTGGTACATGGGCCCGGCCGGACGGGTCGCGACCCGCGGCTACCTGCCGGTGCTGGACCGCTGACCCCGTGCCGATCATCGAAATATCATCGGCTGATCGAATCAGGATGTGAGGTCATGGCACACATCGACCTGGGCGTGGACGAGAACGAGTTCCCCGGGGTCCGGGGCCCGTTGAAGTACCGGCCGGTGACCGGCAAGCCGATGTTGGAACTGGCCGAGACCCTGTTGCGGGGGCCGCTCAGCCTATCCACCGCCGACCGCGAGTTGATCGCCGCGTACGTCTCCGGTCTGAACCAGTGCACCTACTGCTGCGCGGCGCACTCGGCGTTCGCCGCCGCACTGCTCGACGAGGGCATGCCCCTGGTCGAGCAGGTTCGCACCGATCCGGACAACGCGCCGGTCAGCACGAAGCTGCGTGCCCTGCTGCACATCGCCGGGGCTGTGCAGCGTAGTGGCCGCGACGTCACCCCGGAGCTGGTCGAGACGGCCCGCGCCGAGGGTGCCACCGATGAGGAGATCCACGACACCGTCCTCATCGCGGCGGCCTTCTGCATGGTCAACCGGTATGTCGATGGCCTCGGCACCTTCGCCCCGAGTGATCCGACGTTCTACGAGGAGGCAGCCCGGCGGGTCCTCAGCGTCGGCTACCGCAACACGGTCTGAGCGCAGGCGGCGACCAGGCTGCGGCGGGCGCCGGCGACCCCACTCAGGGCAGTTCGGGCGCCCCGGCTTCCCGGGATCGTCGGGCGGATGGTGGCGGGCTGGCCAGCACCCGCAGCGGCGCCATCAGGCGCCCGAGCACCTCCGGTCGGGTCCGGTTGAGCACCCGCGACCGCAGCAGGATCAACCCCTCGCCGTCCAGGTGGTCGAAGGCCCACGGTCGGCCGCCGATGCCGAGCAGCAGGGTCTCGGCACGGCCGCGGACCACCGGCCCGCTGCCGTACGTCCAACCGGTGTCGGTGGCCTCCAGTCGCAGGCCACGCAGCCGGTCTCCCATCGCGTACCCGGGCGAGGGCTGGTCGGTCAGGTGCCGGAAGGCCACCCGGAGCCGCTCCTCCGGGGTGTCGCGGGCGATGTTCAGGGGCACCCGCATGTCCAGGTCGTGCAGCAGCACGTCGGTCAGGACGGGGTCGTACCCGGAGCGCGGGATGGTGGTGCGGGAGGTCGCGTGCCGCCGCAACCTCGCCACGATCTCCTCGATCGGCAGGCGGGCGGCCCGGCGGGTCAGCCGGAGGTTGAAGCGGTCGAAGTCGGCCCCGGTGGTGACGATCGCGGCGTAGATCTTCAGTTGGCCGAAGCGCAGGTAGGTGGTGAGGTGGGCGGCCACGTCGTGCACCCTCCAGCCCGCGCAGAGGCTCGGCCGGCGGAGTTGCTCGGCCGTCAGACCCTCCAGAAGGTCGGCTGCCCGGTGCCGCTCGTCGACGATCATGTCGAACACCCGCATGGCTACCAGGGTATTGATACTTACCGTTGTCGACATCCGTCCGCGTGCCGTGCCGACCCGGTGACGGCCCGCCCCGCCCGACGGGATGGAGCGTCGGGCGAGGCGGGCGGCCAGGTGCGCTGGTCAGTCGAAGTCGGCCGGGCTGAACTCCTTGTGCTCGACCAGGACCAGCCAGTTGCCGGAGTTGTCGCGGGCCACGGCTTCCACCCCGTACGGGCGATCCGCTGGTTCCTGAAGGAACTCCACGCCCTTGGCCCGCAGCTCCTCGTAGGTCTTGCGGCAGTCGTCGACGGCCAGACCGAGGGCGAAGAGACTGCCCTCGTCCCGGGCCCGGCCGAACATCTCGGCCACCTCCGGCGACAGCGGCGGGCCGGGGAGTTGGAGGTGCACCTCCAACTCCGGCTGGCTGGGGTGACCGACCGTGCACCAGCGGTAGGAGCCGTCGCCGATGGTGAGGTCGGTGCGCTCGACGAATCCGAGCACCTCGGTGTAGAAGGCCTTGGCGGCGTCGATGTCCTTGACGAAGACGGTGGTCAGCGAGACGTTCGTAATCATGCGGGCCAGGCTAGGCCCCGTCGGTGCGGTGGCGGCTTCTTCTAGCTTGCGGCGTCACCGCGCCGCTCGGCGAACCCCCACATGAACACGAAACAGCCCGGAATACGCGGAGCGCCGGCCTGCGCCCAACGGCGCTGGAACTCGCGGGGTGACTCGCCGACGAGTTCCCGGAACCGGCTGCTGAACGAGCCCAGGCTGGCGAAGCCGACCGCGTAACAGGCCTCGGTCACGGTGAGATTGGTGGCTCGCAACAGGTCCTGGGCCCGCTCGATTCGCCGTTGTGACAGGTATGCGGCCGGCGAGAGGCCGTACGTGATGGTGAACAACCGATGGAAGTGATACTTGCTGATGCCGGCGACGGCCGCGACGGCGGCGAGGTCCAGCGGCTGGGTGTAATGGCGGTCCATGTGGTCGCGTGCCCGTCGCAGGTGAACCCGAAGGTCACCGGGAGCACGGGTCGGCGGTCGGCTCATCACGACAAGCCTATGTGACAGCCAACGCGAGAATGATACGCATAACTGTAACGAAGAAGCCTGGTCCTACGCCTATCCCGGGTGTAGACAGGATCCCGATCATGGCGGGGGTGCGCGGGGCGGTTTCTGCCGCCGCCAGGGATCCATAAACGTGAGAGGGGGGCTGGTGCGAGGCGAACTGCAACGCATCGTCGACGCCGTCGCCGCCCACGCCGGACGTCCCGCACTGATCGAGGACCGACGGCAACGGGTCGTCGTGTACAGCGAGCAGAACGGGCTGACCGACGAGGTCCGCCGGGCCTCGATCCTGCGCCGGCAGAGCAGCCCGGAGGTCGTCGCCTGGGTACGCGACCTCGGGCTGGCCGACGCACGCGGGCCGGTACGCACTCCGGCCCGGCCGGACCTGGGCATGTTGCCCCGGCTGTGCGTACCGGTGCGCCACCACGAGCTACTGCTCGGCTACGTCTGGTTCATCGATCCCGACGGCACCATGACCGATGTCGACCTGACCGCCACCGGCTTGCTCAAGGAACTCTCCCTGGCCCTGTACCGGGAGAACCTGCTCGGTGAACTGGCCGCACAACGGGAGACCGAGGCGGCCCGTACCCTGCTGGCCGACAGCCCGGAGACCCGCGACCAGGCGGCCCGCGCCCTGCTGGAGGCGGGGATGATCGCCGCCGACGGGCCCCGGACGGCGTTGGTGGCCCGGCTGGTCGCCCCCGCGCACCGGCAGCCGGACGAGCTGGCCCGCATCGCCCTGGAACAGGCCCTGGTGGCCGCCCGCCGACGCGCCGGGATCAGGGAGGCCCTGCACCTGATCCGGCACGACCACGGAGTGCTGCTGCTGCCGGCCGAGCCGGTCGCGGGGCGGCCCGCCCCGGAGACCGCCGCCCGCCAACTCGACGAGGACCTTCAGCACGTCACCCGGGCGCTCGGCTCGGTGGAACGTACGGTGGTCGGGGTCGGGCAGATTCGGCCGCGGCTGGCGGACGCCGCCGAGTCGTACGTCGAGGCTCTGCACGCGGCCCGGGTCGGTGCGCAACTTCCCGCGCTGGGCCGGGTGGTCTTCTGGTCCGCCCTGGGCAGTTACCGGGCCCTGGCCCGACTCAGCGACCAGCAGCTGACGGTGGCCGACGTGCATCCCGGGCTGGCCCGACTGCTGGCCACCCCGGGCAGCCAGGTCCTGCTGACCACCCTGGAGCGGTATCTGGACCAGGCCGGCAACGCCCATGCCACGGCCGCCCGGCTGCGGCTGCACCGCACCACCCTCTACTACCGACTGCAACGCATCGAGGAACTGGCCGACACCGACCTCAAGGACGGCGACGAGCGGCTGTGTCTGCACCTGGGACTCAAGCTGGCCCGGTTGACCGGGCAGCATCGGCCCGAGGAGTGAGGTGACTGCGACACACGTAGCATCCCGGCGCGGGGATCTCCGACAGGTGCCCGATGACCGACGGCCAGTTGATCTCTAGGTTCGGCCAAGGGGCAGTTGAGGGGGGTGGCGCGGTGGTCGGGCGTTGGCTCGGGCGGTTCGTCGTGCCCGCCATCTTCGCGGTGATCTTCGTAGCGCCACTGTGGTTCATGGTGGTCGGGTCGCTGCGGCCGGCCGGTTCCCCGCCACCGCGCACCCTGGAACTGTGGCCGGCCGATCCCACCACGGCCGCGTACACCCGGCTGCCGGAACTGGTGCCGCTGGCGCGGTATCTGGCCAACTCGGCGCTGGTGGTGGCGATGGCCGTACCGCTGACCGTGCTGGTGGCCGCGCTGACCGGCTTCGGGCTGCGGCTGCTGTCCGGGGCCGCCCGCCGCCGGGCCCTGCTGGCCCTGCTGGTCGTGTTGCTGGTGCCGGTCACCGCCGTGTGGGCCACCCGGTTCGAGGTGTTCCGCCACTTCGGGGCGGTCGACACCTACCTGCCCCTGCTGGCACCGGCGGCGTTGGCCGTCAGCCCCTTCCTGATCCTGCTGTACGCCTGGAGCTTCGGCGGCATACCGGACAGCCAGTTGCAGGCCGCCCGGCTGGAGGGTGCCGGCTGGCTGACCATCTTCCGACGGCTGGCCCTGCCCCAGGTCAAGCCGGCGACCCTGGCGGTGGCGGTGCTCGCCTTCACCTTTCACTGGTCCAACTTCATCGACCCCCTGCTCTATCTGACCAGCGGCGACCGCTACACCTGGCCCCTGGGGCTACGGTTCCTGCTGCTGCTCAACCCGACGGACTGGCCGCTGCTGATGGCCGGCAGCGTGATCGCCACCGCGCCCTGCGTCCTGATGTTCCTGCTCGCCCAACGGATCCTGCTGGCCGACGATCCCCTGGCGGCGCTTCGCTCGAAAGGAAGACGATGACCTCCCTCTGGCGGCGCACCTGCGCCACCTTGCTGGCGACGGCGCTGATCGTCACCGGATGTTCCTCCGGTGACGACAAGGCCGACGACTCCGGCATCACCGTCGTGCTGTTCGGTGACGCCGAGGAGATCGCCGGCTACCGGACCATGGTCGCCGACTTCACCGCGGCCAACCCCGACGTACCGGTCAACTTGTCACCGGTGGCCAGCCAGGACGAGCTGATGGCGCGGCTGACCACCTCCTTCGCCGGGGGCCAGCCGCCGGACGTGTTCCTGCTCAACTACCGCCGCTACGGCCAGTTCGCCGCCCAGGGGGCGATCGAGCCGGCGCAGTCCTACCTGGACTCCAGCGAGGCGATCAAGGAGAGCGACTTCAGCCCGCAGGCCCTGGACGCCTTCCGGTTCGACGGTAAGGAGCTGACCTGCCTGCCGCAGAACCTGTCCTCGCTCGTCGTCTACTACAACGCCGACCTGTTCGCCGCCGCCGGGGTGCCCGCCCCGAAGGCAGGCTGGACCTGGGACGACTTCCTCGCCGCCGCAAAGGCGTTGACCCGCGACGGCCGGTACGGGGTCGGGGTGGACCCCTCGCTGCCCCGGCTGGCCCCGTTCGTCTGGTCCAACGGCGGTGAGCTGGTCGACGATCCGGACAAGCCGAGCAGGCTGACCCTCACCGACAACCCGTCCTCCCGGGCGGCCGTCGACTGGTTCCTCGACCTGCAACTGCGCCACGGTGTGGTGCCGCCGGACGCCGAGGAGCAGAGCGAGTCCAGCGAGGCCCGGTTCATGCGCGGCACGCTGGGCATGTACCTCAACAGCCGGGTGGCCGTGCCCACCCTGCGCACCATCACGGACTTCACCTGGGATGTCGCGCCGCTGCCGGTGGCCCCCGGCGGGCAGCCGGCCTCCATCCTGCACAGCGACGCGTACTGCATGAGTGCCGGACTGGACGACCACCGGCCGGCCTGGCGATTCATCGAGTACGCGATGGGCAACGCCGGGCAGCACACCCTGGCCGAGTCCGGCCGTACCGTGCCGTCCCGTCTTGAGGTGGCCAACTCCCCCGTCTTCCTGGACCCGGCCAAGCCGCCCCGCTCCTCGCAGGTGTACCTCGACGCGGCGCCGCACCTGCGGGCCACCCCCCGCACCGGTAGCTGGTCGCGGGTGGAGAAGGAGGGCAACAGTCTGCTGGCCGAGGTCTTCTACGGCCGGATCGACCGCGAAGCCGGGCTGCGCCAACTGGAGGACCGGGTCCGTCCGCTGTTCTCGGTAGGCAAGTGAAGGGCGTCATCCGGCTGGAGGCCCTGACCCGCTCGTACGGCGGAAAGCCGGCCGTCGATCGCGTGGACCTGGAGGTGGCCGCCGGGGAGTTGATCACCCTGGTCGGCCCCTCCGGATCGGGTAAGTCGACCATCCTTCGGCTGATCGCCGGACTGGACCGGCCGGACAGCGGCCGGATCCTGGTCGACGACGTCGACGTGGCCACCATCGCGCCGCCCCGGCGCGCGGTGGCCATGGTCTTCCAGGACTACGCGCTGTTTCCGCACCTGAGTGTGCTGGACAACCTCACCTTCGGCCTGCGGGTGCGCAAGGTGCGCCGGGCCGAGGCGGTCCAGCGGGCCGAGGCCGCCGCGCAGCGGCTCGGCATCGGTGACCTGCTGGACCGCTACCCCGATCAGATGTCCGGCGGCCAGCGTCAGCGGGTGGCCCTGGCCCGGGCCCTGCTGCGCGACCCCAGTGTCTACCTGCTGGACGAGCCGCTGGCCAGCCTGGACGGGCCGCTGCGCTTCGCCACCCGCACCGACCTGCTGGCCCTGCACCGGGAACTGCGCACCACCACCATCCATGTCACCCACGACCAGCACGAGGCGATGACCCTGGGCGACCGGGTGGTGGTGCTGGCCGAGGGGCGGATCCGCCAGGTCGGCCCACCCCAGCAGGTGTACGACGAGCCGGCCGACACCTTCGTCGCCGGGTTCCTCGGCAGTCCGCCGATGAACCTGGTACCCGGCGGCGGGGTGCTCGGCGGGGACGACACCCTGACCATCGGGGTACGGCCGGAGGACCTGACCCTCGACGACGCCGGACCGATCACCGCCACGGTCGAGGCGGTGGAGTCGCTGGGCAGCGAGGCCAACCTGTCGACCCGCTGCCCGGACGGCACCCGGCTGATCGTGCGCACCGGCCCCCGCCCCGGGGTGGCCCCCGGGGACGAGGTGCGGCTGCGCGCCGATCGGCTGCACCGGTTCGACGCGACCACCGGCCGACGACGATGACCCGGCCCCGCCGACCCCTGACCGGCTGGGCCTTCCTGGCCCCGTACGCCATCGCGGTGGCCCTGCTGGTCGCGGTGCCGGCCCTGCTCAACGTCGGGTACGCCTTCACCGACCACACCGGGCTGACCCGGGACCCGCAGTTCATCGGGCTGGACAACATCCGCCGGATGTTCGGCGACCGGTTCCTGCTCGACAGCCTGGAAGCCTCCCTGTTCCATGTGGCGCTGGCCGTACCGGTGCGGTTCATCGCCGCGGTGGGACTAGGCCTGCTGCTCGCCGCCCCCCGCCCGGGTGGCCGCTGGTTCCGCACCGCGGTCTACCTGCCCACGGTCATCCCCGACGTGGCCCTGGCGGTGCTGTTCCTGTGGGTGCTCAACCCGCTGTACGGGCCGCTGAACCAACTTCTGGGGCTGTTCGGTCACGAGGGATACAACTGGCTGGCCGACCCCACCACGGCCCGTATCGGGGTGGTGTTGATGTTGGCCTTCCCGATCGGTGAGGGGTTCGTGGTGGTGCTGGCCGCCCGTCGGCTGCTCGACGGCCGACTGTACGAGGCGGCGGCGTTGGAGGGTTGCGGACCGTTCGGACAGTTGCGGCGGCTCACCCTGCCCCTGCTGGCCCCGGTGCTGGTGCTGCTGGCGGTGCGGGACATCATCCTCACCCTCCAGGTGAACTTCGTGCCGGCGTACGTGCTCACCGACGGGCGGCCCGCCAACGCCACCCTGTACCTGCCGGTGTACATCTTCGACCAGGTCTTCGAGTTCTCCGGCTTCGCCTACGGCTCCCTGGTCACCATCCTGTTGATGCTGATCACTGCCGTGATCATCATCGTGCTGCTGCTGGTCGTACGACGCTGGCGGGTGCTGCGATGAGCTGGCATCCTGCTGCGATGAGATTGCGGGTACTGGTCGCCACCGTCGTCGTCCTCCCCCTGCTGGCCGCCTGTGGTGACGGCTCCTCGACGCCCACCGGCGGTGGACGCGACCTGTTGGCGAATCTGCCCAGTTGTGACCGGGTGCCGATGGACGATCCGGAGGTCGAGGCCGACGTACCGGGTCTGGCCCTGCCGGAGGGCTCCCGGGTCACCGACGTCGTGCGGCAGGGGGTGCTGACCACCGTGGAGGCGACCCTGCGGATGTCTCCACTGGACGTTCGCGCGCACTACGAGCAGCGTACGGACCTGGAGGTGCTGCGCGTCGAGGACGAGATCTTCGAGACCGAGGTGTTGGCCCGGACCGAGGCGCGGCGGATGTACCTTCGTGCCTCGGCGCTCTGTGCGGAGGGCTCCAGCCTGACGGTCGTGGTGGGGCCGGACTCCGAGGACGCCGGTCTGCCGGAGTTCCGCAGCGGCGGGTGACGTCTCGACATCTGTCCTATCCGGACCGGGCGTTTCTTCGACAGTTGCTGGGTGACGTGCATCGACCAGCGATCTAGCGTGCGCAGGTAAGGACCGTTCGCGTCCGGATCAGGAGAGACCCCCATGAAACTTACGTTCGCGAGGCACTATCGCGGACTGGCGGCGACAGCTGTGGTCGGGCTGCTCGCCACGGTCGCGTTGGCCGCGTCGTCCAGCCCACCCCCCGCTGTTGAACCGTCGCTGGCCACCAACCTGCCTACCGGCCCGATGGAGGTGCCGGACGAGTGGATGACCGCCCAGCGGTTGAGTGACGGCAGCACCAGCCTGTCGGCCACCCAGTACGCCAACGCCCGGGGCCAGGCCAAGCAGCTCGCCGTGCGGACCAAGAACAGCTACCGCAAGCTCGGCGACCAGCAGTGGGACTTCTTCGGGCCGCTGAACATCGGTGGCCGGGTCCCCGACCTCGTGGTCGACCCGCAGGTGCCGGACCAGCTGTTCATCGCCGCCGCCTCCGGTGGCGTGTGGAAGTCCAGCGATGCCGGCGACGTCTTCACCCCGGTCTGGCCGGACAGCTGGTCCCAGCCCATCGGTGCGCTGGCCATGACCAGCGACGGTATCCTGTTCGCCGGCACCGGTGAGGCCCAGCCCGGCGGTGGTTCCATCACCTTCGGTGGTGACGGCATCTACCGCTCCACCGACCGCGGGGGCTCCTGGAAGCGGGTCGGTCTGACCGACAGCCACGCCATCGGCCGGCTCGCCATCGACCCGACCAACGAGAAGCGCATCTTCGCGGCGGCCAGCGGCAACCTGTTCATCCCCGGCGGTGAGCGCGGCGTCTACCTCAGCGAGGACGGCGGTGACAACTGGCGGCAGGTGCTCGCCCCGCTGAACGGCACCACCGGCGCCACCGAGGTGATCATCGACCCGAGCAACCCCAACCGGGTGTACGCGGCGATGTGGGACCACCTGCGCGAGCCGCACCAGCGCACCTACGGTGGCCCCGGTTCCAGCCTCTGGCGCTCGAACGACGGCGGTGAGACCTGGCAGCGGATGACCAACGGTCTGCCGACCGACGCCGACCAGGGCCGCTGGGGCCTGGCCGTCGCGGCGAGCAACCCGCAGCGCCTCTACGCCTACGTGGGCACCGCCATCGGCCCGTTCCGGGCGTTCTACCGCTCCGACAACGGCGGTGACAGCTGGACGCAGATGCCGATCAACGCGAACCAGGCCTCGCAGTCGACCTTCAGCTGGTGGTTCGGCAAGATCTGGGTCGACCCGGCCGACGCCGACCACCTGTTCCTGATGGGTGTCAACCTGATGCGCTCCACCAACGGCGCGCAGAGCTTCTCCTCGGTGCGCGGTCCGCACGCCGACCAGCACGTCATGCGCTGGGACCCGAAGGTGCCGGGCCGGGTCTACCTCGGCAACGACGGCGGTGTCTACCGCTCGGAGCAGAACGGCGCGGGCGGCTGGGTGAAGGCCACCGACGAGCGGTACACCCAGTTCTACACCGTCGACGTGGCGGAGACCGACCCGACCCTGAAGGTCGCCGGCGCCCAGGACAACGGCTGCAACCGGGGCTACAACGGCCGCCTCGGCCCGTGGCAGGCCATCGGCTGTGGTGACGGTCTGCAGACCATCATCCACCCGGAGAACCCGAACATCGTCTTCGGGTGCAGCCAGTACGGTTCCTGCTACCGGTCGGAGAACGGCGGTTTCGCCCCGCGGCAGACGATCGGCGCCAACCAGACCACCTCGCAGCGGCGTAACTGGCTGACCCCGCTGCTGTTCGACCCGAACGACCCGAACGTCATGTACTACGCCGGCAACATCCTCAACCGGTCGACGGACAACGGTCGTACCTGGACCCCGATCAGCCCCGACCTGACCAACGGTGGCCCGAACGACCCGTCCGGCTACCCGTGGGGCACGATCACCACGGTCGCCGTCGCGCCCAGCGACAGCAACACCCTGTACGTGGGCACCGACGACGGCAAGGTCTGGTGGACCCGTGACCTCGGCGCCACCTGGACCGAGGTCGACTCGGCGCAGCTGCCGGGCACCTGGGTGACCCGGATCGCGGTCAACCCGAAGGACGCCAACATCGCGTACGCGACCTTCTCCGCCTTCCGTTCCGGCAGCGACCGGGCGCACGTGCTGATGACCCGCGACGGTGGGCGGAACTGGATCAACATCGGGCAGGGCCTGCCCGACGCTCCGGTCAACTCGATCGTCCCGACCGCCGACGGTCTGCTGATGGTCGGCACCGACGTCGGTGTCTTCCTCTCCGCCTGGAACGGCGGGGAGTGGGCCAACCTCGGCAAGAACCTGCCGCAGGCTCCGGTGATGTACCTGCGCTACCACGAGCCGAGCCGGCAGCTCACCGCCGCCACGTTCGGCCGCGGCATCTACGACGTGACCGTGCCGCGTTGCCCGGCCTCGTCGACCAAGCTGCCGCTGAAGAACCCGGGTGTCGGCGTGGTGGGCGTGCTGAACTCCTGCCGCTAGCCTGATCGGCCGCCACCGCACCGGCCCGCCGAGGTGATCACCAATCGGCTGGTCTCCGGCGGTGGCGGTCGGACCACTCGAACAATCCGGAGGCCACCTCCCCATCCCGGGGCGGTGGCCTCCGGCCTGAGCAAGCGGCCTCGCTACCGCAGGCGGCGGGCCGGGAACCGGTTCGCGGGCTCGGCGATCGCCTCCTGGGCGGCGATCAACTGGAGTTCCCGGGTGCCGGCGGCCATGGTCGCCTCCAGCACGGCGAAGATCGAGGCGGTGGTCCGCTCCAGCGCGACGGCCGGTGAGCCGCTGGTCCGAAGATGCGCCAGGTACAGCGCGGCGGTGACGTCACCGCCGCCGTTGGGGTAGATCGGCAGCAGGGGGGTGGTGACCGCCCAGGCGCCCTCGTCGGAGACCGCCACCACCTCCAGCAACCCCTCCGGTACGGCACTGTGCAGCACGCTGGTCACCAGGACGTGCCGTGGTCCGGTCGCCCGGACCACGTCGACCGCTGCCAGCAGTTCCTCCACCGAGTCGGTCCGACGACCGGCGAGGAACTCCAACTCGAACTGGTTAGGGGTGACGATGTCGGCTCGGGGTACCACCACGTCACGCAGGTACTCCGGGATGCCCGGCCGGACGAACATGCCCCGGCCCACGTCCCCCATCACCGGGTCGCAGCAGTAGACGGCGTCCGGGTTGGCGGTCTTGACCAGCGTCACCGCGTCGAGGATCACCGACCCCATCGCCGGGTCGCCCAGGTAGCCGGAGAGGACCGCGTCGGCGTCGCCCAGGACACCACGGTCGGCGATGCCGGCGATCACCTCGGCGACGTCGGCCGGGGCCAGTAGCGGGCCGCGCCACGCGCCGTACCCGGTGTGGTTGGAGAAGTGCACCGTCAGCACCGGCCAGACCTCGTGCCCGAGCCGTTGCAGCGGGAACACGGCGGCCGAGTTGCCGACGTAGCCGTAGGCGACCGAGGACTGGATGGACAGGATTTTCACGGTCCCATCATGGCGGGCACCGCTCGCGGGCCGCGCCGGGGCCCGCCGGCAACGGCCAGGATGTCGGCCGCTGCCGGCGGGCGGGTGTCGCCGTACCGGGGTGAGGGCCGCCCGGGGCGGGCGGCCCTCACCGTCGGTTTCCTACTCGAACAGGGACAGGGTCAGAGTCGAGGTGTACGCACCCGCGGCGACATCCGCCGGAGTACGCAGGAACAGATCCGCGTCGACGGTGTACTCGCCAGGGGTCACCGCACCCGAGTCGAAGGTCGAGACCAGCAGTTCCTGGTCGACCAGACCCACGTTGTTACCCGGCTGAGTCGGCTCGTCCAGGACGGTGACGACCTCTTCACCCTCGCTGACCAGGCCGGTGTCCCCACCGTCGATCAGCTTCGGCTTCCAACCCAGGTGCCCGGCACCGATCGGGGCCTGGTCGGCGTCCCCGACGAAATCGGTGGCGCTGCCCAGCACCGCCCACGCGGCACCCTCGGGCACCTCGTCCGGCGTGCGGGTGTCCGTGACCGTCACCGTCGGCAGGTTGCCGGTGAACTGGCGGACCAGCAGCGTCGACCCGTCCTCGGTCAGGGTCACCGAGTCGGCGGCGACCGTCATGGCGAGCACACCCGGCTCCCGGATCTCCTCGATCTCGACGGTCACCTCCACCCCGGCCTCGTCACCCGGCTCGGCGAAGGCGGGCGAACCCACCGCCACCACCCCGGCCAGCAGGGCACCGGACGCACCGGCGGCCAGCAGCCGCTTACGGCTCCATGTGTTCATCAATTTCTCCGTCGTCGCTTGTCAGTTACTGGGCGGGCCGCGGGTCGGCGCAGTTGACGGCCGCGTACTCCTTGGTGACCGTGGTGGTCACCGTCTCGCCGCCGAGGGCACCGGTGGCGTGCGCCGAGGCGGAGCCCTCCGAGACCGTGCCGGACCGGGTGTTGAACTGCTGGAAGGTGCTCGCGCCCGGCGCGACGTTGACGGCGGCCTTGGTGCCGTAGCTGCTCTCCAGGGAGATGCTGACGGCCGCGTCGTTCTGGTTGTGCGCCTGCACCGCGACGTACGCCTTGCCGGCCACACACCGCACCTGGGTGGTCACCGTGACCCGCAGTGCCTCCGGGTCCCAGGCCTTCGTCGTGTTGTGGTTGGTGCCGGTGCCGTCGGGCACGTAGCCGTTCTCGACATTGCCCTTCGAGTCCACCGAGAACCAGTTCACCGTGGTGCCGTTCGGCAGGGTCAGGGTCTCCCCGCCCTCACGCACGCCGGCCGAGCCGTAGAGGGTCGACTCCAGGGTGGGCCGGCTGCCGTCGACGGTGTAGAAGACCGCCGCCGGCTCGCTGGTGTCGAAGGTGACGTCGACCATGCCCGCCGTGGCGCTCGGCTCGACGGTGATCGTGCTGGTCGGGGCCGCCGTGTCGGTGTCGTAGTCGCGGGCCACCCGCAGCATCTCGACCAGACCGTTGGAGAACTCCATGGTCTCTTCCTTGGCCGATTCCCACGGCGGCTGGAAGGACGTGCCGACCTCGAAGTTCCAGGCGTAGATGCCGTACTTGTACCAGAGCATGTCACCGGAGTTGCCGGCCGCCGAGTAGAGCACGTCGGCGATCGGACCGGTCCGGGCCGGGGTGACGGCCAGGTTGCGGTGCCGCTTGATGGCGGTCAGGATCCGCGACGAGGCACCCCAGAACAGCGACTCCTCGGCCAGGGTCGGCCGCGGCGCCGAGATCCGGCCCGGGGTCGCGTACGAGCCGGGCGACCACATGAAGTAGTTGCCGGAGGAGTGCAGGTTCATCGAGAACTTGATGTTCGGCCGGGAGGCCAGCCAGTCGACGTTCCTGTTCTCCGGCTCGGACAGCTCACTGGGCCCGGCGTACGAGCCGCTGGTGCAGGAGTGCGAGGCGCCCGAGTAGCCGTCGAAGAGGCTGTACTCGGTGTAGTTGCGGTTGTTGTCCACGCCCCAGGAGTTACGGCCGAGGAAGTCCCCGTTCGTCTCCGGCGTGCAGTGGTTGGTCATGTTCTTGCGCTGCGAGTTGAAGTCGTAGAACGAGAAGTGCCCGCCGTCCGGGTTGACCGACGGAGCGATCCAGATGTCCAGGTTGTCGATCAGCTCGCGGGTGTTGGCGTCCTGCTCGTAGTTGCGCAGCAGCCGCTCGGCGGTCTCGATGGTCACCAGCGGCGGCACCCACTCCCGGGCGTGCTCCTGGGCGTAGGCCAGGACGCCGAGCTTGGAGCCGTCGCGGTGCTTGCCGATCCGGATGGCGTAGACGGAGTGCGGCTCACGGGAGACCGACTCCGGGGCGGAGAGGCCGTCCGACAGCTTGGTCGGCGCGGCCGGCGCGACCACCCCGGCGCCCTCGTTACCCCGATAGGTGTACGCCTTGAGCAGGGTGCCCGCCTCCGCGTTGAGCGCGGCGGCGACCTGCGCGGCGGTGCTGGTGACCGCGCCGGAGGCGTCGGTGGCCAGGCTGACCCGCACGTCGTTGCCGGTGACGGTCACCGTCAGCGCCGAGTCGGCGGCACCGGGGTTGACCAGTTCGACCGAGATGTCGTTGCCGCCCTCGTGGCCCCAGGCCAGCGAGTCGACGCCGACCCGGTTGGCGTTGCCGCTGCCGAGCACGGCCTGTGCCTTGCGCCGGTAGCCGTTGGTCTTGTGCGGCAGCTCGACGATCTCGGAGATGCTCGGGTACTGGGCGGCCAGAGTGTGGATCCGGTCGTACAGCTCCGTGGGGGTCAGGTAGCTGTTGACGAAGTCCTTCTGGTAGCCCGGGCCCTCGGGGGCGTCACCGGAGATCGGCAGCCACTCCTTGACCTTGGCCACCGCCACGTCACCGGTCGGGCTGGTGATCTGCACGTACTCCGGCCGGCTGGTCACGATCGACGCACCCCGGTGGTACATGTAGACCCCGGCGTCCATGAAGCGGTTGATGTTCTGCGTACCGCCGGAGCCCATCTCGGTGCCCGGCCCGCTGTCCCGGGAGACGGTGAGGGCGGTGTTGGCGTCCTGGCCGCCCGCCCACTTCGCCTCCACCGACAGCACCTCGTCGGTGCCGTTGGTGTAGTAATCCGCCCGGATGATCTTGACGTCGGAGGCGGCGGCCCGGGCCGCCATCCCCGCGCCACCCTGCATGAACTCCTGGTTGTCGGCCAGGTGGGCGGCGATGGTCGCCTCGCGCTCGGCGATCCGCGCTGCGGAGTCGGCCGGGGTGTGCAGCACCTGGCCGAAGGTGAATCCGGCGGCGGTCAGAGTGGCGACCTCGTTACCGGTCACCACTGCGTGGACGACGATGCCGTCCTCGCTCTGGTGGACGTGGTGGTCGAGGTCGACGCCGGTGGCCACCAGCGCATCCAACTCGTCCTTGTCGGCCAGCAGCACCTCGACCACGTTGGCCTGTTCGTCGGCCAACCGGCCGAGGTCCTCAGGCACCTCGCTGACTCCGGTGGTGGCGTTCTGGGACACGACGGCGGCCGCCGGGTTGACCAGCAGCAGCACCGCGGCGCCGGCCGCCAGCGCGGCCGCCATGGGTACCCGGCGTCGCCACCGGGTACTGGTACGGAATTCGGACATGAGGCTTGTCGCCCCTTCTCGGTGTGCGGTGGGGGTTAGGCAACTGCCTTCGGCCGCACACGACTCCCCAGGTCGCCTCGGCGAAGGCGTCCGATGTGTACACCGCCCGCATCACCGACTACGCAGCGTCACACACCGGACCAGTAGGAGTGATCAGGTCGCGGACAGCTTTCACCTGCTGAAGGTCATCTGTCAATCGTCCCGAAGTATGGACAGGTGATCACCCCCACCTCGGCCAACCGTCCAAGGCGAGGTGTTTGACCTGCGTGCAGACTGGAGAGGCAAGAGCAAGGAAGCTTGAGTGCAAGGGGGGATCACCCGTGTCCGACAATGCCGGCAATCGGCCCAGTCACACCCATGAACGTCCGGAGCAGGTTACCGATCCGCTGCTGTGGCGGCTCGCTCTGGATGTCGCCGATGCGCACGCTCCGGCGGAGGACGGCGGCTGCGAGCACCTGCTGTGCGCCGGACAGGAGTGGCCCTGCCGGCCCTGGGAGCAGGCCCAGCGGGCCCTCAAACTCGCCCAGGGCGGCTCGACGCAGACCCCCGAGCGGCAGACCACCTACCCCGCGCCGTACACCCTGCCTTCGTGGCCGGGCGAGCAGTCACGCGGCGACTCCGCCGCCGCCTGAGCCACGCCTCAGTCGCAGTCGCGCCGCTCACGAGGGGCGGGCTGCGAGACAGCGCCTGCCCTCTCGCGGTGTCACGGACAGCTCCTGCCTGTCCCGGCGTGGGAGCCGGTCGGCCGCACAATCTGGCCCGCGCGGTGATCGACCGGTCGCGGCGGCGTGGTCCGGGGCCTGTCAATGTAGCGTTGACGGGTGCCTGATCCGTTGCACCGGCTGGCCGACCTCCCGGCAGCCCGTCAATGCCTGGACGAGCAGGAGTTGGACCTCATCGACCAGGCCCGGCAGGGCGGAGCGACCTGGCGCCAGGTGGCCGAGGCCCTCGGCCTGAGCAGCCGCCAGGCCGCCGAACAGCGGCGTCAGCGGCTTGCCGCCGGCCGTCGGGCCCGCCGCGCAGTGGCCGACCGGCGCTGGCCGAGCGAGGTCGCCGGGCTGCGCTCCACGCTCACCGGACTGCATCGTTGGATCGAGGCGGACCGCCGGTGGGACGGCAGGTTTCCGGGCGCCAACCTGACCCGGCACACCGTCCTGCTCGCCCTGTACGCCGAACCGGGCGCCCTCCACGATCTGGCCCGGCATGTCGCCGCCGACCTCACAGCCGCCGGCCACGGACTGCCCGGAGCGGTCCGCATCATCACCGCCGAACTGCACACCGGCCTGTCAATGCTTCGTTGACGACCCCTTGCCAGTCTTGCCTCCGCCGGGCTCAGGATCGAGGCTGTGAGTCAGATCGACTCAATCCTGGAGGCGTGGTGCGGCGCAACGCGGCCCTGCTCGTGGCCATCTCCGTATTGTCCGGCTTCGGCGGCAGCGCGATGGCCCTGGTCGCCGGCATCTGGATTCTCGACCTCACCGGGTCCAGCGGGCTCGCCGCGCTCGCCGGGATCTGCGTGTACGCCCCCACCCTCGCCGGACCGTGGCTGGGCGCCCTGGTAGACCGGATGCCCCGCCGAGGGCTGCTGATCGCGACGAACCTGACCCTGGCCGCCGTGCTGCCCACCCTGTTGGCGGTGCACGGACCCGCTCAGCTGTGGCTGTTGTTCACCGTCTGCGGGGCGTACGGCGTCGGCTATGTCGTCATCGACGCCGGAGAGAGCGCCATCCTGCCCGCCGCCCTCTCCCCCGCCGCGCTCGGGCACGTCAACGGTTGGCGGTCCAGCGCCCAGGAGGGGGTCAAGCTCGTCGCCCCGCTGGCCGGGGCCGGTCTGTACGCCTGGCGGGGTGGACACCTCGTCGCCCTGCTGGCCGCCGTCCTGCCGCTGCTGGTGGCCGTCGGGTACGCGGCGTTGCGCCTGACCCGGACCCCGCCGGTCACCGGAAGCCGAGGTGGCGCCGCCCGCGCCGGTCTGGCCGTCCTGTTCGGCTCGGCGTCGATCCGCCGGCCGGTGACCCTGGCCGCTACCGCGATCGGGATGCAGGCCCTCACCACGGCCGCCGGATACGAGATCGCCACCGTCGAGCTGGGCCTGCCGTCGACCTTTCTCGGGGTGCTGCTCAGCGCCCAGGGTGCCGGCTCGATCGTCGGCGGGCTGGTGGTCGGCCGGCTGATCACCCGGTTCGACCCGACCACCGTGGCCGTGGTCGGTGCGACCCTGTTCGCGACGAGTTGCCTGGGTCGCTGCGTACCGTGGTGGCCGGCGGTGCTGGCCGCCTCGGTGGTGGCCGGTGTCGGCCTGCCCTGGGCGCTCGTCGCAGCCGTCACCGCGGTCCAGACCCACAGCCCGGGCGAACTACTGGGTCGCGCCGCCGCGACCGCCAACACGATCATGTTCGGGCCGATCGCGCTGGCCACTCCGCTCGGTGCCGCCGCCGTACTGCTGGGTGCCCGGATGCCGCTGGTCCTGGCCGCCGTCGTCTGCCTGGCCGCTGCCGCTCTGGCCTCCGGCCGCCTGTCCCGGCCGGGCCGGACCCGACCCGGTCGGGACGGCACGCGGTCACCGTGGCCGACACCGACCGGAGCCTGAGCCGCAGGGCCGCCTCAGCCGGTCTTGCGGGCGACCAACGCGTACTCGGAGACCGGGGTGGTGTCGTTGCCGTCCGGCCGCCACTGGGAGCAGGTGACCAGGCCCGGTTCGAGGATCTCCAGGCCCTCGACGAAGCCGGCGATCTCCGCCGGGGTACGCACGGCCATCTCGGCGCCACCCCCGGCCCGCCAGGACTCCATCGCCCGGTCCACCGCCTCGGGGTTGACCTCCCGAGTGGGATGGGAGATGACCAGATACCCCCCGACGGGCAGGGCCTCGATCAGCCGCCGGGCGATCCGGTTGGCCTCGGCATCGTCGACCACGAAGTTCAGGATGCCCAGCAGCATGACCGCCACCGGCCGGGTGAAGTCCAGGGTGCGCCGGGCCTCGGCGAGGATGTGGTCGGGCTTGCGCACATCCGCGTCGATGTAGTCCGTGGCGCCCCGCGGATCGCTGGTGAGCAGGGCACGGGCGTGCACCAGGACCATGGGGTCGTTGTCGACGTAGACGACCCGCGTTTCCGGAGCGACCGACTGGGCCACCTCGTGGGTGTTGTTCGCGGTGGGCAGCCCGGTGCCGATGTCGAGGAACTGTCGGACCCCGGCCTCCCCGACCAGGTGTCGCACCGCCCGGCCGAGGAACTCACGGTTGAACCGGGCCGACTGCACCAGCTCCGGCATGTAGGCCAGTACCTGTTGGGCGGCCTCCCGGTCGGCGGCGAAGTTGTCCTTGCCGCCGAGCAGGTAGTTCCACAGTCGAGCGGAGTGGGGTATGTCGCTCTGGATGGCTGCGCTGAGCGGGGATGCGTCGGTCACCTGGGCTCTCCGATGTGCGGTGGCACGGCTTCGTCCATGTGGGACGGTAGCACCTGTAGATCGACTGTGGAGCAGCCGATGATCCACTGACAATCGACAGAACGGTGGGTTTCCAGCCGGGCACCCGCCGTCAGAATTCCTGTTCCCACCACGAGTGGACGGCAGACCGGAACGAGACGGAGTGGTCACATGGGCATCTTCAGACGGCGCCGGCAGTTGCCGCAGCAGTCACCGCCAGAACTGCCGTATCCGCCACCACCTACCCTGGCACCGGGCGACCTGGCGGCCGCGCGGCAGGTGGTCAGCGCCTTCCTCGCCGGCCTCGGCGACGACGACCGGATGTGCACGGCCGGTACGGCGGTGGTCCAGGCCGGCGGGGGCGTCGCCGATCTCGATGAACTGATGCGCAACGTCCGCCTGATCCACCAGACCGGCGACCTCGGCATCGACCGGCCCTGGCGTTGGCTGGCCGTGGTCACCGCCGAGGCTCGACAACTCGGTGACCTCGCCCTCGTCGCCGACATCGCATCCTTCGTCCACCTCTGGGACACCCGCCTGCGCAGCCGGATCACCTCCGGCGAACTGACGATGGCGCTGCAAAACCCACCCCAGGATGCCGTGCGGGAGATCTATGCGGTCGCGGTGACCGCCCTCGCCGAGGTCGACCCCGACCACGTCGTCGCGGACGGCACGGGCGGCATCAGGGTGGCCGCGCTGCGGACCGGCATCGCCCACCGCATCCTCGACGCCGACCCGCCGTACCCCGCGGAGGTCTCGGCCGAGGCCCGACGGATCGTGCCCACCTGAACGGCCCAGCTTGCGCGGCCTGGACCCTGCGTTGCCGGCCGGCAGCACAGCGCGGAGGGGTCCGGACCGCGGTCCGGACCCCTCCGATCGGGGCAATGGCGTCAGGCGGGGATCGCGGTGACGTACCAGAGCTGGCCGGTGACGTTCTGGCACTTGTCCATGAACGCCGCGCCCTTCAGGACGGACTCCGGCGCGAGCCGGTTGCCTTCCAGGCATTCACCTTCCTTCTCCCGGAACTTCGTCTGAAGCCGGAAGAGGTTGTCGCCGGCCTTGACGAACTTCCACTGCTGGCCGGTGACCTCTTGACAGGTGTCGAGGAAGGCGGCCCCGCCGAGGACCTTCCCGGCGCGCTGGTTACCTTCCAGACACTTGTCCTCGCCGAGGAACTTCGTCCGCAGCGTGTAGTAGCCGTCCGGGCGCTTGGTGAAACTCCACGCCTGCCCGTCCACGTCCTGGCAGGTGTCCTGGAACGCGGCACCGGCGAGGGTCGAGTTGCCGTCGATCCGGTTGCCTTCCAGGCACTCGTCCTCGCCGCGGAACACCGTCTTGAGCTTGTAGTACCCCGAGGCGGCGGCTGGGACCTGCGCCGCCGGCTGCGCCTTGACGTCGACCGTCTTCACGGCAGCGGGGTCCGAACCGTCCACCGGCTCCTCGTTGATGGAGGTGTCGATCGCCGCCGCCGCGGACGGGGCAGCGCTGGGGGATGCCGCGGTGGGGGGTGCCGAACTCGTCGATGCGGTCGGCGTGGACGCCGGGGAGCTGGACGTCTCTGCCTGCCCACATCCCGCTGCGGCCACCGCCAACACCGCCATTACCGCCACAAAACGCCTCATATTGCCCAACTTTCGCTACTGCATGGCATGGATTTCGATTCCGCCAGCCCAGCTGCGATTGCCCTGACTTCGTCCGACTGGTCACCCGAGCGGCTGGCGTCGTAACCGTACGTGTGTGCCAATGGCGCCGACAACGGGCAAGCGGATGGCAAAGTCGCGCCCGTCGGAGCATCCCGGTTCGTTTGTTGGTCCTCTGTGGACGCGGACTGGTGACGATCTTTTCACCGGTCGGCTAGAAATCGACGGGTGAAGCAGATGAAAGATCTATAACGGACAGCTGACTTACACGTAGTTCACAGTGGGTGTGGTGCCACAGGCAGGACCGAGTCGAGGGCGGCGGTCCATCGCCGCTGGCAGGGCCATCCGATTCGGGGCCGGGTGGGTGTGCCGCCACACCGTGGCCACCCGACCCCGAATCGGACACTCAGTCCGCAGACGATCCAGCGGCTACAGGGTGCGGGCCAGGCGGTCTGCGAGGATCCGGGCGAACCTCGACGGGTCCGTCAGGTCACCGCCCTCGGCCAGCAACGCCGTGCCGTACAGCAGCTCGGCGGTCTCCGCCAGGGAGTCGTTGGCACCATCCTGCTCGTACGCCTTGCGCAGCCCGGTCACCAGCGGGTGACCCGGGTTGATCTCCAGGATCCGCTTGACCTTCGGCAGTTCCTGACCCATCGCCCGGTACATCTTCTCCAGGGTCGGAGTCAGGTCGTGGGCGTCACCGACCACACAGGCCGGGGAGGTGGTCAACCGCGACGACAGGCGTACCTCCCGGACCGAGTCGGCCAGCACCCCGCCCATCCAGGTGAGCAGGTCGGCGTACTCGGTGCGCTGGCGCTCCCGCTCCGCCTCGGCCTCGGTACGCTCCTCCTCGGTGTCCAGGTCCACCTCGCCCTTGGCGATCGAGCGCAGCGTCTTGCCGTCGTAGCTGCCGACCCGCTCCACCCAGACCTCGTCGACCGGGTCGGTGAGCAGCAGCACCTCGTAGCCCTTGGCCCGGAAGGCCTCCATGTGCGGGGAGTTCTCGATGGTGGCCCGGTTCTCACCGGTGGCGTAGTAGATGTCGCTCTGACCCTCCTTCATCCGGCTGACGTAGCCGGCCAGGTCGGTCAGCTCCGCCGGGTCGTGGGTGGAGGCCACCGACAGGATCTCCAGCAGAGTGTCCCGGTTGTCGGTGTCGTCGATCAGGCCTTCCTTGACGGCGGCACCGAACTCGGTCCAGAAGGTGCGGTACCGCTCGGGCTGCTCGGTCTTGAGGTCCTTGACGGTGGCCAACACCTTCTTGACCAGCCGACGGCGTACGGCCCGGATCTGCCGGTCCTGCTGAAGGATCTCCCGGGAGATGTTCAGCGACAGGTCGTGGGCGTCCACCACGCCCTTGACGAAGCGCAGGTAGTTGGGCATCAGGGCGTCGCAGTCGTCCATGATGAAGACGCGCTTGACGTACAACTGCACACCCCGGCGACCCTGCGGGGAGAACAGGTCGATCGGCGCGTGCGACGGGATGAACAGCAGCGCCTCGTACTCGAAGGTGCCCTCACCGCGCATGTGGATGGTTTCCAGCGGGTCGGCCCAGTCGTGGCCGATGTGCTTGTAGAACTCGTGGTACTCCGCCGGCTCCACCTCGCCCTTGGGGCGGGCCCACAGCGCCTTCATCGAGTTCAGGGTTACCGTCTCGGTGGTGGCCTCGGCCCCGTCGGTGCCCGGCCGCTCGACGGTCATCCGGATCGGGTGGGCGATGAAGTCGGAGTACCGCTTGACGATCTCGCGGATCGTCCACTCGGCGGTGTAGTCGTGCAGGTTGTCCTCGGCATCGGCCGGCTTGAGGTGCAGGGTCACCGCGGTGCCCTGGGGCGCGGTGTCCAGGGCGGCGATGGTGTAGGTGCCCTCCCCGGTGGACTCCCACCGGGTGCCACCGCTCTCGCCGGCCCGGCGGGTGGTCAACTCCACCTTGTCAGCGACCATGAACGCCGCGTAGAAGCCGACCCCGAACTGCCCGATCAGCTCCTGGGAGGCCCCCGCCTCCTGGGCCTCGCGCAGTTGGCGCAGCAGCTCGGCGGTGCCGGACTTGGCGATCGTCCCGATCACGGAGACGACCTCCTCGCGGGTCATCCCGATGCCGTTGTCCCGCACGGTGAGGGTGCGGGCCTCCCGGTCGACCTCGATGGTGATGTGCAGGTCATCGGTGTCGACGGCGAGGTCCTTGTCACGCAACGCCGCCAGGCGCAGCTTGTCCAGCGCGTCGGAGGCGTTCGAGATCAGTTCGCGGAGGAACACGTCCTTGTTCGAATAGATCGAGTGGACCATCAGCTGAAGCAGCTGACGGGCCTCGGCCTGGAACTCCAACGTCTCGGCCTGATCGTTCACACCTTGTCCCTTTCTCTGCTCGTCAGCCACGACGACGACTCGCGGAAAGGATACGAGTCGTCGCTGTCCGCGTGCGGCACCGGCCCACCCCGCCGACACGACGCCGGCCCGCCCCCGGACAGCCGGGGAAATCCGTCATGGCACCCTCACCGCGGGGTGATCAGGGCCGCGTAGTCGGCGGCGGTCAGGGGATCAGGTGACAGTGAGTGGTCTCCCCGGGGGACGCTCAGCGGGGCACCTTCACGCAGGAAGACCACCGTGTTGACATCGGCGCGGGCGGTCAGCGTGCAGACGATCTGCCCGTAGGCCAGCATCTCGTGGGTGCTCCCGGTCTCGGCGACCGTGGCGGTGACCGTGACCCGGGCCTGCCGGTCGAGGAGTTCCACCTCGGCGTTGCTCAACGCCCCGGTCAGCGCGTTGGTCAGGCCGTCGTCGCGCTCCGCCTGGGTGGGCCCGGCCAGCAGGTCCCGCAACTGCACCTCGACCGCGGGCACCTCGTCGATGCGGCGGGTCACCGGCACCAACTTGTCGTCGCGGGAGAAGTAGAGCACCTCGGTCACCGCGCCGGTCTCCGCCGTGGTCGGGGCGGCGGTGGCGGTGGACGGCAGCGGGCCGGGGGGCGGGGTCACCGCACGAGGCCGATCCTCACCGGGCACCCCGCACGCGGCGACCAGGGCCAGCAGCAGGGCCGCCACGGCGAATCCGGCCCGGTTGCCGGTCATGACACACTCCCGGGCAGGGTGACCCGGAACCGGGCGCCACCCTCCGGGCGGTCCCCGACCGAGGCTCCGCCCCCGTGGGCGGCGGCGTGCTGGGCGACCAGCGCCAGCCCCAGGCCGGTGCCGTCACCGTCGCCCCGGTAGTTGGCCGCCCGGCCCCGGACGAAGCGGTCGAAGATGGCCTCCCGGTCCTCCACCGGCACCCCCGGCCCCTCGTCGTCGACCTCGACGATGCCGGTGTCGCCCGTCCGCGACAACTGCACCCCCACGGCACCGGCGCCGTGGCGTTCGGCGTTGTCGAGCAGGTTGGTCAGCACCTGCGCCACCCGACGCTGGTCGACCCGCCAGGTCGCCGGGGTGTCCGCAGCCACCTGCACGATCGTCTCCGGCAGTCCCCGGTCCCGGCACGCCTGCCGGGCGACTTCAGCCACGTCCACGGGCTGCCGGTGCACCGACTGGTCGCTGCGGGCCAGATCCAGCAGATCGTTGACCAGTTGCTGGAAGCGGTCGATCTCGTCGGCCACCAGCCGGGCCGCAGTGGCGGTCCGCTCGTCCTGGTTGTCCCGGCGCCGGGACAGCACGCTTGCCGCCGCTGCCAGGGTCTGCAACGGGGAGCGCAGCTCGTGGCTGACATCAGCAGCGAAGCGCCGGTCCCGGTCGATGCGCTGGGCCAGTTCGTCGACCATCCGGTTGAAGGAGGTCGACAGCCGGTTCAGGTCCGGGTCGGTGTCCGGTGTCAGCCGGGTGGTGAAGTCACCGGCGGCGATCCGCTCGGCGGCGTTGGCGACCGCAGTGAGGGGACGCAGGCCGTGTCGGGTGGCGTACCAGCCCAGGGCCGCCCCGGAGCCGGCCACCATGATCGCCACGGCGGTCAGCGCCAACGCCAGGACCTGGAAGGTCTGCTCCAGCTCCCGCAGGGAGGCGATCTCGTAGAACGATGCCGACTCCGACAACGGCACCCCGACCAGCAGGACCGGCTGGTCGTCGACGCGGATGCGCTGCACGGCCGGCTCCCCCGCGCTGACCAGTTCCCGCAGTCGCCCGGGGATCGCGGCGGTCAGGCCGTTGTCGGCGGCCCGGCCGTACCAGTCGCCGTTGAGATGCAGCACCGCCCGCCGGCTGGTGCCGGTGTCCAGGGTCCGCAGGGCCTCTCCGGCATCCGGGTTGTCGGTGTCGAGTCCGGCCCGGACCACGGCCGCGTCGTAGTAGGCCGCCCGCAGCACGGCGCGTTCCCGCTCGTCGAGCAGGGTACGGCGGGTCAGCTCGTAGGAGACCAGGGCCATCGAGGCCGACAGCAGCAGGGCACCGACGGCGAAGGCCGTGGTGACCCGGGCGCGCAGTCCTAGACGTCTCATCGTTGCAGCTTGTAGCCGAGCCCGCGCAGGGTGACCAGGTGTTTGGGGTTGGCCGGGTCGGCTTCGATCTTCTGGCGCAGTCGGCCGACGTGCACGTCGACCAGCCGCTCGTCCCCGCTGTCGTACCCCCAGACCCGGCTGAGCAGCTGCTGCCGGGACAGCACCCGCCCGGCGTGCTCGGCCAGCTCGCAGAGCAGCCGGAACTCGGTACGGGTGACCGCCACCGGCTCACCCGCCCGGCGGACCTCCCCGGCCTCGGGGCTGACCTCCAGCTCGCCGAAGACCAGCACCGGCACCGGCTCCTCCACCGGGCTCACCGTGCGGGCCCGCCGCCGCAGGGCCCGCAGCCGGGCCGTCAACTCCTTGATCGCCACCGGTTTGACCACGTAGTCGTCGGCGCCGGCCTCGAGGGCGGCGACGATGTCGTGGGTGTCGTCCCGGGCGCTGACCACCACGATCGGCACGTCGTCGTCGCGCCGCATCTGACGGATGCACTCGAAGCCGTCGATTCCGGGCAGCATCAGGTCGACCAGGACGTAGTCGGCCGGGGTCCGGCGCTGCACCCGCAGCCCCTCCTCGGCGGTGGCCGCACCCTGCGCCTGGTAGCCCTCGTCCTCCAGAGCGAGCAGCAGAGCCAGCCGGATGCGGTCGTCGTCCTCGATCACCAGTACCGCTGTCATACCGGGAATCATCCCCAAGCCCTCGCCGACCGACCAACCACCACCCCCGCCAGGGTGTTTTGTCACGCAACTGTCATACGTCCGCGCAATGCCCGCCAACCCCGCTGGGCAGGGTGAGACCAACCTGGGGAGCGCCGGAGAGGGGGCAGCGACGTGACCACGCCACGACGCCCCGAGTGCACCGTGCCGCTGGTGGAGGTGGCCATCACGGAGTTCGACCTGGCCTGCCTGCCGGAGACCGGCGCGGTGTTCGACCGACTGCTGGCCCTGCAACCCCAGCAGGTGATCGTGGACTTCTCCGGCTGTCGACACATCGACGCGGCCGGCATCGGGTTGCTGCTCGACGTACACCGCCGACTGGTCCGCACCGGTGGGGTGCTGTCGATACGCGATCCCAACCCCCGCATCACCCGCATCCTCCAGACCGCCCGGCTGCACCAGATCCTGTCGGTGCACACCGACGGCGGGCCGGCCTCTGCCGTGACCGCCGCCCCTGGGGCCGGGTCCGGCGACCCGGCCGTGGATGCCACCGGTCATCCGAGGGTGTACGGCCGGGCGGCCGTCACCGCGCGGAACTGAGCCGGCGGACCCCGCCACTGCCAGGACTAGGAGCAGCATGACCGTCCCCGGGATCGTCGCAGCCGTCGCCGTCGGCCTCGCCGCCGGTGTGCTCGGCCGGTTCATCGTTCCCGGCCGGTCCAACGTCCCGGTCTGGCTCACCATGACCATCGGTGCCGCTGCCGCGTTGCTCGGCGCCATCAGCGCCTGGCTCCTCGGGTTCCGTGGGCTCACCCTGCTGGGCCTGATCGGCCAGGCCGGTCTGGCCACGGCCGGCGTGGTGATCGTGCTTGCCACCGCAAGCAAGGAACACTCAGACTCCCGCTGAGCCCCGCACCGGATCCGCCCCACCGCCGAAGGCACCGAGATCCCTGTCCCGTCCCCTCGCACCGCCAGTACCGGAGAGGAAACAGGATGACCGTCGTACCGGACGACAACCTGATGACCCTGATCTGCGACATGTGCGGCGACACCACCACCGGTATGGCCGCCGTGCTGCCCGATGCCGAGGTCGTCTGGACCCTGGTCTCCGATCACGGTTGGAGTGGCTCCCCGTTCGCCACCGGTCCGCACCGCTGCCCCCGGTGCAGCACCCTGCCACCGGGTGGCGGGCCCGAGTCCGGTGCCGGCAACGGCCAGGAGGTGGCCGTGCTCACCGGGGCGGCTGCCCTGAGCGCCGAGGCCGCCGAGGAACTGCGGGCCGCGCTGCGTGCGGCCGTCGGCCTGGCCGGGACAGTCGTGGTGGACCTGGCCCGGGTGCAGGTCATCGACTCGGTCGGGCTGGGTCTGCTGGTCCGCGCCCACCGGGAGGTACGCGAGCGGGGCCAGCGCCTCTGCCTGGCCGCCCCGTCCCGCTTCATCCGTACGGTGCTGCACACGATGAAGCTCGACGGGGTCTTCCCGATCTTCGCCAGCCTGGACGAGGCCCTGACCCAGCTCCGTGCCCAGGATCCCGCCGTGGGCGAGGTGGTACGGGTCGACGTGACCCCGGCCGAGGCCGTGCGGGCCCGCTCCGCCGGGCCCCGCAAAGCCCCCGCCCGCCGACCGGTCACCCGGATCACCGTCTGAGCACTCCGGCATCGGTGGGAACCTTTCCCGGCCGGTGTTGAACCGATCCACTTCCGTTGCCGTACCTGATGGCGAAGGGAGTGGCCCATGAAGCGCCTGACCCCGTTGCTCACCCTCCTGTCGGGGGCGGTGACGGCTGCCGTGCTGTTCACGATGAGTGCGCAGGCATCACCGCCGCGCACCCAACCGAGCGCCGACAGCGCCCCGTCGGCTGTCGCCGTACCGCCGCAGGACGAGGTGGACGTCGACGACGAGGCCCCGGTGGAGGAGGAACAACCCGACCCGGACAGCAGCCGACCGGCCAACATCCAGCCGCCGGACGGGCCGGAGGAGTCGCCGGAGGACACCGAGGCCCCCTCGGTCGAGCAGAACTGGATCGGCCAGCTGGAGAACGGCGCCACGATCGCCATCACCGTCAAGGGCGGCAAGGCCGAGGCGTACGTGTGCGACGGCCGCAGCATGGAGCTGTGGCTGTCGGGCACGGTCCGCGACGGCAAGATCGAGTTGACCGGCAAGGACGCCAAGCTGACCGGCATCATCCGCGGTGACAGCGCCAGCGGCGAGATGATCGTCGGGGTTCGGCGCTGGAAGTTCACCGCCCGGCCGGACGACAAGAAGGCCGACGAGGAGGCCGACGAGCCGGTCGTCAAGTCCGGCGAGGGCACCGCCCCGGCGATCTACCGGGTGACCGAGGAGGGCCGCAAGGCCGGCATCGACGGCGGCTGGATCATGTTGCCGGACGGTACCCAGATCGGCATCGTCACCTGGAACGGCAAGCCGATCCCTGCCCCACCGCTGGACCCGGCCTTCTTCAGCACCGTGGTCAACGACGTGACCATCGTCGCCGAGCCGGTAATCCCCGGAGGGCGGTGATGTCCCAGCACCGTCAGGGAAATGTGCGTACGGTGCCCCGCCGCCCGCCGGCACCCGACATCGAGGTGATCCGCGAATTCGGCCCGCCGCCGAGCGAGTCCCGACGACGTCCCTCCATGGTGGTGCCGATCGTGGTCGGAGCGGGGGTGGCGGTGGCCCTGGGGGTCTACGGCCGCACCCACACCCCGACCGGCATCGCGGTCAACGTGGCCGGCTTCTCCTCACCCCTGACGGTGAAGGTGTGGCTGGGCACCGGGGCGGCCTTCTTCGCGGTGATCCAACTACTGTCGGCGTTGTCCATGTGGGGCCGGCTCGGCGGGTTCTCCCCCTCCTGGGCCGGCGCCGCGCACCGCTGGTCGGGGCGGATCGCCTTCCTGCTGACCGTACCGGTCGCGGTGCACTGCCTGTACGCCCTCGGCTTCGACGGCTACGACACCCGTACCCTGATGCACTCCCTGCTGGGTTGCTTCTTCTTCGGTGCGTTCGCCACCAAGATGCTCACCCTGCCCAAACGCGGCCTGGCCGGTTGGGTGCTGCCGGTGGTCGGCGGGGTGGTCTTCGTCGCCCTGATCGGCATCTTCCTGACCTCGTCGGTGTGGTACTTCACCACCTTCGGCATCCAGTTCTGATCTTCGAAAGGCAGAGATGAACCACGATCAGGCCGGCTGCTGCCGGTCGCGACGGGCGTTGCTGGCCGGCACCGGCGCGGCGGGAGTGGCCGCACTGACCGGCTGCGCGACGTACGGCCAGCCGGCGGCGGCCCCGCCACCGGTCGCCGCTCCCGGGGGCAGTACCGCTCCCGGGGGCAGCGCCGACCCTTCCGGATCCGGTGCCCCGGACGACAGCCCGGCTCCCCCGGCGTTGGCCACCCTCGCCGACATCCCGGTCGGCGGAGGTGCGATCTTCGCCTCGGCCGGGGTGGTGGTCACCCAGCCCACCGAGGGCGACATCAAGGCCTTCTCGGCCACCTGCACCCACCAGGGCTGCACGGTCACCTCGGTCGACGGCGGCGTCATCACCTGCGCCTGTCACAACAGCGTGTTCGACATCGCCGACGGTTCCGTACGCAGTGGACCGGCCCGGGCTCCACTGCCGGCCGCTAACGTCACCGTCGACGGTGACGCCATCCGGCTGGCCTAGACGCGGCCCACCCAGGCCCGGGCCGCGCGGGGCCGTCCGGGAGGACCGCTTTTCCGGACGGCCTCTGCCCCACCCGGGGGCGGGTGGGGCAGAGGTCCCGGCTCACCGGGTCAGGACGCCGCGCAGGTGAGCGCGCTCGGCACGCCCGATCCGCTGCCGGTCAGCCCGAAGGTGGTGCTGGCCGAGGCGGCCAGTTGGCCGTTGTAGGGCTCGTTGCGCACCGTCACCGAGGTGCCGGAGGTGGTCAACCGCCCGTTCCACAGCGACGAGATGGTGGTGCCGGCCGGGGCGGTCCAGCTGACCGTCCAGCCGTTGATCGCCGTGGTGCCGGGGTTGCGTACGGTCACCTCCGCCTGGTAGCCACCCTGCCAGGAGTTGACCACCCGGTAGGTCGCGGCGCAGCCCTGGTCACCACCACCGCCGTTGTCGGCCGGTGTGGTCAGGGTCAGCGGGGGCGAGGCCGCCGAGACGTTACCGGCCGCGTCCCGGGCCCGTACCGTGAAGGTGTAGCTGGTCGAGGCGGTCAGGTTGGTGGCGCGGTAGCTGGTGCCGGAGACCGTGACCACGCCGGCCCCACCGGAGCCGCTGGTGGTCCGCAGCACCTCGTAGGCGGTGACGCCCACGTTGTCGGTGGAGGCGGCCCAGCTCAGCGTGGCGGCGGTGGCGGTCACCTCGGTGGCCGTGGGCTGGCCCGGCGCGGTCGGCGCGGTGGTGTCCACCGGGTCGGGGCCGTCCGCGTACCGCTCGGCCAGGCTGATGCCGGTGGTGGAGTTGGCGCCACCCAGGCGCACCTGGTGGTCCAGGCCGACGAACTTGCCGTTGTGCTGCCACAGCGCGGGCTTGAGCATCTGGTTGTACTTCGTCTCGTCCCAGCTGTTCCAGTCGTCGAGCAGCAGACCCCCGGTGTCACCGGAGTTGGGGTTGAGGCACCAGAAGGTGTGGTGGATGCCGTTGTCGACCATCAGGTCGCGCAGCGCGGCCATCCAGCGGTCCTGCCGGGCGTCCTGACCCAGCCGTCCACCCCACTCGCCGACCAGCAGCGGGGCGATGTTCTGCTCGTGGATGTAGAACCAGTTCGGCCGCCACACGTCGTTGGTCAGCGACTCCCGGTCGAAGTCACCGGCGAACCAGGGCTGCTCGAACACCAGCGGTCCGTAGTCGTGCGGGGAGTAGACCAGCTGGTCCTGGTGGGCGCCCAGGTCGACCGGGTGCTCGGCGACCCCGCGCAGGTTGCCGCCCCACCAGTTGTAGAAGTAGTTGGGGCTGCGGTCCGGGTTGGTGTTCGGCGAGTTCCAGGTGGCCCCGGGACGGGGGTAGACCTCGATGCCCTCGCAGAGGATCAGCAGGTTCGGGTTGATGGCCAGGATCCGCTTGCCGGCGGTCTCGCAGGCGTACTTGAAGTTGTCCTGGTCGGTGCTGGAGTCCCATTTGGCCCGCTGCGGGTCGTTGGGGGTGCCGTGCGGCTCGTTCTTGATGTCCATCGCGACGATGGTGTCGTTGGTGCGGTAGCGGGCGGTGACCCATTCCCAGCCCTGGTAGAACAGCTCCGAGGTGATGGTGCCCTTCCACCACACCGGGTAGGTGTGCCCGGAGTTGTCGGCCTCGGCGCTGTGTACGTCGAGCATGACCTTCAGGCCGTACTTCTCGCACAGTTGCAGCCAGTAGTCGAAGACCTGGAGGTTGTTCATGCCCTCCAGCTCCGGGTTGACGTAGGTGTTGACGTTCGGCCGGATCGCCTGGCCGGCCTTCCACTCCAGCAGCAACTGGGTGGAGATGGGCACCCGGACGATGTTGATGCCGCGCTGGGCCATCTGGCGGGTGATGTTCTCGATGTTGGCCGACCACAGGCCGTGGAAGACCCGTTCGGTGGCGTTGAAACCGAACCAGTTGGCCCCGGTCAGCCAGACCTGGTTGCCGTCCTCATCGACGATCTTGTTGCCGTCGGTGCGCAGCCAGTCGTTGGCGGGGGCGGCGGCGCTCGCGGTGCCGGCCGTGGGGGCCGCCGAGGCGGCGGGGGTGGCGGCGGCCAGGCCCAGCAGCACCACGGCCGTGGTGGCCAGGGCCTGGAGTTTTCTCCGTGCGGACATGCGACTTCCTCTGTGGTGGGTGACGAGGAACGTCGACACAACGGCCCTGCCCGACAGACCGTGGGAGCGCTTCCACGGGTCACCTTATGCGGTAGTGGTCGACAGCGGAAGTGGATGTCCGCCGTTTCGACGCGATGGCGGTGACAGCCCCGGCCGAACACCGCCACTACGGCGAAACGGAGTCGATCAGCCTTCTACACGGCCAGCGCCGCCCGGACATCGTGCTCGGCCTCGCCGCCGCCCTCCCCCGCGGAGGTGACCCGGCCGGACTCCAGGACGTGGTAGCGGTCGGCCACCTTCAGCGCGAACCCGAGATGCTGCTCGACCAGCAGCACACTGAAGCCGGTCTGCGCGATCAACGCCACGATCCGGTCCTGGATCTCGGCCACCACGGAGGGCTGGATGCCCTCGGTGGGCTCGTCGAGCATCAGCAACCGGGGGCGGGTGATCAAGGCACGGGCGATGGCCAGTTGCTGGCGTTGCCCGCCGGAGAGCAGCCCGGCCCGGCGACGTAGCAGCGGTTGCAGTGCCGGAAACAGGTCCAGCACCTCGGCGGTGGCCGCCGCACCGTCGCGGCGGCCGTCGGCGACCAGGCGCAGGTTCTCCGCCGCCGTCAGGTGGGGGAAACACTGCTGGCCCTGCGGCACGTACGCCAGGCCCCGGGCGACCCGCTGATGGGGGGCGAGCCGGGTGATGTCCTCGCCGTCGAACTCGACCCGTCCGGCACTGGGGCGCAGCAGTCCGGCGGCGACCCGCAGCAGGGTGGACTTGCCGGCACCGTTGTGGCCCAGCACGGTGGCCACCCCGTCGTCCGGCACGCTGACATCGACGCCGTGCAGCACCCGGCTGCGGCCGTAGCCGGCGTGCACCCCACGCAGACTGAACATCATGCCTCCACAGGGGTCGGGCCGCCCTCGACCGGGTGGCCTAGATAGACCTCCTGCACCCGGGGGTCGGCCTGCACCTGGGCGACCGTGCCCTCACTGAGCACCCGCCCGGCGTGCAGCACGGTGACCGTCCGGGCGAACCGGCGCAGGAAGTCCATGTCGTGTTCGATCACCACCACCGTCCGATCCCGGCTGACCTGCTCCAGCAGCTCACCGGTGGCGTCGCGTTCCTCGTGGCTCATCCCGGCCACCGGCTCGTCGAGCAGCAGCAGCCGGGCATCCTGCACCAGCAGCATGCCGATCTCCAGCCACTGCTTCTGGCCGTGGGCCAGGGTGCCGGCGAGCTGATCGGCCAGGCCGGCCAGGCCGATCACCTCCAGGGCCTCGGCCACCTCGTCGGGGACGCCGTGCCGGCGGCGCAGCAGGGTGCCCCAGCCACGCCGGGCCCCCGCCGCGATGTCCAGGTTCTGCAGGACGGTCAGTTCCTCGAACACCGTCGAGGTCTGGAAGGTACGCCCCACCCCTAGGCGACTGATCCGGTGCACCGGGCGGCCGAGCAGTTCCCGCTCGCCGAAGCGTACCGAGCCGGTGGCCTTGACCAGCCCGGTCACCGCGTCCACCAGGGTGGTCTTGCCGGCGCCGTTGGGGCCGATCAGGAACCGGAGGTCCCCCGGCGCCACCTCCAGGCTCACCCCGTCGACCGCGGTGAAGCCGTCGAAGCTCACCCGGAGGTCTCGCACGTAGAGCCCGTGCAGTTGCTCCGTCATGACGACACCTGCCCTTCCGGGCAGCGGGTCCGGCGCAGCCAGCCGAACCGCCGCTTGCCCTCGTCCCGCCGGAGCAGGCCGATCAGCGAGGCCAGGCCGCCGGGCAGGAACGCCACCACCACCACGAACAGCAACCCCTGGAGGTACGTCCAGCCGCCCGGAAACCGCTCCGACAGGGCGGTACGCGCCCAGGCCACCGCCACCGCGCCGAGCACCGGGCCGAGCAGGGTGGCCCGCCCACCGACGGCCACCCCGATGACGAACTCGATCGACGGGACGATCCCGATCATTGCTGGGGAGATGATGCCGACCGCGGGCACGAACAGGGCCCCGGCCAGCCCGGCCATGCCGGCGGCGACCACATACGCGACGAGCTTCACTCCTGCCGGGTCGTACCCGAGGAAACGGACCCGTTCCTCGCCGTCGCGTACGGCCACCAGCAGTTCGCCGTAGCGGCACTGCATCAGGTGCCGGGCCAGGGCCAGCAGCGCCAGCAGGGTGCCGGCGATGATGAAGTACACCATCCGCTGGTTGACCGGGTCGTCCAGGTCGTAGCCGAAGAAGCCCTGGATGTCGGTGAGGCCGTTGGTGCCGCCGGTGGTGCCCTGCTGGCCGATCAGCAGGATCACCATGGCGGCGGCCAGGGCCTGACTGAGGATGGCGAAGTAGGCGCCCCGGACCCTACGCCGGAACACCAGGGACCCGAGTACGAAGGCCACCCCCATCGGCAGCAGCACCGTGGCGGGCAGGGCGAACCAGGGGCTGGCGAAGGGGCGCCACCACAGCGGCAACTCGTCGAGTTGCCCGTACAGCAGCATGAAGTCGGGCATGTTGCCCGGTCCCGCGTCGGCGAGCTTGAGATGCATGGCCATCGCGTAGCCACCCAGGCCGAAGAAGACCCCCTGGCCGAGGGCCAGCATTCCGCCACGCCCCCAGGCCAGGCCGATGCCGACCGCGACCATGGCCACGCAGAGATACTTGGCCAGCAGGGAGAGCCGGAAGTCCGACAGCACCAGCGGCGCCACGGCGAACAGCACCGCGGCACCGAAGGCGAACCCGGCGGCGGCCCGGAAGCGGTGCCGGGAGGGACCGGCCGCCGGCTTTGCCGGTGGCGGTGTGGAATCGACGACGGTACGGGAATCACGGGCGACGGTGGTCATGCCAGGCTCCGGGTTCGCAGGGTGAACATGCCCTGGGGCCGCCACTGGAGGAAGGCGACGATGGCGATGAAGACCATCACCTTGGCGACACTGAGGGTGGTCAGGTACTCGCCGGTGGCCTGGAGCACGCCCAGGGCGAAGGCGACGATCACGGTGCCCTTGAGCTGACCGATCCCGCCGACCACGACCACCAGGAAGGCGTCGATGATCAGGTTGGTGCCCATGGTGGGACCGATCGGGCCCAGCAGGGTCAGCGCTACCCCGGCTACCCCGGCCAGGCCGGAGCCGATGAAGAAGGTCATCCGGTCCACCCGGGCGGTGGGGATGCCGGAGACCGCGGCCAGGTCGCGGTTCTGCACCACGGCCCGGATCCGGCGGCCCAGCGGGGTCACCCGCAGCCCGACGGTCAGGGCGGCCACCGCGGCGGCGGCCAGGGCCAGGATGAACAGCCGGTTGTTGGCCACCGTGATCCCGCCGGGCAGAGCGATGTTGCCGGTGAGCAGTTGCGGGGCGCGGGTCTGCACGTTGGGGCTGCCGAAGATGTCCCGGGCCAGCTGTTGCAGGATCAGTGAGACACCCCAGGTGACCAGCAGGGTGTCCAGCGGGCGGGCGTAGAGGCGGCGGATCAGCAGGTACTCCAGCAGCACCCCCATCGCCCCGGCCACCACGAAGGCCACCGGCAGGGCGATCAGCAGGGACCAGCCGGCCGCCGTGATGACCTGTTGCAGGACATAGGTGGTGTACGCGCCGGCCATGATGAACTCGCCGTGCGCCATGTTGATCACCCCCATCTGGCCGAAGGTGAGGGCCAGGCCGAGGGCGATGAGCAGCAGCACCGCTCCGATGCTGACGCCGGTGAAGAGTTGGCCGATGAGAACTGTCACGGTGGGTACTCCGTACTGCTGAGGGGAGCCCACCCGGGCCGGGCCTGCCGCGGCCCGGGTGGGGTTGGTCCGGTCGGCGCTGGGCCGACCGGACCAGGACCGGTCAGCTGAGGCCGCCGGCCCAGGGGTAGCTCTTGAGGTACGGGTCCGGGGTGATCGGCTTGCCGGAGTTCCACACCTCGGTGATCAGGCCGTCCGGGCCGACCTTGCCCACCCGGGCGGTCTTGGCGATGTGCTGGGTGGCCCCGTCCACGGTGACCAGACCCTCCGGTGCCTCGAAGGTGATGCCGTCGGAGGCCTTGCGGACCTGCTCCACCTCGAAGGTGCCGGCCTTCTCTACCATCGCCTTCCACAGGTAGACCGAGACGTAGGCGGCCTCCATCGGGTCACTGGTCGGCTTGTCCGCCCCGTACTTGGCCTTGTACGCGGCGACGAACTTCTCGTTGGCCGCCCCCGGGGTGGTCTGGTAGTAGTTCCAGGCGGTCAGCTGGCCCTCCAGGTACTGGGTGCCGATGCTCTTGACCTCCTCCTCGGCGATCGACACCGACACCACCGGCATGCTGGCCGCGGTCAGCCCGGCGGACTTGTACTCCTTGAAGAAGGCGACATTGCTGTCACCGTTGAGGGTGTTGAAGACCGCGTCCGCCCCGGAGGACTTCACCTTGTTGGTGATCGTGCCGAACTCGGTGGAGCCCAGGGGGGCGTAGTCCTCCCCCAGCACGCTCATGCCGTTGGCCTCGGCGTACGCCTTGATGATCTTGTTTGCGGTACGCGGGAACACGTAGTCCGAGCCGACCAGGTAAATCGACTTGGTGCCCTGCGCCTTGAGGTACTCCAGGCCGGGCACGATCTGCTGGTTGGTCGTCGCCCCGGTGTAGAAGATGTACGGCGACTGCTCCAGTCCCTCGTACTGCACCGGGTAGAACAGCAGCGCCTTGTTCTTCTCGAACACCGGCTTGACGGCCTTGCGGCTGGCCGAGGTCCAGCAGCCGAACACGGCCGCCACCCGGTCTTCGCGGATCAGTTTCTCGGCCTTCTCGGCAAAGGTCGGCCAGTCCGAGGCGCCGTCCTCACCAACCGGCTGGATCTTCTTACCGAGCACCCCACCGGCGGCGTTGATCTCCTCGATCGCCAACATGATCGAATCCCGGACGGTCACCTCACTGATGGCCATCGTGCCGGACAGGGAATTGAGCAGGCCCACCTTGACGGTGTCGCCGGAGGTGTCGGCGGTGACGCCGGAGGAGACCTTCTCGTCGGTGGTTTTACTGCCGCACGCGGCCAGCGTGGCCGCGGCGACCAGGGTCATGGCACCCGCTAGGATGCGTCGTCCCCGCAACAGTGTCATCAAATCTCCCTGCGTCGCACCTCAAGGCGTGGAGTCAGTTGCCCGGGAACGAGCGCCGGTCCCGGGTCGAGGGTGTCGAGCTGCGGTTTTGCGGTGCGGTCCGGTGAAACATCGCGGTGCCCGGCGGGTGGGTGGACACCGACCGGGCGCCGATTCGGATATCGGGCAGGGAAAGCTTCGATCCGTTTCGTTGCGCGGATGTTTCCCAATCCTCAATAGACTGTTTCCGCTGTCAGGTAACGGCGATCCAGCGGACGCAGAAAATGCCGGTACCCGCCGACGAGAAATCGGCTCAGGGGCTACCGGCATGCATTTTTCGACCGTCGGCCACAGTGCATTGTCGACTGTCGTCCAAACGGTGGGCGAGGTCCGGTTCCACGCCGGATACTTCACGCAGGAAGTATCTTATGTGGCCGATCTCCGGACCTGTCAAGGCACGGTCGCATCACGCTCCGGTCGATGCCCTGCGGTCGGATCAGAGTTCGGCCACCACGGTGAAATCCAGGCCGTCGGCCTCGGCCAGGTAGATGCGCTGACGCACATGCCGCCGACGCAGCCGCAACTCCCCGCGCGGCCCGTCGTACGACACCACCTCGGCGGAGGCCTCCACCGCCCGGACGTCCAACGTGCCGGCCTTGGCGATGAGGGCGGCCAGCAACATGACCCCCTCGTAACAGGACTCACCTAGGCTGCCCAACGGGGGTGCCTCCAGCCCGAACCGGCGGGCGAAGGCGCCGTGGAAGTCCAGGTTCTCCGGCGTGACCAGGCCGGCGAAGAAGCCGGCCGTGCTGAACAGCCGCGCGGTGTTGGCCGCACCGCTGGCCAGCAGCATGTTCTCGTCCATCAGGGTGCTCAGCCGCAGACACCGCTGATCCAGTCCGGAGCGGGCGAAGGCCCGGTTGAACCGCACCGCGTCCGCCCCGACCAGCAGCATCAGCACCGCGTCGGCGTCGCTGTGCTCGATCCGCCGCAGCACCTCGGCGTAGTCGTGGGTCTCCAGCGGCAGAAAATGGTGCCCGACCACCCGGCCGCCACTGCCCCGGGCGTACCGGTAGGCGGCCTGCGTGGTCCGGCGGGGCCAGACGTAGTCGTTGCCCACCACGAACCAGCGTCGCACCCCCAGGTCGGCCAACGCCCGCATCGCCGGCCGGAGCTGGGCATCCGGGGTTTCGCTGGTCAGGAAGACCCCTTCGGTACGCTCACCGCCCTCGTACAGGGCGGTGTAGACGTACGGCACCCGGTGGGCTATCCGTGGCGCCACCGCCTGCCGGACCGAGGAGATGTGCCAACCGGTGACCCCCTGCACCGCCCCGACCGACACCAGGGCCTCCACCTCGGCGGCCACCTCGGCCGGCGGTGCCCCGCCGTCGACCGGGATCAGCCGCAGTTGGCGACCGAGCACCCCGCCCCGATTGTTGACCTCCTCGACGGCGAGCTGAGCGCACAGCTCGCAGCTCGGGCCGAACATCCCGGCGGGCCCCCGCATCGGAAACACCAGGGCGATGCTGACCACGCCCCGGTCGACCGTGAGCCAGGAGGTCCCGGCGGCGACACTCGACGTCGCCGACGGACTCCCGTTCCCCGATGCCGGACCGGACATGAACACATCGTGGCCGCCGCCGATCCCGGTGACCAGTTCTCCCCATTGGGCGGGACGTCTCGGTACGATGACCGGCAACCGCAAGGCGGGAGTGACATGTCAGAGTTTCCCGGCTCCGCAGCCGACCTGCTGCCCCTGCTCACCCGCGCCGAACGACTACTCTCCCGCCGGGTCGGCGCCCTGCTGGCCGACGAAGGGCTCACCATCGAGGCGTGGCGGGTACTCGGTCTGCTCGCCGACGGGCTGGGCCATCCGATGAGTGAGGTGGCCGCCGAGGCCTCCCTGCCCCCGGGCACCCTGACCAAGCTGGTCGACCAACTGGTCGACCGCAACCTGGTCTTCCGCCGGGTCGACCCGGTCGACCGTCGCCGCATCCGGGCCTACCTGACCACCCGTGGCCGCGCCGAGCACGAACGCCTCGCCGCCCTGATCCGGGCCGACCTGGCCGACCTCAGCACAGTGGACGACATCACCCTCGCCACCCACCTGACCGCCCTGATCACCCGCCTGACCCCCCACCCCCACCCCACCCCCGCCTGACCCCCCACCCCCACCCCACCCCCGCCTGACCCACCCAGGCCCACCCGCCCCAGCCCCCTGCCCGACCCAGCTCGGCTCGGCCCGGCGATCATGCACTTTTGGTCGCTGATACACGGCTTATGCGGCTTATGTGGCGACGAAAAGTGCAAGATCGGCGGGGCGCGGGGGCACAGGGGTGCGGGGTGCGGGGGCGCAGGGGGTGGTCAGCCGCCGTTGTTGGGGTGGAAGCGGGGGACGCGGTGGCGGGCGGGTGCGGTTCGGTTGGTGATCGGGGAGACGGCGTCGAACATGGTGCGGCCGAGGACCGCGTGGGCGCGTACGGCCGGGTGGGTGCCGCCGTAGTTGTCCAGGTCGCCGAGGGAGTCGGCGAAGAAGGCGTAGGTCAGGGTGGGTCCACCGGTGGGGTCGAACATGATGCCCACCTCGTGCCGGGCGGCACCCCGCGAGTCGTAGTCCGCCCCGTACTTGGTGGCCACCCGGCTGCGCTCGGCCGAGGACATGTCACGGCGAATCCCGTCGTGGTAGCCGTTGATCCAGCGCAGGATCCCGAGCAGGAAGTCGCTTGACCGGGTCGACAGCAGGGTTTTGTTGGCCAGCCGCCACAGCAGGTCGTGGGTCTCCCGCGGGGTGGTCACGCCGAGGAAGAACCGGTTCGGGTTGGCCACCGGTTCCACCCGGGTATGGGTGAAACCCTTGGCCGCGAGGATCTCGTTGATCTCCAGGGCCGGCACCACCCGGCCACACATCCGTACCGCGGTGTTGTCCGAGACGAGCAGCAACGCGGTGAGGAAGTTCGCCACGGTGATCTCGTCACCCCAGACGGTGTGCAGGAAGTAGATCCCGCTGCCGCCGAGGATGATGTCTCCGGTGAGGTCCAGGCGCTGGCCTAGGGCCAGCTCACCACGGTCGATCTTGTCCATGACGGCCACCGCGACGGCGAGCTTCTGCACGCTGTAGCCGTGCGTCACCCGGTCGGCGTCGTCGTCCACGACGACATTCAGGCCACCGGCGGCACCGACCATCGCGACATGCGTGTGCCACGAACCCCCCGCCAGCGCCTTCTGCTTCCGGTACGCACGCCGGATCACCTCCGGCGCCGGTAAGGTGCCGATCGACGGACCCGCGACGGGGCCCGGTGCCGCCACGGCTCTGCCTGGCGTCGCGACCAGCGCCGCCGTCGCCACCCCGGCTCCGATGACGGCCCGACGACTCATCTGCTCAGCCATTCGCCACTCCTTCGCCCAGCGGTTCGGCCGGCGGGTGCCGGCACCGGACACACGGTGCCATACCACCTGATCCAGCGGAGTCCCGGTCAGCGGCGGATCAGGACGAAGACTCCCCACCCCAGGTGGTCGCGGCGGTAGCGCACGTGGCGCAGGGGGTCCTCGGTCAGCTCCTGACGTAGCTCGGGGGCCAGCGGATCGTCCGGGTTGTCGTCCAGCCAGCGGCGCAGGTTGAGCCAGTGTGCCGCCGCGTAGCGGTCCCAGCTGTCCTGGTCGGCCAGCACCATCTCGACCAGGTCCCAGCCCTGGTCACCGAAGAGACCGACCAGGCCGGGCAGGTCGTGGAAGTCGTCCCGGTGGGTGGTGTCGCAGCCCTCGACGGTCGCCTGGTCGGGTGGCTCGATGCGCCAGTACGGCTCACCGATCAGGGCCATGCCGCCCGGACGCAGGCCTCGGGCCAGGATCTCCAGGGTGCCGGGAACACCGTCGCCGATCCAGGTGGCCCCGACACAGGCCGCCACGTCGACCGGTTCCTCGCAGTCGTACGAGGCGGCGTCCCCATGCAGGAAGCTGACCTGTTCCGCCACCCCCAGTTCGACGGCTCGCTGCCGGGCTGCGGCGGTGAAGGCGGTGCTGATGTCCACGCCGGTGCCGATCCCCCCGTGGTCGCGGGCCCAGGTGCAGAGCAGCTCACCTTTGCCGCTGCACAGGTCGAGGATGGTGGTGCCCGGGGCGAGTTTCAGCGCCCGCCCCAGGGTGGCCAGCTTCTCCGCGTCGAAGGGGTTGAGGATGCGCAGGCCACCCTCGCGGATGACGAATTGTCGCGGCAGGTCCATGCACCGGCACGCTAACCACCCGCGCCACCGGGGCCAACCGGATTACCAGGGACCGGCCGGTCACCCGAGGCCGGCGGGTGGCACGGTCAGACCCGGGTCGACACGCAGGCCGAAGTCCGGCTGTCCCAGCCAGTCCAGCCGGGCGGAGGTCTGCTCGGCGTGTTCGGCCAGCAGCAGCCGGACCCGGTACGCGGCCAGCAGCAGCGCTTGGAGGGAGTCCACCCCGTACGCGGTCTGCACCGAGTTCTCGTTCAGTCCCTCGACCTGGAATGGGCAGCCCCAGTCGCCGTTGCGCGACGACGGATCCGGATGCGGCTTTCCGAGGCGGACTACCAGCTCGGAGGTGGCACCATCCGGGTCGATGACCGCGATGCGCCGCTCGGCGACGACCTCACCCAGTTCGGACAACCTCGTGATCCTCTCTCCCGGTCGAGGCAGCGATGCTATCCGGAAGATCGAGGTACGACCGCAGGGTGTGAGCGTCCGGAGCCGTGGCGGTCCACAGGGTCGCCGGTCCACCGGCCAGCGGCAGCCGGGCCAGGGTGTCCCGTACCGCCGGTGGTTCGGGTGCTCGGGTGGGGTCGAGAACCAGCAGCGAACCGGTGGCCGGTGCGCCGTCGAGCACCGCCGGGCCGGCCCAGCCGGGTGCCTGGGGTCCGACCGTCAACGACTGACGCAACAGCGGCCTACCGGCCAGGTCCACCCAGGTGTTGATCTCGGCGTGCCCGGGTTGTTCGCGGTGCCGGCCACAGATCAACTCGTCCCGCCAGTGCAGGGTGCCGCCTTCGGCGACCTCCACCTGGGCGTCGGCTATGTGCGCGCAGCCGGCCGCGGCGACCAGTTGCTCCGGCAGCCAGTGCAGGACGGCCTCCGCCGCGACGGTGGCCCGCACCAGCATCCGGGAGACCGCCCCGGGGCGGCCCGGCAGCGCGATGGAGGCGGCGACCGTCTGCACCCGTACCGCCGCACCCGGGCCGACCTCGACCTCCAGCCGCAGGTCGTCGCCGGCGAGCGGACCGGCCGCCCCGCCGACGACGTACACCGTGACGCCACCGCCCGGTCCGGGGACCTGGCGCAGCAGCAGGGGGCTCTCGCCGCGTAGCTCGGCCAGGGTGGTGCGGCCGTGCCGGTCGGCACGGGCCACCAGCCGGGCGGTGGCCCGCATCAGGCCTGCCCGGCGGGAACCGCCGCCCGGGTACCGGCGCGGTGGTGGGCCAGTTCGTGCCGGATCCACTCGGCGACCTGGGTGGCTAGGGGGTCCTCGGTGATGGACTGGAACACCGTGGGCAGGGTGCCGCGCCGGGCCCGGGCGTCGCGGTCCATCACGGACAGGTCCGCGCCGACCATCGGCGCCAGATCGGTTTTGTTGATCACCAGGAGGTCGGCGGCGGTGACCCCCGGCCCGCCCTTGCGCGGCACCTTGTCCCCGCCGGCCACGTCGACCACGAAGATCTGCCGGTCGACCAGGCCCCGGCTGAAGGTGGCGGTCAGGTTGTCCCCGCCGCTCTCGACGAGCACCAGGTCCAGCGGGCCCAGCGCCTCGGCCAGTTCGTCGATCGCGTCGAGGTTCGCGCCGATGTCGTCGCGGATGGCGGTGTGCGGGCAGCAGCCGGTCTCCACCGCCCGGATCCGGGCCGGGTCGAGCACCCCGGCCCGCTTGAGGAAGTCGGCGTCCTCGGTGGTGTAGATGTCGTTGGTCACCACGGCCAGCCGCAGTTCCTCGGCGAAGGCCCGGCACAGCGCGGCGACCAGAGCGGTCTTGCCGGAGCCGACCGGGCCGCCGATGCCGACCCGCAACGCCCGTACTTCCGTGGGCAGCGGGGCGTGCGGATCCACCCCCGGTTCGGGGTGGGTGTGGGGAACGGACTCGTCGTGGGCAAGGTCAGGACGCAAAGAGACGCACCTCCCAGGTGGCATGAGCTTCGGCGTGAATGTCGGCAAGTGGGGCCGCCGCGGCGGGCAGCCGCCACGGTGGTTGAGTGGCGGCCAGCGCCGCACGGGCAGCGGTGGTGTCGCAGGCGTCGGCCAGTCGCACCAGCAGGGCCTGCACCTGGTACGGGTCGAGACCCAGCAGGCGTACGGCGGCACTGGCCGCCCCGGTCACTGTGGCGTGCACGGCTACCGTGGCGATCTGCCCCGGGTCCAGCCCGGCGGCGGCCCCGACCAGCCCGAGCACGAGCGGTTGGTGCGGGCCGCCCGGGGTCGCGGGCAGGTCGTCGAAGCCGGCGGCCGGCCAGATCTCCCGACCGGCCCGCAGCAGGGCCCGGCCCTGCCGCCGGGACACCGCCCGCTGGGCGGGCGAGGCGGTACGGGCGTCCAGTTCAGCGTCGAGCCGGGCGAGCGCCGGCCGTCGATCGTGGACCCCGTCCGCCCCCAGCGGACCGGCCGGCCGGCAGGCCGCCGCTGCGAAGGCCCCCGCGACCAGCCCGACGGTGGCCAGCCGACCGCGCAGGTACTCCCCCAGGGTCGCCAGGTCGGTCACCCGTCCGGCCGCCACGGCCGCCTCCAGGCCGCAGGAGTGGGCGTGCGCACCGGCCGGGAACCGTCCGTCGGCCACCAGCAGCAGGATCGTCGGTACGGCCATCAGAACAGGAAGTACCGCTGGGCCATGGGCAGTTCGGTGACCGGGTCGGGTTCGACCACCTCCCCGTCGATGCGGACGGTGAAGGTGTCCGGGTCGACCTCGATGCACGGCAGGGCGTTGTTCTGCGGCAGGTCAGCCTTGCCGCGCGAACGCACATCGGCCACCGGCACCACCCGGCGGCGCACATCGAGACGTAACCCGGCCTCCAGGGCCACCGGGGCCACGAACGCCAGACTGGTGGCGGCCGCCGCACCGCCGTAGGCGCCGAACATCGGCCGGGGCAGCATCGGCTGGGGGGTGGGGATCGAGGCGTTCGCATCCCCCAGCTGGGCGTACGCGATCATGCCGCCCTTGATGACCAGGTGTGGTCGTACGCCGAAGAACGCCGGCTCCCAGAGCACCAGGTCGGCGAGCTTGCCGGGCTCGACCGACCCGATCTCGTGGTCGAGGCCGTTGGCCATGGCCGCGCAGATGGTGTACTTCGCCACGTACCGCCGGGCCCGGTGGTTGTCGGCGGCGCCGTCACCCGGCAGGGCCCCCACCCGGGCCTTCATCACATGTGCGCTCTGCCAGGTGCGCAGCACGACCTCCCCGACCCGGCCCATGGCCTGGGAGTCCGAGCCGATGATGGAGATCGCCCCGAGGTCGTGCAGCAGGTCCTCGGCGGCCATGGTGGACGGCCGGATCCGGCTCTCGGCGAAGGCCAGGTCCTCCGGCACGGCCGGGTTCAGATGGTGGCAGACCATCAGCATGTCCAGGTGTTCGGCGAGGGTGTTGCGGGTGTAGGGGCGGGTCGGGTTGGTCGAGGAGGGCAGCACGTTGGGTTCCCCGGCGACCGTGATGATGTCCGGCGCGTGTCCTCCCCCGGCCCCCTCGGTGTGGTACGAGTGGATGGCCCGGCCGCCGATCGCCCGCAGGGTGTCCGCGACGAATCCGGCCTCGTTGAGGGTGTCGGTGTGGATGGAGACCTGCACCCCGGAGGCGTCCGCGACCCGCAGGCAGGCGTCGATCGCCGCCGGGGTGGTGCCCCAGTCCTCGTGCAACTTGAACCCACCGGCCCCGGCCCGCAGCTGCTCCCACAGCGCCTCGGTGGAGACCGTGTTGCCCTTGCCGAGCAGCAGCACGTTGACCGGGAAGGCGTCGAGTGCCTCGTGCATCCGGGCCAGGTGCCAGGCGTTCGGGGTGACCGTGGTGGCCCGGGTGCCCTCGGCCGGTCCGGTGCCGCCGCCGACCAGGGTGGTCACCCCACCGGCCAAAGCCTCGGTGACGATCTGCGGGCAGATGAAGTGCACATGGGTGTCCACCGCCCCGGCGGTCAGGATGCGGCCGTTGCCGGCGATCACCTCGGTGGCCGGGCCGATCACCAGGTCGGGGTGCACCCCGTCCATGGTGTCCGGGTTGCCGGCCCGGCCCAGGGCCACGATCCGCCCGTCGCGCAGCCCCACGTCGGCCTTGACCACCCCCCAGTGGTCGAGCACCACCGCCCCGGTGATGACGGTGTCCAGGGCGCCCTCGGCCCGGGTGGCCCGGGACTGGCCCATCGACTCCCGGATCACCTTGCCGCCGCCGAAGACCGCCTCGTCGCCGCCGACACAGTGGTCGTGCTCGACCTCGATGAGCAGGTTCGTGTCGGCCAACCGGATCCGGTCACCCGTGGTCGGCCCGTACAGCGCGGCGTAGCGGTTCCGCTCGACGGTGCTCATGCCGGCACCTCCGGACCGGCGTCCAGTGCCCCGCCGCACTCGCCCCGCAGGCCGGGCACGATCCGGGCACCGGCCAACGGCACCAGGTCGACACTGCGACTGACCCCCGGTTCGAAACGCACCGAGGTGCCCGCCGGTACGGCCAGCCGCTGCCCCCAGGCGATGTCCCGGTCGAAGTCCAGCGCGGGGTTGGCCTCGGCGAAGTGGTAGTGCGAGCCGACCTGCACCGGCCGGTCGCCGGTGTTGACCACCAGCAGGGTGGTCACCGGCCGCCCGGCGTTGATCTCCACCGGGTCGGCGGCCGGCAGGATCTCCCCCGGGATCACGGGATCGGGTGGTGCACCGTCACCAACTTGGTGCCGTCCGGGAACGTCGCCTCCACCTGCACCTCCCCCAGCAACTCGGGGATGCCGTCCTGCACGTCCTCGCGGGTCAGCACGGTACGGCCGGCGGACATCAGGTCGACCACGGAACGCCCGTCGCGGGCGCCTTCGAGCAGGAAGGCGGTGATCACCGCGACGGCTTCGGGATAGTTCAGGCGCAGGCCGCGTTCGCGGCGACGCCGGGCGACATCGGCCGCCACATGCACGAGCAGACGATCCTGCTCATGGGGAGTGAGATACAAGGGTGGCTCCCGGTGGGTGTCCGCGCCCCGCCGACCGCCGGCACCGACGCCTCGACGCGCCGTCCCAGGGTTCGGGGCTCGCCCGCCGGGTCCCGCCACGTGTGCGGGCGTCGGGAGTTCCACCCTCCCGGCCCACCTGGCGAGGCACCGGCGGTGGCTTATCGGATGCGGACCGCACCGCCCACCGCTGACCAGACCGTAAGGGATCACGCGGGCCGTGGCAATGGGCGATCGATGGTCGCCTCGCTCGTGTCGAAAGTCGTGTGCGGGTTCAGCCGCCACCGGGCAGGTCGAGCCGCACACCGGTGACGGCCTCGACCTCCCGGGCACAGATCTCCAGCAACGGCATGTCGTCGTAGTTGCTCAGCACCACACCGACCCAACCGGTGTCCGGGTAGACGGTCCAGTTCGCACCGACCCCGCCCGCACCGCCGCCGCGCCCGATCACCCACTGGCCGCCGATGATCGAGACAGGCATCGTGTACGCCTCGAACCCGGCGGGACCGGGACCGGGAAGCTTGGCCCCGGCGAACAGGTCGGCGTACGGCCGCTCCAGCAACGTGCCGTCGTACAGCGCGGACGCGAACCGGGCCAGGTCCGGTGCGGTGGCGAAGCCGTCGGCGGAGGCGTACCCGATGAAACTGCGCCCCGGATTCCTGCCCCGGATCGGCGGGCTGATGCTGCCGGTGTCCAGGTGGCGTACGGCGTCCACCCGGCTGCCGTCGGCCTGGCGCATGTACGGGTGCGCGATGCGCGGGTCGGTGAGCCACTGCTGCCGGGTGAAGAACCCCGAGCCGGTCATGCCGGCGCGTTCGAAGATGTGCTCGTGGGTGTAGTCCCAGAACGTCATGCCGGACACGGCCTCGACGATCTGCGCCGCCATGGCCAGACCCACACCGCCACCGGGGAGATGACCGTTGGCTCCCGAGCCGGGGACCCCCACCAACCGCGCCTGCCGGACCCACTGCTCGCCGGCCTCGTGCACCTCCTGGCGACTGTGATAGACCCGTAGCCAGTCCGGCATCGGGGCGTCGATGCCGGAGGTGCTGGTGAGCAGATGGTGGATGGTCACCTGCTCGGCGATCTCCGTCGCCACCCCTTCCAGGTGCCTGCCCACCGGGTCCGACAGCGACACCTTCCCCTGCTGCACGAGTTGCAGGATCGCCACCGACAGGAACGGTTGGCTCGCCGAGGAGAGGTGGAACGCGACATTCTCGTGGTTGCGGATCCTCCGCTCCTTGTCGGCCATGCCGTAGCTGCGGGACAACACCGTCCGACCCCGGTACGACAGCAGCACCACCCCGGAGAACCGGTCCTGGGCTGCCAGGTGCGCCACGAACCGGTCGTACGCTCCGCCGGGCCGGGTCGCCGGCGGGATCCGACCCGGCCCGGGAGGCCCGGCGGTGACGCGGCGGTCGGCGGTCGGCGGGGCCGCATCGGCGAAGTCGGCACCCACCAGTGGAGCGCCGGCCGCCACCAACCCGCCCCACCCGAGCAGTCGCCTCCGGTCGATACCGGATGCCGATTCCAAATCCATGATCACGGTCCTTTCCTGTTGGTCGAGCTGCCCCGTGTCGTCCGATCACGGGGGTCTGCGCTCTACCGAACAGGAACGGCTGTTGCGACGGCGTACGCGTTTCTGGATACGCCGACGATATGTCGCACCCCGTAGCATCGACGGCGTGCGGGTGTTGATCGTCGAGGACGAGCCCTATCTGGCCGATGCCATTCGCGATGGTCTACGCCTGGCGGCGATCGCCGCCGACATCGCCGCTGACGGCGACACCGCCCTGGAGTTGCTGGACGGCAACGCCTACAGTGTCGCCGTCCTCGACCGCGACATTCCCGGCCCGTCCGGCGACGAGATCGCCGAAAGAATCGTCGCCTCGGGCAGCGGTACGCCGATCCTCATGCTCACCGCTGCCAGCCGACTCGACGACAAGGCATCCGGATTCGCACTCGGTGCCGACGATTACCTCACCAAGCCCTTCGAACTCCGGGAACTCGTGCTCAGGCTCAGAGCACTCGATCGTCGGCGCACCCACCGCAGGCCACCCGTGCGGGAGATCGCCGGCCTGCGGCTGGATCCGTTCCGCCGCGAGGTCTACCGCGACGGCCGCTACGTCGCGCTGACCCGCAAACAGTTCGCCGTCCTCGAAGTCCTCGTCGCCGCCGAAGGCGGTGTGGTGAGCGCCGAGGAACTGCTGCGACAGGCGTGGGACGAGAACGCGGACCCGTTCACCAACGCCGTGCGGATCACCATCTCGGCACTGCGCAAACGGCTCGGCGAGCCCTGGATCATCTCCACAGTGCCCGGCGTCGGCTACCGCATCGACAGGGCACGACCGTAGCCCGGCCACCCGGTTTGAGCGTCCGCCTCAAACTCACCCTCAGCTACGCCGGGTTTCTCCTGCTCGCCGTCGCCCTGCTGTTCGCGGTCGTGTGGCTGTTCCTGCTCCGGTATGTGCCCGACGGTGTGCTGGTCACGGGACCGCCGGGGTCGCACCCCCGCCTCTTCATTCCCAATCGGTCCGACCTGCTGCGCGCCTTCGCGCCGAAGGCCGCGGCACTGTGGGCGCTGCTACTTCTGTTCGGCCTCGTGGCAGGATGGATCCTGGCCGGCCGGATGCTCGCCCCGCTGACTCGCCTCACCGATGCCACCCGCAGAGCCGCCGACGGATCGCTCTCCCACCGGATCCGGTTGCCGGGCCGCCGGGACGAGTTCCGCGAACTCGCCGACACATTCGACACCATGCTCGCTCGCCTTGAAGCACACGTCGCGCAGCAGCGCACATTCGCCGCCAATGCCTCACACGAACTACGCACCCCACTGTCGATCACGCAGACGCTTCTCGAGGTGGCCCGCGCCGATCCGCACCGCGACCTCGGCGAGATCATCGATCGTCTGCACGCCGTCAACACCCGGGCGATCAAACTCACCGAAGCGCTGCTCCTGTTCAGCCGCGTCAACGAAAAGTCATTCACCCACGAGCGCCTCGATCTCTCCCTGCTCGCGGAGGAGGCTGCCGAAACGCTCCTGCCGCTTGCCGAGAAACGCGGCCTCACCATTGCGCTGCGGGCCGATGCCACCCCGGTCCTGGGCTCGCACCCGCTCCTGTTGCAGATGACGACGAATCTCCTGCACAACGCGATCATCCACAACACCGCCGATCAGGGCACCGTGTGGATCACGACCAGTGTCGCGCCCGAGGCTGTGCTGCTCACCGTCGAGAACACCGGCGAACGACTCCCCCCACACCTGGTTTCCACGCTGGTGGAGCCGTTCCAGCGCGGCACCGAACGGGTCCGTGCGGAGCACGCCGGTGTCGGCCTCGGCCTGGCCATTGTCACGAGCATCGTCCAGGCACACGACGGTGCCCTCACCCTCGCCCCCCGCCCCGCCGGCGGGCTCCGGGTAACCGTGCGCCTACCTGCCGCACCACCGGGATGACCTGGGCGTGAGGGCCGTCATATCGGGTGGACGCCGACCGGTCACCTGCTGCTAGCCTCTGCCGCAGGTCATGAGTGCCAGCGTGAAGCCCCGGCTTGCTGGCCGGCAACCCTCGTCCGCGCAGGGGTGCCCCGGGTGAGGACCAGGCATCGGAGTGGCTCCGGTGCAAGCGTGGCCTGGTTTCCAGGTCATCACGACCTCGAGGGAGACCCATGTCGTACCGCAGTCGATCCGCTCCCGTGGCGACCTGCCTGGACCTGACCCAGCGTCGGCACGTCGACATGATGCGGGTCTGTAGCGCCGCGTGTAGCTGACCGCGTCGCCGCCGGTCACCGCGCCTTCGGGCGTACGGTGACCAGCCCTCTCCCCTCTTGTCATCGATTCATCCCCACGGTCCGTCGTACGGCGGACCGTCGGTGCGGCACGTCCGTGCCCGCCGTCGTTCATCCAGGAGACACCTGTGCGAATCCTTCCTGCCCTGACCCGGGCCGCCGCCGTCGGCGCCGCCGCAGTCCTCGCCGCCGTCACCCTCACCGCCTGCGGCTCGGACTCGGCCGGCGAGGCCGACAACCCGTACAACCTGCTCCAGCCGGGGGTGCTGCGGGCCGGCACCCTCACCGACGCGCCGCCGAACGTGTACCTCAAGGACGGCAAGTTCACCGGGTTCGACAACGACCTGCTGGTCGCCGCCGCCGACAAGCTGGGGCTGCGGGTCGAGTTCGTCGGCACGGACTTCTCCGGCCTGCTGGCCCAGGTCAACAACCGCAAGTTCGACGTCGGCAGCTCCTCGATCACCATCACCGAGGCGCGGAAGAAGACGGTCGACTTCGGCAACGGCTACGACTTCGGCTACCTCGGCCTCAACGTGCCGGCCGGTTCGACCCTGAGCAGCTTCGCCGAGCTGCCCGGCAAGCGGGTGGTCGTCGTGCAGGGCACCGTCCAGGACGACTACGCCACCACCAAGGGACTGGACCCGGTACGGGTGCCGGACTACAACGGCGCCCTCAACCAGCTCAAGGCGGGCACCGCGGACGCCTGGATCTCCCCGGCCGAGATCGGTGAGAAGACCGCCGCGGACAGCGGCGGCAAGATCGAGGTGGCGGCGAAGGAACTCAGCCCGGCCCCCACGGCGTACGCCGTCGCCAAGGGCAACGACGCGCTGCGCGAGGCGCTGAACAAGGCCCTCGACGAGGTCATCGCCGATGGCACCTGGACCCGGCTCAGCGCGCAGTACTACCCGGGTCGGGCGATCCCGGCCGACTTCACCCCGGGCAGCGGCAACGTGACCGTCCCGTCGGCTTCCTGACGGCGAGTAGGAACGAGCAGGGCGGAGGTTGACCCGTGGATCCGTTGCGCACCCTGTGGGAGACGTTCTTCGACTGGGAGTCGATGCGCGAGGCGCTACCCGAGATGATCACTGTCGGGTTGCCGAACACGCTGATCCTGGCGGTCACCGCCGCCCTGCTCGGCTCGGCGCTGGGCATCCTGCTGGCCGTCGCGGGCATCTCGCGGACCCGCTGGCTGCGGTGGCTGGCCCGGGTCTACACGGACGTGTTCCGGGGCCTGCCGGCGGCGGCGACCATCCTGCTGATCGGGGTCGGGCTGGCCCCGCTGGGTATGCAGGTGTGGGGACCCAACCCGTACCCGCTGGGCATCCTGGCGCTGTCGTTGATCGCCTCGGCGTACATCGGGGAGATCTTCCGCTCCGGCATCCAGTCGGTGGAGGCCACCCAACTGGAGGCGGCCCGCGCGCTGGGCTTCTCCTGGGGGGAGGCGATGCGCAGGGTGATCATTCCGCAGGGCATCCGGCGGGTCCTGCCGGCCTGGGTGAACCAGCTGATCTCCCTGATCAAGGACTCCAGCCTGGTCTACTTCCTGGGGCTGCTGGCCAGCCAGCGGGAACTGTTCCGGATCGGGCAGGACTACGCCGCCAACACCGGCAACCAGTCGGCGCTGCTGCTGGCCGGGCTCTTCTACCTGGTGCTGACGGTGCCGTTGACCCACTTCGTCAACTGGATCGACCGGCGGCTGCGGCACGGTAGGCCGGCCACCGGCCCGGCCGACGAGGACCCCGACGACCTCGACCTGGCGCTGCCCGGCGCGGCGGGAGGAAACCAACGATGAGCGACTCGGTCAGCCTGAGCCTGCGCGACGTGCACCTGGCCTTCGGGCGGCACCAGGTGCTGCGCGGGGTGGACCTGAACGTGGCCCGGGGCGCGACGGCCTGCGTGATCGGCCCCTCCGGGTCGGGCAAGTCGACCCTGCTGCGTACGGTCAACCGGTTGTTGGAGCCGGATCGCGGCGATGTGCTGCTGGACGGGCGCAGCGTGCTGCGCGACGACCCGGACCTGCTGCGGCAGCGGGTGGGCATGGTCTTCCAACAGTTCAACCTGTTCCCGCACATGAGCGTGCTGCGCAACATCACCCTGGCCCTGCGCCGGATCCGCAAGCTCGGCGAGGACGAGGCGGCGGCGGTGGCCCGCGAACACCTGGACCGGGTGGGGCTGGCCGCCAAGGCCGACGCCCGCCCGGCGCACCTGTCCGGTGGGCAGCAGCAGCGGGTCGCCATCGCCCGGGCCCTGGCCATGCAGCCGCAGGTGATGCTCTTCGACGAGGCCACCTCGGCACTGGACCCGGAGCTGGTCAAGGGTGTTCTGGCGTTGATGGCGGACCTGTCGGCGCAGGGCATGACCATGGTCGTGGTGACCCACGAGATGGGTTTCGCCCGGGAGGTCGCCGACACGGTCGCCTTCATGGACGCCGGGGTGGTGCTGGAGGCCGGTGAACCGACCGCGATCTTCGAAGCGGCGCAGCATCCCCGCCTGCGCCGCTTCCTCTCCCAGGTGCTCTGAGCAGACCCGGGACTGTCGTCACTGTCCGGTCGGCAGTTGCCCGTCGAACTCAGGGCAACGCTTCATGGTGTAGTCCGACACCGGCGGCATCGCCGTCTTGAGCCCCTCCATGGTCTGGCCGAGGCGGGCGTACGCCGCGGGATCCTGAGGCATGCTCTTGCCCGAGGCCTCGATGGCGGCGGCGTAGAACTCGCTCAACGTCGCCACGTCGGACTTGATCTCGGCCGGCGCTGCCGCCTTCAGCTCCTTCAGCTGGGTACGGGCCTGCGCCACCTCGGCCTTGCCCGCGCTCTCGGTGAACAGCGGGTCCATCGCGACGGTGAACGCCTGCACCGCCTCGCACCAGCGGTCACCGTCACCCGGCCCGGCCTTCTCACCGCCGCTGCCCTGGTCGGGTGCCTCCCCACCGTCGACCCGAGTCGTCGCGCCCGACGTGTCGGCCCCACCCGAGGCGGCATCGTCCGGCCCGCCACCACAGCCGGTCAGCACAAGCCCGGCCGCGAGCACGACAAGCAGCCCTCGAATCCGTAGCATCGTCTTCTCCCTCGACCTGAGCACGCTGACCGCCCCCGTCTGCCGCCGGCGCCATCGCGGTCACGGCACACGCCACCTCGGCGTCCACAGCGACCTCTCCGGACAGTGAGCAGTCTGATGGACAGTCTTCGGGGGCGGTTCAGGAATTGTTCAGGCGGGCCCGATCCGGCAGCGCGGACGCGGCAGGTTGGACACCGATCTCGGCCATCCGCGCGACGTACTCCTGATAGCGCCGGTTGGCCTCACCGTGCCGCCCGGCGGCCGACAACGCGCCGATCAGCCCGAGGTGGGCCGGCTCGTCGTAACCGTCCTCGCCGACCAGCCGCAGGTACCAACCGATCGCCGCGTCGGCCCGGTCCAGGTGCAGATGCCGCCTCGCCAGCCGGTGGGTCACCTCGCGGTGCAGCGCGGACAGCAGCGCCCGGGGCCGCTGGACCGTCGCGCCGACGACCTCGTCGTCGGCACAGAGATCGCCGGCGTACATGGCCACCACCGTCTCCAGTTGGCTCAGCAACCGGTCGTCGGCGGCGGTGCCGGACGGCGGCGGGCTCGCGGTGTCGGCCACGACGGCCGCTCGGGCCGCGTCGTGGAAGCGCAACGCGTCCACCACCACATGTGCCGTACTGAGCTGCACCGTCGCCGAATCGGTGATCAGGTAACGGTCCGCCGGATGTCGCCGACCCGGGTCGAGCACACCCCGCACGGTCGAGATCAGCACCGACAGGCGGCGCAGCGCCACCTCGGCGCGGGCCTGCGGCCACAGCGCGGCGGCCAGGGCGTCGCGGGCCGCCGGTCTGCCGAGTTGCGCGGCCACCAGGTGGAGCAGATCCCGCGCCTTGCGGGACTGCCAGCTGCCGACCGGCACCGCCGCGCCGGCCAGCCGCACCGCGAACTGGCCCAGGATCTGCACCTCCACCTCGGGAACCGGTGCCGGCCCGATCGCCGCCAACGGCCCGGCGACATGCCAGCCACCTTCCTGTACGCCGATGCGGCGCAGCCGCTCGTACGCGATCTGCTCCGCGACCAGGTCACCGGTGAGCCGGGCCTGGAGCAGGGCGTTGGTGGCGAGCGCGAACTCGTTGCCGAGTTCGGCCCAGATCGCCGCCGCCTCGACCAGGTCGGCGAGCAGCCGGCGTACGGTCCGGGGCGAGGTCGCCTCGGGGTTGGCGCGGTGGACGGCGAGGGTGACGAGTTCCATGGCCTCGGCCAGGCCAGCCGTGTCCCGGCGGCGACCGGCCTCGGCGCGGACCTGTTCGCCGTATCGCAGGGCGGTTTGCGGGTCTCCGCAGCAGAGGGCGACCCAGCCTGCGGCCAACTCGGCGACGGTGGGGCCCGCGGAACTGGGCAGCGACAGGGCCCGCTCGGCGTGGCGGGCCGCCGTCTGCGGGTCGTCGGCGTAGCTGAGCCGGGCGAGTCCCGCGCACGCCTCCACCAGCACCTGCGCGTTGCCGTCCGGCTCCCCCATGGCCAGCGCGGCCCGATAAGCGGCCACCGCCTGGTGGGTCGCCCCCCGCACCCGGTGCACCCGGGCGGCCAACGTCAACCCGAAGGCGGCCAACGGCGAACCGGCCCGCTGCCACCGGGCCAGCGCCTTGTCCGCGTCGCTGCGGGCACGATGCAGGTCACCCAGGCCCAGCCACGCCTCCGCCCGGTTGTGCAGCGCCAACGCGAGCAGCATCTGCTGCCCGAGCAGCTCGCCGAGCCGGACCGCCTCGTCGAGTTCCTCGATGGCCGGCCGGTAGTGACCCTCCTCGATGAGCCGCGACCCGACATTGCACCGGATCCGCAGTTGCTGCCCGAAGTCACCGGCGCGTTCGGCCGCCGCCAGGGCCTGGGCGTACGCGTGTTCGTTTCCCGCGCGGTCGCCGTCGCCGAACGCGGCCAACGCCTGCGCCAGATAGGCCGCCGCCACCGCCGCGTCGTCGCCGCTGCGTTCGGCGACCCGGATCGCATCCGTCGCCAACTGCCGGGTACGCGCCTGGTCGCCCTGGGCCCAGCGGGTCGCGGCCCAGCCGGCGAGGACCTGGGCGTGGTCGGCCAGCGCCGACGGGCGCTCGTCGGCGAGGTCGAGGGCGAGGTCGACGCGGCGATAGCAGGCGTCGGCCGCGTCGAACCGACCATGCTGGTGCAGCAGCACACCGAGCCGCCAGGCCAGCCCTGCCGGTAGCGGCAGGTCCGCCGGGACGGCTGCCAACCGGCGCAGGGCCTCGTCCTGGTGTCCCTGGTGGAGGGCCGTCTCGATCGGGGTGAGCAGGTCACGCATGTCCACACCACCCATGCCGGTGGGCAGGACGTGAGACGGTCGAGCACATCGGGCGCAGACGGCTACCCCCTGCTGGCCGATCGGCACGTTCACGGTCGTGGTCTGAGCGTCCTCGTCCCACCTGTCCGAGTCTAATGAGCTTCACCGCACGGGCTTGCCGACGCGCGGTCGGCGACCGGATCGAGTGAAACCGTTCAGCGCGGGGTGTCCCGGTGGAGGAAGGCAGCCAGTCCGACGGCCAGCAGCACGACCGCCACGGCGGTGAGGATGAGCAGGGGCGGTGCTGTCGGGTCGACGGCGGGCACGGAGGGCACATGCGTGTACGGGGACAGGTTGAGGGCGGCCTGCGGCAGGTCGAGCACCGAGCCGAGCTGGCCGAGCAGCAGGAAGGCGATCAGCGCCGTCCAGCTCAGCGCGACCGACAGGCGGGGCAGCGCACCGAACAGGGCTGTCACCACCCCGGCGACCACCAGCAGGGCCGGTAGCCGCAGCAGCGCCGCCCCGGCCAGCTCGACCGCCCAGCCGACCGGGTCCCCGGCGGCCACCCCGTACCCCAGGCCGGTGGTGAGCCCGGCCAGCAGCATCAGCACCGCCGCCCCGAGGACCGCGCCGAGGACCTGAGTGCCGAGCCACCGGGTACGGCTGACCGCCGTGGCCAGCAGGGCCTCCAGGATGCCGTCGGCCTCGTCGGTACGGGTCCGCAGCAGGGCCTGCACCACGTACGCCCCGATGGTCAACGCGAACAGTCCCAGCATCGCGGCCAGAAAGGCGTCGACCAGTTCGGCACCGCCGCCGAGTTGGGCGATCACCTCGGCCGCCTGCGGGTTCTCCGCGATCATGGCGTCGACCTCGTGTCCGGCCACCCCCATGGACAGCCCCAGCACTCCCACCGCGACCGCCCAGCCGACCAGTCCTGCGCGGTGCAGCCGCCAGGTCAACCCGGCCGGGCTGAGCAGCCCGGCGGCGGCTCGGGCGGGTCCCCGCCGCGCGGCCACCAGACCGGCGCCGAGGTCCCGGCGCTCGGCCAGCAGGTAGGCCAGGGCGGTCCCGGCCAGGAGCAGCGCTGCGGGTAGGGCCAGGACCCACCAGCGTTCCGCCCCGAAGGCCCGGATCTGGGTGCCCCAGCCCAGCGGCGACAGCCAGACCGGCCAGGCGCTGTCCAGGCGGGGGACCCCGGCGGCCCGCTCACCGAGCACGTCACCGGCGGCGCGCAGCAGGAAGGCGACACCGACCGTGGCGGCGGCGAGGGCGTTCGCGCCCCGGGAGGTGACCGTGAGCTGGGCGGTTACGGCGGCCACCGCGGTGAAGGCGACCCCCACCCCGCCGACCGAGGCGGCGGCGGCCACCGCTCCGGCGACCGGCAGCCCGGTGGCCGCCAGTGCCAGGGCCAGCAGCCCGGCGGCCAGCACATTGGCCCCGACCACCACGACCAGGGCGGCGGTGAGCAGGGCGTACCGGCCGACCGGGGCGGCGCCCAGCAGCTCCGCCCGCCCGGTCTCCTCGTTCTGTCGGGTGTGCCGGATGACGGCGAAGGTGCTGAGCAGGGCAGCCAGCAGGGCCAGGGTCAGGTACGACTCGGTGACCACCACGGCGCCCAGGTCGGTGCCGGCGATCGGTCCGTTGAAGGCGCGGGCGACCACGCTGGTGATCGCGGTCTCGGCGTAACCGAGGCGGGTCTGCTGGTCGGGGTAGAGCCCGGCGACGCTCTCGGCCAGGGCGTACCCGATCAGGGGGGTGCCGAGCACCCAGATGCCCAGGCGGACCCGGTCGCGGCGGACGGCCAGCCGGGCCAGCCGACCGATGCCGGTCAGGGTGCTCATCGGTCACCCCCGTCGGTGAGGGTGTCGCCGTAGTGCCGCAGGAAAAGCTCCTCCAGGGTGGGCGGGGCGCTGGTCAGGGCCCGGACCTGGAAGCGGACCAGGTGAGCCAGCAGGGTGTCGAGGTGGGCGGGTTCGACCTCCAGCCGGACCTTGCCGTCGACCGTGCGGACCTCGTGCACCCCGGGCAGCTCCGCCACCCCGGTCAGCGGGCGTACCGTCTCGACGGTGACCGTGGTGCGGGCCAGGTGGCGCAGCCCGGTCAGGGTGCCGGACTCCACGATCCGCCCCTCCCGGATGATGCTGACCCGGTCGCAGAGGGCCTCGACCTCGGCCAGTACGTGACTGGAGAGCAGGACGCTGGCCCCTGCCCGGGTCAGTTGCCGGACCTCCTCCTGGAACACCGCCTCCATCAAGGGGTCCAGCCCGGAGGTGGGCTCGTCCAGGATGTACAGCTCCACGTCGGAGGCGAAGGCGGCGACGATGGCCACCTTCTGCCGGTTGCCCTTGGAGTAGGTGCGGCACCTCTTCGTGGGATCCAGTTCGAAGCGGCGCAGCAGGTCGTCGCGGCGACGCTCGTCGAGTCCACCGCGCAGGGCGCCGAACAGGTCGATGGCCTCTCCGCCGGAGAGGTTGGGCCAGAGGTTGACGTCCCCGGGCACGTACGCCAGCCGCCGGTGCAGGGCCACCGCGTCGCGCCAGGGGTCACCGCCGAGGATCCGTACCTGCCCGGAGTCGCGGCGCAGCAGGCCGAGCAGGATCCGGATGGTGGTGGACTTGCCGGAACCGTTGGGGCCGAGGAAGCCGTGCACCTCCCCCGGTTCCACCCGCAGGTCCAGCCCGTCGAGCGCGCGTACCCTGCCGAAGGTCTTTACCAGGTTGTCGATGGCGATCACGGACATGGGGGCCTCCCGCCGTACCGGTGCGACGCACTGTACTGACCGATGGTAAGCCTCCGAGGCGAGTCTGTCCGACCGCTGGTCAGTGGCGGCTACCCTCGACGGCATGACCTTGGCGCAGACCGACGGCACCCCAGAGAGGATCCTGCGCGCCGCGTTCGAGCTGTTCACCGCGCACGGCTACCAGCGCACCTCGCTGCGCCAGATCGCCGAACGACTCGGACTGACCAAGGCCGCGATCCTCTACCACTTCCCCAGCAAGGGACACCTGCTCGCCGCCCTGGCCGAACCGATGGTCGCAGACCTGGAGAAGCTGGTGGACACCGCCGGGTCACTGCCGACCGAACAGGCCCGGTGGACCCTGCTGGAGGGCTGGGTGGACACCATGCTCAAGCATCGTGGGCCGCTCGGCATGCTCCTGCACGACCTCGCGCTCGTCGATCGGGGCAGCACCTACCACCGGCTGGTGGGCATCGCGATGCGGGCCAATCAGATCCTCGCCGGCCCGGATTCGAGCCGACGCGACCGGGTCCGGGCGGTGCAGGCGATCGCGATGTGCAGCGACCCGGTGGTGTTCCTGATGGAGGTGCCGGAGGCGGTGCTGCGCGCGGACATGCTCGACGGGGTACGCCGCCTGCTGGCCGACCCGCCGACCACCGAGGACACCGATACCGACCCCGACTCGGCGGTCGGGGCGGGGCGGGGCGGGCGACGGCGGCCGGGCCGACCCCGGTCGATGGGCCCGGAGCAGGTGCTGACGGCCCGGCGGATGTACGCCGCCGGCACCCATTCCATCGACGAGATCGCCGCCGCCTGCGGGGTGTCCCGGGCCACCCTCTACCGGCATCTCAATTCGCCGGACAATAATGAGACACTATCGGGATAGTTTTGCGACACGATCGCCGGGCTCAGCGCACCAGGCCCAGGCCGGTGTATCTACGGTCGTGCGTCGGGAAGTTCTCGCTGGTGTGCGGGGCGTGGATCCAGGTACGCAGGGTGTCCGCCGCCGTGTCGATCTCGACCAGCCGGACCGGGTTGGTCGACCTGGAGTGGAAGGTCTGGAGGAAGGAGTAGACCCGGTTGCCGTTCACGCCGATGTCCACCCGGGAGGCCGCCGTGCCGGTGTGCCCGGAGAAGACGAACCGGATGTTGGGGTAGCGCCGCACCAGGTTGTCGAAGAGGTACTGCGGGCTCGTGGAACCGGAGCCGGCCCCCTGCCCGATGGTCGCGTCGCTCTCCAGGTAGTGGTGGGTCACCACGATGACGTTGTGCTGCGGATGGGCGGCCACCACCCCCTGGGCCCAGGTGACCGCGGCCCGCCGGGGCCACGGTTCCAGGGTCAGCACCAGCCAACGCACTCCCCCGGCCTGGTAGGTGGCGTACATGTTGTCGACCTTGCCCGCCTCGAACCGGCCCTGCACCTGCCCGAAGCGGTCGGCGGTGAAGTACCGGTTGAACACCGCGGTGTCGCGCAGCAGGGTTCCGGCCGGGCTGCGCGGCTTGCCGTCCGGGCCGAAGATCTGGCCGTCGTGGTTGCCGATGGCCAAGGTGTACGGCACCCCGGCCTGCTCTAGGGGGCGCAGTGCGGCGCTCGCCCGCTCGTACTGGATGTGGTCCGGGGTGTCGTAGTTGACCACATCCCCGGAGTGGGTGACGAACCGCAGGTCGAGGGCTTGGCGCTGGGCCAGCAGCCAGTTGACCCGTCGCGCGAACCGGGTGTCCGCGGCGCTCAGCACCTCCTCCTGGGTGTCCGGGATGACCGCGAAGCTGAAGGTGGTGTCGGTCGACGGCGCAACGTCGGCCCGGGCGTACGCCACATGGGCGTTGCGGTCGCACGTCCCGGTGTAGCGGTCGTTGATCAGCTCGATCCGGACGCTGTGCCGTCCCTCGGGCAGCGGCGCGCCGACCTGGTAGGCGCCGTAGTCCGTCGCGCTGGTCACGGCCACCTCCCCGATCGGGGTGCCGACCACGCTCACCCGGAGGGTGGGCCACCCCTCGCAGTAGTCGCCGATCGCGCCCACCACCAGGGACCCGGGTCCCTGCACGGTGGTCGTCGCGGAGCTGGTGTTGCGCCACAGGGTGGCGTGGGTGCCCGAGGCCGGTCTGGGAGTCCCGGTGGCCGGTTGGATGGTGGCGTTGACCAGGGTGAACTGCGTGGACGCGGAGGCGGTGGCCGACCCGGTCAACACCCCGGCCGACAGTACGACCACGATCGCCATGATCGCGCGTGCGACCCGCATGGCTGCCCCTCTCCACGCCTGGTCTTCGATGCCCGACACCGGAATGCTAAGACACATCGGCGGGCCTCGCCGGGCGACGAACCGTCACCCGGCGCGCCACCGCACCGGCCCCGGCCTCAGTCCACCTGCACCCAGTCGAGGGTGCGCCCGACCGCCTTCTGCCAGCCCGTGTACCCGGCCGCCCGCTGCTGCTGCGACCAGGAGGGATGCCACCGCCGACTCTCGTTCCAGTTCTCCCGCAGTTCGTCGGTGTTCTTCCAGAACCCGACGGCCAGGCCGGCGGCGTACGCGGCACCCAGGGCGGTGGTCTCGGCGACCATCGGCCGGCTGACCGGCACCCCGAGGATGTCCGCCTGCAACTGCATGCACAGGTCGTTCACGGTCACCCCACCGTCGACCTTCAGGCACTCGACGGTCACCCCGGAGTCCCGGGCCATGGCCTCGGCCACGTCCCGGCTCTGGTAGCAGATCGCCTCCAGGGTGGCCCGGGCGATGTGGGCGTCGGTGTTGTAGCGGGACAGCCCGACGATGGCCCCCCGGGCATCGGCGCGCCAGTACGGGGCGAACAGGCCGGAGAAGGCCGGTACGAAGTAGACCCCGCCGTTGTCCTCGACCTGACGGGCCAACTCCTCGCTCTGCGCGGCGGTCCGGATGATCTTCAGCTGGTCGCGCAGCCACTGCACGGCGGAACCGGTGACGGCGATGCTGCCCTCCAGGGCGTACACCGGGGGCTCACCGGCGAACCGGTAGCAGACCGTGGTGAGCAGTCCGGCCTCCGAGCGGACGATCTCCGTACCGGTGTTGAGCAGCATGAAGTTGCCCGTACCGTAGGTGTTCTTGGCCTCCCCCGGCGCGAAGCAGACCTGCCCGACGGTGGCGGCCTGCTGATCGCCCAGGTCTCCGGCGATCCGGACCGTCCCGGCGAAGGGGCCCTGCGGCAGGGTCGTGCCGTAGGCCTGCGGGTCCGAGGAGGCGACGATCCGGGGCAGCATCGCGCGGGGGATGTCGAAGAACGACAGCAGTTCGTCGTCCCAGTCCAGGGTCTCCAGATCCATCAGCATGGTGCGGCTGGCGTTGGTGGGGTCGGTGAGGTGGGCACCGCCCTCCGTGCCGCCGGTGAGGTGCCACAGCAGCCAGGTGTCCGTCGTACCGAAGATCGCCTCTCCCCGTTCGGCGTCGGCCCGCACCCCCTCGATGTTCTCCAGGATCCACTGGATCTTGCCGCCGGCGAAGTACGTGGCCGGGGGCAGTCCGGCCCGGCGGCGGATGATCTCGCCACGGCCGTCCCGGTCCAGGGCCGCCGCGATGCGGTCGGTGCGGGTGTCCTGCCAGACGATCGCGTTGTAGTACGGCCGACCGGTGCGCCGGTTCCACACCACGGTGGTCTCCCGCTGGTTCGTCACCCCGAGCGCGGCCAGGTCGGAGGCGGCCAGGCTGTGGGTGTTCAGGGCGGTACGGATCACCGTCTGGGTCCGTTCCCAGATCTCCAGCGGATTGTGCTCCACCCAGCCGGCCTGCGGCAGGATCTGCTGGTGTTCCAGTTGATGGCGACCCACCTCGTTGCCCGCATGATCGAAGATCATGAAACGGGTGCTGGTGGTGCCCTGGTCTACGGCACCGACGAAGTCAGCCATGTAGGGGTCTCCTTGTCCTCCTCGTCGCGCCCCGGCCACCTCAGGGCGCGGCCCGGCCGCGCCGCCCCGACTTCGGGACAGGCGTGGCGCGGATTGAAGCAGAGCAAAGCACGACGCGGGCACGGCGGCCACCATGGCGCCGGAACTTGCCCTCGGGCAAGGAGTGCGGATCTCGGCGGACAACGTAATCTGCCAGCATGAGCAACCTCGACCGGCCGGACGCCAGCGGCCCGGACGGCGCATCATCCGGCGATGACGAGGTCGACTCCCTGCTGTCGCTGGCCTTCACCGGACAGACGGTGACCGCGCTGCGGCATCTGCTGGCCGCCCAGGTCGCCGCCGCCGGTCTGCACGGCGAGGCGGCCGAGGATCTCGTCCTGGCCGTCCACGAACTGGTCACCAACGCCGTACTGCACGGTGGTGGTCGGGGCCGACTGGAACTGCTCCGGTACGCCGACCGGCTGGTCTGCGCGGTGGTCGACCACGGGCCCGGCGGCGCCGATCTGACGGTGCACCGACCGGCCACCGACACCCCGGGCGGCCGAGGGCTCTGGCTGGCTCATCAGCTGACCGGGGCGCTGACCCTCACCCACCGGTCCGACGGCCTGACCGCCACCGTCACCGCCCCGCTGAAGATGGCGTCACCCCCCGCCGGAAGGACCGGGCCGGCTGCCGCCGACGGGGAGACCGCCGCGCCCGGCGAGGGCGGGCTGCCGCACCGGTAGGTCGGTGCGACAGCCCGCGCCGGTCAGCGGTTCTGCTTCTGCTGGCAGGGCACGCAGAAGCGGGCCTGCGGCAGGATCTCCAGCCGCTCGCGCGGGATGGCCGTGCCGCACTTCTCGCAGTCGCCGTAGCTACCGCTGCTCAGCCGCTGCAGCGCGTCCGTGATCTGGGCGAGGCTCTGCCGGGTGGCCGCGATCAGGGCGGCGTTGGTGTGCGCCTCGCCCGGGTCGCCGGTGTCGGCGGTCAACTGGGTCAGCCGGGCGGTCTGCGTCTCGAACTCGTCCGTCAGGGTGGTCCTGAGGTCGGTCAACCACTTCTGATCGTGGGTGGTGCTCATGCCGTGATCCCTTCTCCGGAAAAAGAAAAGGGGCGGAAGCCGGTGGCTTCGCCCTTGGTCGTCCTGTGGGTGTGGACGACTTCCGGAGGGCTCCGGCCTGCGGGGCTCGGCTGGCCGCTACCAGCCTGCGCGGGAACCTGGGCCACCGCCTTCGCCGCAGCCGACACCGGCGGCGCCGTGACGACGGCGACGCGGTTGGGCAGGGCGACGGGGTACATCGAACCACCATAGACGCATCCGCAGCGCAAACCAACGGCAATATTGCGGGACCGGTCGCCGGAGCCGACGGCTCGGCAGAGAGGACCACGGAGAGGGATCAAAGCCGCTAAAGTGACAAAAGTGCGGCTGTCTGCCCGTGATCGACCCTCTACCGGTGCTGTCGATCGCCGCCGGACCCTTGGAGTTGGTGCGATGTCGGAAGCGGTGCGGGCGTTCTTCGACGACCTCACCCGCAGCGGAGGTCGGATGCTCCGGCAGGTCTCCGGCCAGGTCCGCTTCGATCTGGTCAACCCGCACGGGGTGGACCACTGGCTGCTCACCATCGACCGGGGTCGGATCACGGTGTCCCAGGGTGGCCCGGCGGAGGCCGACACCGTGATCAACGCCGACGAGACCCTGTTCCTCCAAATGGCGTACGGCGAGGTCAAGCCGCTGCCGGCCTGGTTGCGCAACGACTTCACCGCGGACGGCGAGTTCCGTTTCGTGGTCATGCTGGAACGCCTCTTCGCCCCGCCCAAGGGAGCCCGCCATCCCCGGGTCGTGGCCACCCGAGCGGCCCCGGCGGACGATCGGAAACCGTGATGAGGCGGATGACGCGCATCCTCGACGGCAACATCTTCGCCCTCAGCGAGGACAACGGGGACATCACCTCCAATCCGCCCGGCCCGAGCGGATTCTTCGCCTACGACACCCGGTTCCTGTCCATCTGGCGGCTGAGCATCAACGGAGAGCAGCTGCACCCCCTGGCGGTGCACGAGCCGAGTTACAACGAGATCCGTTTCTTCCTGGTCCCCGGCAACCCGACTCACTACGTCGACGCCAAGGTCTCCGTCATCCGTGACCGGTGGATCTCCGAGAGCAGTTTCACCGAACGCCTGACCGTGCTCAACCACACCGGCGAGCCGACCGACTACGTCCTCCGCATCGACATCGACAGCGACTTCGCGTCGACCTACCAGGTGCTCCTGCCACGGGCGTCGCAGTCGCGCGGCTACCGCGAGGTGTCGGAGGACCGCCTGCGGCTCGGCTACCGCCGAGAGCGGTTCCATCGCGCCACCGAGGTCTCGACCAGCGAACCCGTCGAGGTCGACCGCCACGGGATGACCTACCGCATCCGAGTCGACCAGCAGGGGCGGTGGAGCACCACCCTGCGCGTACAGAGCATGATTCTGCGCCCGGACGGCGCGGACGTACGGGACCGGCTGGGGCACGCGGACCGCCAGGCCGGCACCCGGTCGCGGCCTGACCTGAGGCAGTGGCTGACCGAGGCGCCCCGACTCGACTGTGACTGGCAGCCGCTGACCACCACCTACCGACGGGGCCTGAGTGACCTGGCCAGCCTGCGGTTCTCCCCGCTGACGGCGCCGCACGAGACGATGCTCGCCGCCGGGCTGCCCTGGTTGGCCACCATCACCGGCCGCGACTCCATCCTCACCTGCTTCCAGATCCTGCCCTTCGTGTCCGGCACGGCCGCCACCACCCTCCGACTGCTCGCCCTGCCACAGGGCACGGTGCTCGACGACTTCCGGGACGAGGAGCCCGGCAAGATAATCAGCGAGTTCCGGCAGGGGGAGAAGGTGGCCTTCGAGGAGCAACCCCAGTCGCCGTACTTCGGTGGTGCCGACGTCACCCCGCTGTTCGTCGTCCTGCTCGACGAGTACGAACGGTGGACCGGCGACGGCGAACTGGTCCGCCACCTGGAGGATGCCGCCCGCGCGGCCCTGCACTGGATCGACGAGTACGGCGACCTCCGCGGCGACGGCTACCTGTGGTACCAGCGACGCAACGAGCAGTCCGGGGCGATCAACCACTGCTGGAAGAACACCCCGGAGGCGATCTGCTACGCGGACGGTCGGCTACCCGGACTACCCCGGGCCACCTGCGAACTCCAGGGCTACGTGTACGACGCCAAGCGGCGGGGTGCCCGACTGGCCCGCAACTTCTGGGGCGATCCCGCGTACGCCGACCGCCTGGAGCGACAGGCCGAGGAGCTCAAGCAGCGGTTCAACCGGGACTTCTGGATCGACGACGGGGAGTACTTCGCCCTGGCCCTCGGCCCGGACGGCGACCGGGTGGACGCCCTCGCCTCCAACATGGGCCATCTGCTGTGGAGCGGCATCGTGGACGAAGCCCACGCCCCGGCGGTCGTCCGGCACCTGATGGGGCCGCGGCTGTTCTCCGGCTGGGGGGTACGGACCCTGGCCAAGGGGCAGGCCAGGTACAACCCCCTCGGCTACCACGTGGGCACGGTGTGGCCGTTCGACAACTCCCTGATCGCCGCCGGACTGCGGCGATACGGCTTCGCCGCCGAGGCGGGGATCATCGCCGAGTCCATCATCGAGGCCGCACAGCACTTCGGCGGGCGGATGCCGGAGGCCTTCGCCGGCTACGACCGAAAACTGACCCGGTGTCCGGTGCCGTACCCGGCGGCGAACAGCCCGCAGGCCTCCGCCACCGGGGCCACCTTCCTGCTGCTGCGCACCCTGCTGGGCCTGGAACCGTACGGTGAACACCTCGTGGTCGATCCGGCGATCCCGCAGCGCTTCGGTCGGATCGAAATGCTCGACATTCCCGGGCGGTGGGGGCGCATCGACGTGATCGGCAGCGCCCGCCTCGCCACCTCCTAGAGCGCCCTGGCGGCCGGACCCGGGCCGGCGAGCGGGTGTGGGCGGGCGTAACGTGCATCGACATGACCGGAGTGGCCCATTCACACTGCTCGTACTGTGGCACCGCCTATCCGGCCCAGGCCGGGTGGCCCAGACAGTGCGGGCAATGCGGCCAGACGGTGTGGCGCAACCCCCTGCCGGTCGCGGTGGCCCTGCTGCCGGTGCGTACCCCGACCGGCCTGGGTGTGGTCGCCGTGCGGCGGGCCATCGAACCGGCCCGAGGGCTGCTCGCCCTGCCCGGCGGCTTCATCGAGCACGGCGAGCAGTGGGCGGTGGCGCTGGTGCGCGAGCTGCGGGAGGAGACCGGGCTGATCGCCGACCCGGAGCAGGTGCAGCTCGTCGCGGTGCACAGCGCACCGGCCGGCGGCACCCTCCTCGTCTTCGGTGAACTGCCCGCCCGCCCGATCGAGGAGCTGCCCCCCTCGGCCCCGACCGCAGAGGCCACCGAGTGGCTGGTGCTGACCGAGCCGACCGAGTTGGCCTTCTCCACCCACACCGAGGTGGTGGCCGACTTCTTCGCCCGCCGCCCCAGCTGACCAGGTAGGCGATCGCACCGCACCACCCCGGCTCCGAGCCGTCACGCAGGCTGATCGGCGGATATCCTTCGGCGGGTGAGCACCTCTGGCAGCGGCGAGCGGACGATCGTCGCCTCCAACCGCAAGGCCCGGCACGACTACACGATCCTGAAGACCTACGAGGCCGGGATCGTGCTGGCCGGCACGGAGGTCAAGTCGCTGCGGGCGGGTCGGGTCTCCCTGGTCGACGCCTTCGCTCAGGAACTCGACGGCGAGATCATGCTGTACGGCCTGCACATCGCCGAGTACGGCTACGGCAGTTGGACCAACCACGCACCCCGGCGGACCCGCAAGCTGCTGCTGCGCCGGGTGGAGATCTCCCGGATCCTGGCCCAGATCCGGGAGGGCGGGTTCACCCTGGTGCCCCTGTCGATGTACTTCTCCGACGGCTGGGCCAAGGTCGAACTCGCCGTGGCCAAGGGCCGTAAGTCGTACGACAAGCGTCAGGCGCTGGCCGCCCGCGACGCCGACCGGGAGATCGCCCGCGAGCTGGGCCGGCGCCTCAAGGGGCGGTCACGACCCGGCTGACGGGGAAGGTGTCGGCAACGGCACCAGGCCGGTGCAGCGGGAGTCCGGTGCGCCCACCGGTCGGCGCGGCATGAGCCATTCCAGGGCGGTGTCCTCCACCGGCCATCCGGCCACGGCCACCCGGCTGCTCGGCACCCGACCGGCGTCCGGACAGAGCACCTGCGCCCGCACCTCGTCATTGGGCAGGAAGCGGATCTCCCCGGTACGGCTCAACACGATCGTCATCCGGTCGGTGACGGTCACCGCCTCGCCCAGCACCACCTCCTGGGTGTGCGGCGCGCCGACCTCGACGGCCACCGCCGGCAGCAACGGCACACGCAGGAACACCGTGCCGGTCAACAGCGGCATCAGCACCCCGACCGCGTAGATCACCATCCGGGTCACGGTCGGTGCCATCCGCGCCGGCACCGGGCCGGTCAGCACCAGGGCCCCGGCGGGCGGCAGGGCCAGCAGCAGGGCGGTGGCCAACTCCCCGTGCCCGACCGCCGACCGGATGGCCGGTGCCAGCCAGGCGTAGCTGGCCGCCGCGACGACGACCGGCAGAATCAGGCCGGTGACCAGCAGCAGCCGCGGCCGGTCGGGGTACCGGCTGCGGGTGTGCAGGGCGACCAGCCACACCAGCAGCATCACCAGGCCCGGCAGGAACCGCAGTTGCCAGGTGAGAGCGGCCAGGGCGGCGGCGACCACCGGCACCCAACCGGGGGTACGCACGGCGATGTAGGCCAGCAGTGAGCGTTCCGGATCGAACCGGTCCGGGGCGCTGACCTGCAACAGTCGGCCGAGCACGACCGGCAGCAGCACCACCAGGGGCACCGCCCAGACCAGGGCGATGAGCAGCGCGCTGAGCAACCCGAGCGGGCTGACGTACTGCACCAGCAGCAGCATCGTCGACATGTCCTGCCGGCTGAGCCGCCACAACCGCAGTACCAGCAGCAGTACCGGGAAGGCCGGCAGCAGGGTCAGCAGCCACTGTTGGGTCTGGCGCGCCCCCGGGCGGCGACGAATGCCGGGCCCGGTCGGGCTGGGCTCGGGTGCCGCCAGGCGAACCTCTCCCATGGCCACTGCCGCACCTCCACCTTGTCCCCCGGGCCGGGCGGCGGCTGCCGGTCGACGGCAACCTGCTGCTCGACGCTGTACTGCTGGGCGTAGCCGAAATAGCGGTCGAAGGCGGTCCGCCACCGCTTGCCGTTGCGGCCGGTACGCGCCTGCTCCAAGGAGAGATTGACCAGGTCACGCACGGCCGGGTTGGGCCCGGTGTTGACCCCCCACAACTCGTCACCGGAGGCGCCGATGTCGAAGTGACGCAACGGCTTGGGGTTCTCTATCTTGACCTTCGGGGGCGCCGCTTCGACGGCCGGCGGAGCCACGAATCCGGCCAGGATCGCCGCGTCCGTGGTGACCGCGTCGATCTCGCCGTCGTGCAGTTCCCGGATGCAGTCGCTGATCCGGTTACGCCCGTGCGCCCGAGCGCCTGCCGCGGCCAGGTTCTGCTCCGCCGTGGAGGTCGCCAAGGTGCAGACCGTGCGGCCTGCCAGGTCGGCGAAGGTGGTCGGCCGCAGATCACTGTCCGCCCGGGTGACCACGGACTGCTCGGTCTGCAGGTACGGCGCGGAGAAGATCACACCCTGACGCCGACGCTCCTCCGTGATGCTGTACGAGGCGATCACCAGATCGACCGTGACGTACCGATTCCCGTCGCGGGCCTGTCGACGGGCCCGGTCCTCGCTCTCGATGGGCAGGAACCGCACCCGTGACGCCTCGAAGCCCAGATCCTCGGCGATCATGTACGCGATCTCGATGTCGAAGCCGACGAAGGCACCGGTCTCCAACTGTTGCGAGACTCCCGGCTGATCGTCCTTGACCCCGATCAGCAGCTCCTGTTTGCCGGTGAGTTCGGCGCGTTCCCGCAACTGCTCCCGGCTGGGTGGGGCGGTCGCGCTGACCACCCGCACCACCGTGACCGCGGCCACCACCAGCAGCACGATCAGCGCGCCGAGGCGCAGCCACCGGGTGCGGTTCGCGGCGGCGGGCCCGACTGGTTCGCCGGGCTGAGCGGGCTCGGCGGGCTGGGCGGGGCGCTGCGGCAGCGGATCGCCGACCGGTCCTTCGGATTCACTCATCGTCACCCCCGACTACCGCCATCGCGAAAGTCTATTGTGGCCGAGGGTCGCCACCGGGTGACCAGCAGACACCGGGCGAGCTGCGGCCGGCAGATTCGGGCAGGCTGCGGACCGGCAGGCACCCTCTGGCGAGCCCGGGCCGGCCGGCACCCTCGGGCGAGTCGGGGCCGGCGCACGCTCGGGCGAGTCGGGGCCAGCAGGCAGTCGGGGAGTGCTGGGACCGCCAGGCACGCTCGGGCGAGCCAGGGTCGGCGGCAGGCGCTATCAGCCGGCGAGGAGGTCTGCGTGCGCCGCGCGCAGCCGGGCCACCTCGGCATCGCCCGGGGTGGCCCGGCGCTCCAGCTCGGCCCACACCTCGGCAAGCGCCGCTCGCATGGCGCGCAACTCGGCGGCGTGCCGACGACCGGCCTGCTCCCGCTGCGCTTCGAGGCGTCGGGACCAGCCGGCGGTGACCTCGGCCAGCCGACCGGCGTCCGCGCGGGCCTGGGCGGCACTGCGGGCGGCCTCGGCCGGCACGATGGCGGCGATCGGACGGGGGTCACCGTCGCGGGTGACCACGGTGACGGTGTCGGTCAGCTCCGCCATGGCGACGAGCTGACTCAGTCGGGTGCGCGCCTCGCGCAACGGCAGCGAGCGCGGCGGGGTGTTGCGCGGGGTGAGGGCGGGGACAGCCATGAATACATGGTGGGTACCGGGTATGACACTTTCCGCGACCGTCCAGCAGGGAGGGTCGACGCGCCGGCAGCCCTCGACTGCGGGGAGCCGGGCTGGTCTCCACCGATCGCGGCCCTGACCAGCGCTTCTTCCCGGACTCCGACCGGGGCCGGGGTCAGCGCGGCGGGTGGTCCCGACGGGACGGGAAGGGGGCGCCGGGGCGGGCCAGGGTCGAGCGGGCGCGCAGGCCCACCGGGTCCGGCGTGTCGACGGCGACCGGTTCGGGGGTGGGGGCCGACCGGCGGGCGTCCAGATAGGCCGCCGCCGCCCGGTCCTCCTCGGTGGGCGCCGCCAGCAGCGCGTAGACCAGCCCCACCACCCCGAAGATCACCAGCAGGACGATGGGGATCAGCAGGCTGCCCACCTCGGCGCCGGCGACCTCCCTGCGCTGCTCGTGCAGGTGCACCGACAGGGCGCTCATCCCGGTGAAGTGCATGCCGCTGACCGCCACCCCCATCACCAGGGCCGAGGCGAAGATGGCGATACCGCGACGAACCGTCATCGCCAGCCACAGGGCGGCCGTGGCGGCGACCACGGCGATCAGCACGGAGAGGCCGACCCGGGTGGGGTCGTACCCCAGGTCCCCGTTCAGCCGCATCGCGGCCATGCCGGTGTAGTGCATCGCCGCCACCCCGGCACCGGTGAACAGGCCACCGGCGAGCACCCGTACCGCCGACAGCCGACCGGTGCCGACGATGGCCAACCCGATGCCGACCGCCACCACCGCTAGCAGGGCGCTGACCACGGTGATCGGCACGTCGTACCGGATCCGGGAGCCGCTGACGGCGAAGCCGAGCATCGCCATGAAGTGCATGGTCCAGATGGCGGTGCCACCCAGGGCCCAGGCCGCCAGGGTCCCCCACCAGATCCGCTGGGCGGTGCTCGACGCGGTCCGGATCCGGCCCGCACAGATCAGCCCGAGGATGGAACCCAGCACCGACAGCGCGTAACTGAGCGCGGGTGTGATCCATCCGTATTCAAAGTGATTCATCTCCGCCACGGCGGCTCCCCCCAGAGCTACACGGCACGCGGGCTACGCGCCGGTAAAATGATCAGGGAACCTCCCACCAGGCACAATAGGAGCGACCAGCCGGCGCGGAACGTTGTGAATCGGTGACATCACGACAGGTCAGCCCCGACTCACGGACCGTCAGGCGGGTGCGTGATAGGCGAGCACTCCCCGGTTGACCACGCCGATCGCCTGCCGGGCGGTGGCCCGAAGTTCGGTCGAGGCGCCACCGGAGTCGGCGATCTGACCGAGCAGATCCACCACCTGACGAGCCCACCGGACGAAGTCACCGGCCGGCATCTCGCCGTCGAGTTCGTGTCCGCTGGCCAGCACCTTGGCCAGCGCCTCCCCCCGGGCCCAGCGGTAGATCGGCCAGGCGAACCCCAGGTCCGGTTCCCGGGTGACCGTCAGCCCCCGGCCGGCCTCGTCGGCCTCGATCTCGCTCCACAGCTTCAAGGTCGAGTCGACCGCCTCGGCCACCGGCCCGCGCGGCAGGGATGCCCGTTCGTCGACGTCACGCCGGGCCTCGAAGACCGCCACGGAGACCGCAGCGGCCAGCTCGGCCGGTGACAGCCCGTCCCAGACCCCCCGCCGCAGACACTCCGCCACCAGCAGGTCCGTCTCCGTCCAGATCCGGCTCAGCATCCGCCCGGCGTCGGTCACCTCGCCCTCGGCGGTGAGGTAGCCCCGGGCGGTGAGCAGGGCGACGATCCGGTCGAAGGTACGCGCCAGCGATCCGGTCCGACCGGCCACCCGCTCCCGCAACTCCTCCGTGTCGCGCTCCAGCCGACGACGACGCTCCGCCCAGCGGGCGTGCTCCTCCCGCTCCGGGCAGGCGTGACAGGGATGCCGTCGCAGCTCGGCACGCAACTGGGTGAGCTGGTGATCCTCGCCCGACTGCCGGCCCCGGGCACCCCGCCGGCTGTGCCGGTCCAGCCCGGTGCCGGTGACCTGCGCCGCCAGGTCCCGGCGTGCGGCCGGGTTACGGGGGTTGAAGTTCTTCGGCACCCGGATGCGGGCCAACACCTCGGCCGGGGTGGTGAAATCGCCCGGGCTGATCCGCCCGGCCCAGCGGTCCTGGGTCAGCACCAGCGGACGCGGCTCGCTGAAGCCACCCGCGGCCGGATCCAGCACCACGGCCAGGCCGGCGCGCCGCCCCGAGGGCACCCGGATCACATCACCGACCCGCAGCCGCTCCAACGCGGCCACCGCCGCCGCCCGGCGCTGGTTCTGCCCCTGCCGGGCGATCGCCCGCTCCCGGTCGGCGATGGCCACCCGCAGCGCGAAGTACTCGTCGAAGTCACCGTGGTGGCACTGCGCCTCCACGCCGTACGCCTCGATGGTCTCGGTGTTGCGCTGCACCTGCCGGGCCAGGCCGACCACCGACCGGTCCGCCTGGAACTGGGCGAAGGAGGACTCCAGCAGCTCCCGGGCCGGTGCCGCGCCGACACTGCCGACCAGGTTGACCGCCATGTTGTACGAGGGCCGGAAGCTGGACCGCAGCGGATAGGTGCGGGTGGAGGCCAGCCCGGCCACGTGCCGGGGGTCGGTCTCCGGGGACCACACCACCACGGCGTGCCCCTCCACATCGATGCCCCGCCGCCCGGCCCGCCCGGTGAGCTGGGTGTACTCCCCCGGGGTCAGGTCGACATGGGCCTCGCCGTTGTACTTGACCAGACGTTCCAGCACCACGCAGCGGGCCGGCATGTTGATCCCCAGGGCCAGGGTCTCGGTGGCGAAGACCGCCTTGACCAGCCCTCGGACGAACAACTCCTCGACGACCTCCTTGAACGCCGGCAGCATCCCGGCGTGGTGGCTGGCCAGCCCGCGCTCCAGGCCGTCGAGCCACTCCCAGTAGCCCAGCACCGACAGGTCCTCACTGGGGATGGCCGTCACCCGGGACTCCACCACCCGGCGGATCTCGGCCCGCTCCTCCGGCGAGGTCAGCCGCAACCCGGCCGCCAGACACTGCTGCACGGCCGCGGCACACCCGGCCCGGCTGAAGATGAACAGGATCGCCGGCAGCAACCCCTCGCGGTCCAGCCGCTCGACGATGTCCGGCCGGGAGGGCCCCCGCCAGCGGGGACCCCGCCGCCCGCCCCAACCGGCGGCACGCCCCTCGCCCAGATCCAGGCGGCGCACGGTCTCCCGGGTGTAGCGCAGCAACTCCGGGTGCACGTCGTGTTTGCGGGCCGCCGCCGCGTCGTGGAACAGGTCGAACATCCGCTTGCCGACCAGCATGTGCTGCCACAACGGCACCGGCCGGTGCTCGCTGACCACCACGGTGGTCTCACCCCGTACGGTGATCAGCCAGTCGGCGAACTCCTCCGCGTTGGACACCGTCGCCGACAGCGACACCAGGGTGACCGAGGCGGGCAGGTGGATGATGACCTCCTCCCACACCCCGCCCCGGAACCGGTCGGCCAGGTAGTGCACCTCGTCCATCACCACGTACGCCAGGCCCTCCAGAGTGGCCGAGCCGGCGTAGAGCATGTTGCGCAGCACCTCGGTGGTCATCACCACCACGGGGGCCTCGCCGTTGATGGCGTTGTCGCCGGTGAGCAGCCCTACCTGCTCGACACCGTAGCGATCGACCAGGTCGTGGTACTTCTGGTTGGACAGGGCCTTGATCGGGGTGGTGTAGAAGCACTTGCGCCGGGTGCCGTCGGTCGGCGCCGGCTGCCCGGGGGTCCCCCGCAGCGCCAGGTGTACGGCGAACTCACCGACCACGGTCTTACCGGCGCCGGTCGGGGCGCACACCAGCACCCCGCTGCCCCGCTCCAGGGCCTGACACGCCTCACGCTGGAAGTCGTCCAGGTCGAACCCGAGGTCGGAGGTGAACTCTTCCAGGGCCGGGAACTGGGAGGCCTGGGCGGCCCGGCGGCGCGCCGCGGCGTACCGCTCGGCGGGGCTCGACATGTCACCAAGATTAGTCCGTACGCCTGACACCGCACCCGGCAAGGCCGACCGGCAGGCGGGTCGGAGGGGGTCGGTAGGGTGCACCACGTGCCGGATCATGCCGAACCGACCCACCCCGTACGCGATGACCAGCCGACCCCCTCCCGCCGTCCGGTGGAGGCGGTACTGCTCGACTTCCACGGCACCCTCGCCCAGGTGGAGGAGCCCCGCGAGTGGGTCCTGACCGCCGCGGCGGCCTGCGGGGTGGCACTCGACCGGGTCCGGGCCACCGCGCTGGCCGACCGACTGCTCACCGCGGGTCGGGCCGGCGGGCCACTGCCGGCCCGGATACCACCACACCTGGCCGAGCTGTGGGCCGACCGTGATCTGTACGAGCACGCCCACCGGGGCGCGTACACCGGGCTGGCCGCCACGGTCGACGCCGGCATCGACGGCCTGGCCGAGGCCCTCTACGAGCGGGTGCTGACCCCCGAGGGCTGGGTGCCGTACCCGGACACCGCCCCCATCCTGACCGCCCTGCGGGCTGCCGGGGTACGGGTGGCCGTGGTCAGCAACATCGGCTTCGATATCCGTCCCCACTTCGCCGCCTGGGGCCTGGCCGACCTGGTCGACGCCTTCGTCCTGTCGTACGAGGTGGGCCGCTGCAAGCCGGACCCGGCGATCTTCTGGCGGGCCTGCGGCATGCTCGGCGTCGACCCGGAACGGGCTCTCATGGTCGGCGACACCCCCGCCGACGCAGGAGCGGTAGCGGCCGGCTGCGCCGCACTGGTCCTCCCCACCGCCGAAGTAGGCCGCCCCAACGGCCTAGGCTCCATCCTCCCCCTCACCCACCCCACCCACCCCTAAACCCCACCCCAGCACGGGTTGATCATGAGGTTAGCGGCACTCAGGAGATCGACATCTGCCGCTAACCTCATGATCAACGGGGGCCACCGGTGGGGTGGGGGGTTAGGGGAGGAGGAGGTGGAGGGCGGTGGGGGTGGCGGTGATGGTTATCGGGAGGGGTAGGCAGCGTTCGCCGTCGGCGTAGGTGGTGATCTCGGCGGCGGCTATCTCCACGGTGCGGGCCCGGTAGGTGCGCGCCAGCGGGTGGTGGACGTGGGTGCCCCGGTAGATCTTCGGCTTCTCGCGGATCAGGGTTCGCCGGGTGTAGCGCCCACCCACGACGACGTCCAGCAGGCCGTCGTTGGGGTCGGCGTCGGGGCAGATCCGCATTCCCCCGCCGTAGGAGGGGCAGTTGCCGACCGCCACCAGCACGGCCTCCGTCTCGTGGGTCACCCCGTCCAGGCGCAGGGTGTAATGGCGCGGGCGTAGTCGGGCCAACTCCACCAGGATCGCCAGGTCGTAGCGGCGGGGGCCGCGTGGCCAGCGCATCCGGTTGGCCCGTTCGTTGACGATCGCGTCGAACCCGGCCGCGAGTACCCCGCCGTACCACCGGTGTGCGCCGTCCGGGCCGGTGATCCGGGCCAGGTCGACCGGGCGGGTTCGTCTCTGGCGCAGGGCGGCCGTGACGGCGTCCGCGGCGGCCAGGGGGTCGGCGGGAAAGCCGGTGGCTTCGGCGAAGTCGTTGCCGGTGCCGGCCGGTACCGCGCCGAAGGGCACCGGGGTGCCGGCCACCGCCTGTAGGGCCAGGTGCATGGTGCCGTCGCCACCGACCGCGACCAGGGCTGCGGCCCCCTCGGCGACCGCCTCGCGGCAGGCGGCCTCGGCCTGGGTACGGGTGCGGGCCTCCAGCACCCGCAGGGGGCGACCGCCGGCCGCCAGGCGGTCCAGCACCTCGGGTAGCAGTCCCCGATGGCGCCCTCGGCCGGCGGTGGGGTTGGTCAGAACGGCGATCGGCCGATCGGCCGGCGGGGGGTGATCGTCTGCCGTCACGGCGTGCACCGTACCCGGCCCGGCCACCCCCGGGCATCCGCCGAAATGCCCTGCCCGGCGGCCCCTCGGGCATCGGCCGTCATGCGCGGTCCGGCCATCGAAGCGACCGGCGGCGGAAGACCCTCGGCGGGGCCATCGGCCCTCACCTGACATTTGTCACGGTCGATTGTGCGGCACGCACTGCACCTCATGACGGAACGCACTGGCTCCGCCATAGGCCGAACGGACAGACTCTTATCAGCCAGCAGGGCACGAGGACGAGCCGATCAGGGGAGGGAGGGATCGCGGTGGACGACCGTTACGACAGCTACTGCGCCGCCGACCGACACTTCTACGACTCCCTCGGCAACGCCGTCGAGCAGCCCACCTTCGCCGCGGCCCGGCGAGCGCTGCCGGAGGGTTGGCGTACCGAGCCGCTGGACGACTGGCTGATCTACGCCCCGGACGGCGACTCGCTGCCCCAGCAGGGCTGGAAGATCCATGTGGCGGCCACCCTGGACAACGCCGAGCGGGTGCTGGACCTGGTCTGGGACTACTGCGTCCCGCGTGGGCTGTCCTTCAAGTTCCTGCGTGGTCCGCGCACTCTGCTGCTGCGCAACTCCAAGTACGCCTCCCGGGCGGCCAGCGGCAAGTTCGTCACCGTCTACCCGCACGACGAGGCGGAGCTGGAACTGGTCTGCAAGGAACTCGACGAGCTGCTCGCCGGGGAGTCCGGCCCGTACATCCTCAGCGACCTGCGCTACGGCACCGGCCCGGTGTTCGTACGCTACGGCGGCTTCGCCGCCCGCTACTGCCACTCGGCGGACGGGCAGGTCGTACCGGCGATCGAGGACGGCACCGGCACCCTGGTGCCGGACCGGCGCGACCCGGTCTTCCACGTACCCGACTGGGTGACCCTGCCGGACTTCCTGGCACCCCACCTGGCCGCCCGCAACGCCACCAGCACGGACGAGGTGCCGTACCGGATCGAGAAGGTCATCCACTTCTCCAACGGCGGCGGCCTCTACGTCGGCCGGGACCTGCGAACCGACACCCAGGTGGTGCTCAAGGAGGCGCGACCGCACGCCGGCCTGGACGCCGACGGCACCGACGCGGTGGCCCGGCTGTCCCGCGAGGCCGAGGCGCTGCGTCGACTCGCCGACCTGCCACAGGTGCCCCGGGTGCACGACGAGTTCACCCTCGGCGAGCACCGGTTCCTGGCGCTGGAGTTCATCGAGGGCCGTGCGTTGAACAAGGTGCTGGTCGACCGGTACCCCCTCATCGACGCCGACGCCACGGACGCCGACCGGGCCGACTACACCCGCTGGGCCCTGGAGGTCCACCGGCAGGTCGAGCAGGTCATCAAGGCCATCCACGAACGCGGCCTGGTCTACGGCGACCTGCACCTGTTCAACGTGATGGTCCGCCCGGACGACCGGATCGCCCTGGTCGACTTCGAGGTGGCCGCGCCGATCGACGGGCACCGCCGGCCCGGCCTGCGCAACCAGGGTTTCGCCGCCCCCCGGGACCGCACCGGTCCCGCGGTCGACAACTACGCCCTGGCCTGCCTGCGGCTGGCGTTGTTCCTGCCGCTGACCCAACTGGTCCGCCTGGCACCGGCCAAGGCCGCACACCTGGCGGAGGTGATCGCCGAGCGGTTCCCGGTGCCCCGAGAACTTCTGGACGCCGCCGTCGCGGAGATCACCGGGGAAAGCCCGGCAGCAGCGGAACCCCGAGTCGACCTCACCGTCGACCTAGGACCCGCCCACCGCGACCGGTTGGCCCGGGCCATCCTGGCCAGCGCCACACCCGGGCGCGAGGATCGACTCTTCCCCGGCGACATCGAGCAGTTCCGCAGCGGTGGGCTCAATCTCGCCCACGGCGCCGCCGGAGTCCTGTACGCCCTGCACGTCAGCGGCGCCGGGCGCTGGCCGGAACACGAACAGTGGCTGGTACGCCAGGCCACCTCACCGGCCTCCGGCACCCGCTGCGGCTTCTACGACGGGCTGCACGGCGTCGCGTACGCCCTGGAGCTGCTGGGCCGCCGGCGGGACGCCCTGGACGTGCTCGACATCTGCCTGCGGCAACCCCTGGACGGGTTGGACCACAGCCTGGCCGGTGGCCTCTCCGGAATCGCGCTCAACCTCGCAGAGTTGGCCGGGCGCACCGGCGAGTCGGCCCTGCGCGAGGCCGCCTGGTCGGTCGCCGAGCGGGTGGTCACCCAACTCGCCGACGAGCCGACCTCGGAGATCAGCGGTGGTCGACACTCGTACGCGGGACTGCTGCGCGGTCGCAGCGGACCGGCCCTGATGCTGGTACGGCTGCACGAGCTGACCGGTGAGCCCGACCTGCTGACCCACGCCGCCACCGCACTGCGGCAGGACCTGCACCGCTGTGTGGTCCGCCCGGACGGCGCCCTGGAGGTCAACGAGGGCTGGCGCACCATGCCCTACCTGGGGCAGGGCAGTGTCGGCATCGGGCTGGTGCTCGACCAGTACCTGCGCCACCGGGCCGACGAGCGGTTCGCCGAGGCCAGCGCCGGGGTACGGCGCGCCGCCCGGTCCCCCTTCTACGCGCAGTCCGGCCTGTTCGCCGGGCGGGCCGGCATCATCGCCTACCTGGCGGCGTACCCGGACGACCCGGCCCTGGCCGCAGAGCTGGCCACGCAGGTCGAACGCCTCGGCTGGCACGCCCTGCCGTACGCGGACGGGACCGCCTTCCCGGGCGAGCAGCTGCTGCGGCTCTCCATGGACCTGGGCACCGGCACCGCGGGGGTCCTGCTGGCCCTGGCCACCGCCCGGGCCGAGGCCCCGGTGACGCTGCCCTTCCTCGCGCCCCTGACGGGCGCCCCAGACACCCTCGCTGATGCGAGGGGATCCGATCAGACCGACCAGCACGGAAGGAGGTGACAAGACATGGCGCTTCTGGACCTCCAGGGCCTGGAGATGGCCCCCGCCGACCGCACCGGCGGCGGCAGCCGGGCGAGCCTGCTGCTCTGCGGCGACAGCTCGCTGTCCGTCACGACCTGCAACTGATAGGTCGCCACGCGAGGCCCTGGGCGGGGCGATGAACCCGCCCAGGGCCGCACGTCTTTCTCGCGGGAGGTGCCGATGCCGACTCGAGACGGCGCCGACCGGCTGTTGCGCCGGGTGGTCCGGGACGGCGGCGGTTGGACCGTCCTGCTCACGGTGGTGGCGCTCGTCGGCGCCGCCGCCGAACTCGCGCTTCCGGCCGCCCTGGGGCTCGCCGTCGACGCCGCCGTCGGGGGTACGGCCTCCTGGTGGCCGGCTGTGGCCTGCGCCCTGGTCGCCGGCCTGCTGGTCACCGACATCCTCGGTGACCTGGCCGCCGGTTACGGCACGGCCAGGGCCACTCTCCTGCTGCGTCGGCGACTGCTGCGCCACCTCTTCGCCTGCGATGTCCGCACGGTCCGCCGGTACCCGGTGGGTGACCTGGTCGGCCGGCTGGTCGGGCAGAGCGCCGACGCCGGGCAGGCCGGCACCGCGGTGGTGTTCGGGGTGGTCGCCCTGGTGCCGCCGGTCGGCAGCGTGGTGGCGCTGATCCTGATCGAGCCGCTGCTGGGGATCACCCTGCTCGGTGGGCTGGTGGTGCTCGCCGTACTCATGCGGGCCTTCGTCAGCGACGCCTCCGCCGCCGTGACCGGCTACCAGCGGGTGTTGGGCGGCATCGCCGGACGGCTGCTGGAGGCCCTCGGCGGGGCCCGCACCATCGCCGCCGCCGCGACCGTGGACCCCGAACGCGACCGGGTGCTGGCCGCCCTGCCGGAGCTACGCCGGTACGGGTCGCTCGGCTGGCGGTTGCTGGCCCAGGCCAGCGCCCGCACCGCCGCGGTGGGTCCGCTGTTGCAGGCGGCCGTCGTAGCCGTCGGCGGGTACGCCCTCACGGTCGGCTGGCTGACCCCCGGACAACTGGTGGCCGCAGTGCAGTACGCCGCCCTGGGCGCCGGGTTGGGTGCGGTGCTGGCCACCCTGCACCGGCTGGTACGCGCCCGTGCGGCGGCCAGCCGGATCGCCGAGCCACTGGCCCGGCCCGCCCGCCGCTACGGCGACGAGGCCCTACCCCCCGGCCGCGGTGAGCTGCGGCTGCGCGGGGTCGAGGTGCACCGCGAGGACGGGCGCCCCCTGCTGCGCGGGGTGGATCTGCTCGTGCCGGCCGGCAGCACCCTCGCGGTCGTCGGGCGTTCCGGAGTCGGCAAGTCGACCCTCGCCGCCGTGGCCGGGCGGCTGCACGACCCGGACGCCGGTGAGGTGCTGCTCGACGGGACACCCCTGCCCCGGTTGAGCCCGGCGGCGCTGCGGCGGGGCATCGGACACGCCTTCGACCGGCCGGTCCTGGTCGGCGAGACCGTCCACGATGCGATCGGTCTGGCCCTGCCCCCGGAGTCGGCCGACCCGCCCGCCGGTGCGAACCCGGCGACCGCGCCCGTGCTGGCGGTGACCCGGGCCGCCCAGGTGGCCGACGTCGTGGCCCGGTTGCCGGACGGGTTCCGCACCCCGCTGTCGGAGGCACCCTTCTCCGGGGGCGAGGCCCAGCGCCTCGGGCTGGCCCGCGCCTTCTGCGCCGAACGGGTACTGGTCCTGGACGACGCCATGTCCAGCCTGGACACCGCCACGGAGCACCGGATCAGCCAGGCGGTGGCCGAGGGAGCCGAGGGTCGTACCCGGCTGGTGGTGACCCACCGTGCGGCGACCGCCGCCGCGGCCGACCTGGTCGCCTGGATCGACGACGGCCGGGTGCGGGCGGTGGGGCCGCACCGACGGCTCTGGGCCGACCCGGACTACCGGGCGATCTTCACCCCGGCCGGGGACCCCCGATGACCGGGGTACGCCGGACCACCTGGGCGGCGTTGCGGGCCCGCCGCCGTCCGCTGGGCCGACTGGCCGCCTGGTCGGTGGGCGAGTCCCTGCCGGCGCTGCTCAGCGGCCTGCTCGTGGCCCGGGCGGTCGACCAGGGCTTCCTGGCCGGTCGGTTCACCACCGGCCTGGCCTGGCTGGCCGGGCTGGCCGCCGCCGTACTGATCGGGGCGGTCGCCACCGGCCGGGTGTACCGCAGTCTCGGTGCCGTGGTCGAGCCCTTCCGTGACGAGTTGGCCACCCGGGTGGTCGACGGTGCCCTGCGCGAGGCCACCCGGGCCGGTGGCCGACCGGACAGCGCCGCTGTGGCCCGGCTGACCCAACAGGTGGAGGTCGTCCGGGACACCTTCGGCGGCCTGCTGCTGGTGGTCCGGGGTTTCCTGTTCACCGCCGGTGCGGCGCTGCTCGGCCTGCTGGCCCTGTCGCCGCCCCTGGCCGCGGCGGTGGCCGCGCCGCTGCTGCTCGGGCTGGCCGTGTTCGCGGCGGCGCTGCCGGCGATGGTCACCCACCAGCGGGCCCAGGTGGCCGCCGGTGAGGAACTGGGCCGCTCGGCCGCCGCCGCCCTGACCGGACATCGCGACGTCCTGGCCTGCGGCGGGCAGGACCGGGTGGTCGCCGCGGTCGACCGGCGAATCGTCACCCAGTCGAACACCGAGCGGACTCTGGCCCGGATGGCGGCCCTGCGCAGCCTCAGCCTAGGGCTGGGCGGTTGGCTGCCCGTGGTGATCCTGCTGCTGGCCGCCCCCTGGCTGGTGCGCCAGGGGCTGAGCACCGGTGCGGTGCTGGGCGCGCTGGTCTACGTCACCACCGGTCTGCAACCGGCCCTGCACGCTCTCGTGCAGGGGGTGGGCGGCGGGGGCCTGCGCTACGCCGTGACCCTGGACCGGATCCTGCGCAGCAGCCCGCCGCCCGACTCCAGTCCTGTCGCCCCACCGCCGGCTCTCGGGCCGGCACCGCGGACCACCGCGGTGCCGCCGGCGGTGCGGGCCTGCGGGCTGACCTTCCGGTACGGCCCGCACGCCAAGCCGGTCCTCGCCGACTTCACCCTGACGGTGGCCCACGGGGAACACCTGGCCGTGGTAGGGCCCAGTGGTGCCGGCAAATCCACCCTGGCCGCCCTGATCGCCGGGCTGGCGCCACCGGAGTCCGGCAGGGTGCACCTGGCCGATACCCCGGTCACCGCCGCCACCCCCCAGGCCCTGGCCCGGCTGCGGGTGCTGGTGCCGCAGGAGGCGTACGTCCGCAGCGGCACCCTCGCCGACAACCTGTTGTACCTGCGGCCGGAGGCGGACGAGGCGACCGTGGCGGCGGCCCTGGAGGCCCTCGGCGCCTGGCCACTGGTCGACCGCCTCGGTGGGTTGGCGGCCGAGGTCGAGCCCGGTGCCCTCTCCGCCGGGGAACGTCAACTCATCGCCGCGGTACGGGCCTATCTGGCCCCGGCCCCGTTGGTCATCCTGGACGAGGCGACCTGTCACCTAGACCCCGGCATGGAGGCCAGGGTCGAACGGGCCTTCGCCGACCGCCCGGGCACCCTCGTGGTGATCGCCCACCGGATCAGTTCGGCGCTGCGCGCCCACCGGGTGCTGGTGTTCGACGGCGACCGGCCACTGGTCGGCAGCCACCAGGAACTGCTGCACCTCTCCCCCACCTACCGGGAACTGGTCGGTCACTGGCAGGACCCCGCCCCGGACACCCGACGGGCCGTGACCTCCACCCGGGCGTGAAGGCCCGGCCCGTCGGTCGGGCGCGGTCGGGCGGCTCGGACTGGGCGGCCCGGCCCGTCGGGGCGGGCTCAGCTGGGCAGCCGGAACAGCACCATGCTCACCCGGGTCAGGTCGCCGTAGGACACCGGTGCCCGCCCGGGGTCAGATCCAGCCGGCCTCGTGGGCGACCCGTACGGCCTCCACCCGGGTGCGGGCGCCGACCTTGCGGGCGATCCGTCCGAGATGGTTGCGCACCGTGCCCGGTGCCAGGCCCAGGGCCCGGGCGACCTCGACGACCGGCGCTCCCGCCGCGGTCAGATCGAGAATCTGGGTCTCCCGTGCCGACAGCGGGCTCTCCCGGGTCAACGCCGCCTGGACCAGGTCCACGTCGATCACCGACTCCCCTCGGGACAGCCGCCGGACCCCCTCCAGCACCCGACGCGGCGCGACGTCGCTGCCGAGTACCCCGAGGGGGCGTCCCGGCACGAGGACCCGGTGCAGGCGGCGGGCCCGACGCTGGTCGACCAGCACCAGCATCGGGCAGCCCGCCGCACCGGCCGACCCGACCAGATCGAGGTCGATGACCGCCACGTCGGGCCGCTGGGCCTGGATCAGCGCGGGAAGGGCCTCACCCCGGTCGAGTTCCGCCACCACGCTGATGTCGGCCTCGGCGGCGAGAACGAGGGAGAGGGCACCCCGGACCAGGGCACCGTCGAGGGCTAGCAGGGTACGGATCACGTCGACCTTCCCGGGAACCGCCAGGCGGATCACGAACCGTCAACATTCAAACACGTACCGACCGGTGCCGCTCGGTGAGCCAAGCCCCCGCTCGGGTCGCTGCCGGCGCTCGCCTCCGCAACCCCGCTGCTGCCGGCCCTCGCCGCAGCGATCCTGTTGTCGGCTAGATCCAACCGTGGCGGCGGGCATGCCACACCGCCTCCATCCGGTTGCGGGCACCCGTCTTGCGCATCACCGCCGACAGATGGTTGCGCACCGTGCCGTGCGCCAGGAAGAGTCGCCGGGCGATGTCCTTGAGCGGCAGCCCTTCGGCGGCCACCCGCAGCACCTCCGCCTCGCGGCGAGTCAGCGGACTGCCCGCTGGCCGCAGGGCCGTCACGGCGACCTCCGCGTCGATCACCCGCTCGCCGGTCGCGACCTCCCGCACCGCCCCGACCAGCGCCTCCACCGGAGCATCCATGCCGATCAGCCCATGTGCCCCGGCATCCAACAACTCCTCCACCACCTCCGGGCTCCACCGGCGGCCCATCGCCAGCACCGCGGCGTCGGGGGCGGCGCCCGCGATCTCGGCGACCACCTTGGCCGGCGGGGAGACCTCCGAAGCCAGGTCCACCAGTACGACGTCGGGTTGGTGCCGCCGCAGTACCTCGGGCAACTCCTCCACCCGGGCGACCTGGGCGATCACCTCGATCTCCTCCTCGCTCGACAATGCCACGCAGAGCGCACTGCGCAGCAGACTCATCTCCTCGGCGACGACGACGTGGATCAATGCTGACTCCCGATCTGTGGACGCGCGCTGCCGCCGTGGGAGTCCCATAGACGGGACTCCCGAGGCGGCAATGGTGGTGGGCCAGATCCTTCGCATGACACGGGCCGCGATCAGGCAGGAGGGCGCGCGCAGTCACGGTGACCGACCGCGCAACGGGCCCACCACGACACAGCCGGCGTACCGACCGTGCCACCCGTGCCCGCTCAGGTCAGGTGGGCCAGCGGCAGGACAACGTACGGCGCACGGGCAACGACCTTCCTGATGGGGTGCGACAACAAATCGTAAAGAAGTCATTACCCAGTTGTTGCACCTGGGAGACCCGGTGACGGATTACCGACTGCATCGCTGACAGGCGACACCCCGTGCGCTAAAGGCAGGGGTGGCGGACAACGCACCGGCGGTCCCTGCGGGCTGCCCCGCTACCGGGGCAGCCCGTCATCAGGTGACGTCGTCGTAGCGCCGTTCGATCGGCTTGGGTGCCACGATCGGCTCCGGCGGCTCGATCGGGCTGACCTGGTCCACCGGCCGTCCCGCCGACACCGGCTCCAGATCCACCTCCAGCGGGGAGGCCTCGTCGTCGTCGATGCCGGCGTAGACCTCCTTGCCGCGGCCCTTGCGCCGGTCGTTGAGGAAGGCCACCCCGACCGCGATGAAATAGAGCAGGCTCAGACAGAGGGCCAGCAGGGTCATGCCGAAGGGGCCCGGGTCGGGGGTGGCCACCGCCGCGAAGGCGAAGCAGATGAAGACCACCGCCCGCCACCAGCTCAGCAGGCGCTTGGCGCTGACCACCCCGGTGAAGTTGAGCATCAGCAGGGTCAGCGGGAACTCGAAGGCCACCCCGAACAGCAGGATCATGGTGGTGACGAAGCTGATGTAGCGGGTCACCTCCAGCTGCGAGTCCGTGCCGGTGACACCGGCCTCCAGCAGGAAGGCCAAACCCTTGTCGACCACGAAGTAGGCCAGCACCGCACCGGCGGCGAACAGCGGAGCCGCGATCGTGACGAAGACGTACGCCCACTTGCGCTCGTGCCGGTGCAGGCCGGGCGCGATGAACGCCCACAGTTGGAACAGCCAGACCGGCGCGCCGAGGATCAGACCGATCCAGAGCGCCAGCTTGAGCTTGAGGATGAAGCCGTCGGCGGGGGCGAGCATCAGGAACTGCTGACACTTACCGTCGACCATCATGCCGGGCAGCCGGCAGTACGGCTGGGCCAGGAGGTCGAACGCCGGCTGGGCCAGCGCGAAGCCGGCGATCAGCCCGACCACGATCGCCAGCGACGCCCGGAACAGTCGGGTACGCAGCTCACGAAAGTGCTCGATCAGGGTCATCGAGCCGTCGGCGGCCCGTTCGAACTTGCTCGGGCCACGCTTACGCAGGGCGAAGGCCACGGTGGTCGAGCCCCTCGCTCAGTTGTCGCGGACGCGCTGCACCGGGTCGACGACCGGCTGCTGCACCGTACCCTGGTACGGCTGCTGCTGCGGAGGCTGCGGCGTGAGCGGCTGGTAGCCGGCCTGCGCGTCGGCCTTGCCGGCCAGGTCGCGGTCGTCATCGTCAGCCAGGCTCTTGGTCTCGGCCTTGATGATGCGCAGCGAACGACCCAGGGAACGCGCCGCGTCCGGAAGCCGCTTCGCGCCGAAGAGCAGGATCATCACGACCACGAGTACGGCGATGTGCCAGGGCCTGAGGGCACCCATGTGAAGCTCCAGTCGCTTGTGTCAAATGGGGGTGGTTCCGCAGCCCATCGTACGTGTGACGCGGGCTGTTGCCACCCACCGGGAGGTGGTGGATCGGTCCGGCGGGTGAAGTCTCGGCCACCTGCGAGTATTCCGTCAACCAGACGACTGGATCTTCGTGCCCGAACCGGTTCTCATCCGCCTCCGACCGGTGCCGGAGCCCGACGGCCGGGGGTGGTCGTTTCAGTCGCCTCGGCGGGCCCGGATCAGGGTCATCCGCTGCTGGGTCGTCTCCAGCCGGCTCTGCAACCCCTCGGCCTGCTGCTGGAGGTTCTCCGCGGCGGCCTGCAGGACCATCGCCTCGTCGGCCCGCTGCCGTAGCCGCAGCGCAGCCCGGCGCAGCTGCGGCAACCGGCCGAGCAGGGGACGGACCGCCAGCACCAGGACGATCAACGGCACCAGCACCAGCGCGAGCAGGATCCACTTCAGCACGGCGTCAGCCTACTGCCCGGACCCCGTCGCCGCCGGGTGCAGGCCGGGCAGCACCGGTGTCGCGTACGCCTCCAGGGCCGCCACGGCGCAGTCCCGTACCTGCTCGGCCAGCTCGGCCGGGGCCAGCACGGTGACCTCCGGACCCAGACCGAGCACGAAGCGCCGGGCCCAGCCGAGATCGGTGACCCGCAGCGAGACCACCCACCGCTCACCGTCGGACTCGACCCGCTCACACGGGTAGTACTCCGTGATCCACCGGTCCCTCCGGCCGATCCGCAGGGTGATCAGCGGTAGCTCCGGTGAGGGGCGGAACAGTCCCCCGCTGAGATCCTGGGGGCGGGCCTGCGGCGGCACCACGGCCGGCTCCTCCAGCTCGGTTACCGCGTCGATCCGGTCGGCCCGGAACAGCCGTACCGCCTCGGCCCTCCGGCACCACGCCTCGACGTACGCCCGACCGCCGAACATCAGCATCCGCAGGGGGTCGATCACCCGCTCGGTCGTCTCGTCACGCGCCCGGGTGTAGTAGGTGATCCGCAGCGCACGCCCCCCGGCCACCGCGGCCCGCAACTGCTCGACCCGCGGCCCGTCACCGGGCAGCCGGACCTCCACCGGCGCCGCCACGAGGTCACCCCCGGCGTCCTCGATCTTCGCCAGGGCCCGCTCCACGGCTTCCCGGTTGGCCACCCCGGGGGTCTCGGCCAGCATCCGCAGCGCCACGACCAGGGCCAGGGCCTCGTCCGGGGTGAGCCGCAGCGGGCGGTCGATACCGGCGTCGTAGGTGATGGTCACCCGGTCACCGTCGAAGGCCATGTCGATCAGGTCACCCGGACCGTAACCCGGCAGGCCGCAGACCCAGAGCAGTTCCAGATCCTCACGCAACTGCCGCTCGGTCACCCCTAGATCCCCGGCCGCCTCGGCGATCTCGATGCCGGGCCGGGCCAGCAGGTACGGCACCAGGTTGAGCAGCCGGGCCAACCGGTCGGCGGAGGTACGGGTGCCGGCCTTCGCGCTCATCGCGCCCGCCTTCCGTTCGGGACTGCCGGGCTCACAAGCTCACTCCTCGTGTTCGGCGGGCCGACCGCCGGGGAGTCGTCGTGGTGGGCGGCGATCTCCTTGAGCCGCTGGATGACCGCCTCGCGTACCTCGGGTGGGTCAAGCACCCGCACCTCGGGCCCGTAGCCGACGAGGTGACTGGCGAACAGGTCCATGTCGCTGTACGGCAGGACCAGCCGGTCCGCCTCCGGCCCGGAGGTCACCTCGACCGCCACCCGGCGCAGCCCGGCCGCCCGCCCGGGGGTGACCAGGACGGTGGCCCGGCCGGTGTGCTCGGTCGGGCCGGACCAGTTGGCCACGTGGCTGATCAGGTCGACACCGGGCGGCGGCTGGTAGGCGCCGGGCACCCCGGTGACCCGGACCGTGCCGACCACCCGGGACAACCGGAAACAGCGGGTGGCGTCCCGATCCAGATCGTGGCCGACCACGTACCAGCGTCCGCGCCAGCAGACCACCCCCCACGGCTGGAGTCGACGGTGGTCGGGGGCGTCCCGGTCCGGTACCCGGTAGTCGAAGCGGACCTCGCGGCGATCCCGGGCGGCGGCGGTCAACGGCGCGAAGGCCGGATCGACATTGACCATCGGCTCCAACCCGAGGGTGGCGTGGGGGTCCACGTCCACACCGGCGGCGCGGAGCTTCGCCAGGCCGGAGGAGGCGGCGGCGGCCAGTCCCGCGTGCTGCCACAACCGGGCGGCGATGCCCACCGCGGCGGCCTCGTCCGGCTCGAGGGGAATCTCCGGGAGGGCGTACTCCCGGCGGGCGATCCGATACCCGGGTTCGGTGTCGAAGGCGCTGGCCGTGCCGGTCTCCAGCGGCACGCCCAACTCCCGCAACTCGGCCTTGTCCCGCTCGAACTTGCGCTGGAAGGCCTCGTGCTCGCGGGCATCGTCCGGATCGTGCTCATAACCGGGCACGGTCGCGGCGATCTGCGCGGCGGTCAGGAACCGCCGCGTAGACAGCAGACAGATCACCAGGTTGACCAGGCGTTCGGTGCGGCTGCGCGACACCCCGTAGACGCTAGCAGCCGACCCCCCGAACACATGTACCCACGCCGACATGCCGCCCCACCCCACCATCCCACCTCGCCGATCTTGCACTTTCGGTCGCCCGATCGCCCTATTTGAGGGCTTTGCCCGGACAAAAAGTGCAAGATCGGCGAGGGCTGGGGTAGGGCGCGAGGGGGCGGGGTGAGGGTGGGGGTGGGGTGGGGTTAGCGTGCGGGGCATGGTGCGGTGGCGGGTGGGGACGGTGGCGGGGGTACGGCGGCGGTGGGTGGGGGCCGTGGAGTTGGACGTCACCCTTCTCGACGGGGGCTCGATGCGGGCGTTGGCTTACCCGGAACTGGTGGGGATGCCGGAGGCCGGTGATCGGGTGCTGCTGAACGCCGGGGCGCTGCTGATGGGGCTGGGCACCGGCGGGTACGCCCTGGTCGTGGCGCTGCCGGACCGGCTGCCGCCGGATCCGCCGGAGGCGGTCGACAGCCGCGACGCCGGTCACCTGGTCAAGGCCCGCTACACCCCGCTGCAACCGATCCTGCTCGGGGTCGATGAGGAGGCCTCACCCCACCACGAGGTGCTGGCCGCCGCCGAGGACCTGGCCGGGCTGCCGGTGGTGACCGCCGACCTGCACTCGGCACTGCCGGCCATCCTCGCCGGCATCCGCGCGGACGCTCCGCAGGCCCGGGTCGCGTACCTGCTCACCGATGGTGGGGCGCTGCCCGCCTGGTTCTCCCGTACGCTCTCCGCGCTGCGCGAGGAACTGGTCGGCACCATCAGTGTCGGGCAGGCCTTCGGCGGCGACCTGGAGGCCTCGACCCTGCACAGCGGCCTGCTGGCCGCCCGACATGTGCTGCACGCCGACGTGGCCGTGGTGGCGCAGGGCCCGGGCAACCTCGGCACCGGCACCCGGTGGGGCTTCTCCGGTGTGGCCGTGGGTGAGGCGGTCAACGCGATCGCCACCCTGGGCGGCCGACCGGTCGGCTCGTTGCGGATCTCCGACGCCGACCCCCGGGAGCGGCACCGTGGGGTGTCACATCACAGTCTGACCGCGTACGGCCGGGTGGCGCTGGCCCGCGCGGAGCTGGTGGTACCCGACGGCCTGGACCCGGCCCTGGCCACCGAGGTGGATACCGCGCTGGCGCCGTTAGTCGACCGGCACACCGTGCTGCGGGTGGACACCACCGGGCTGGACGCGGCCCTGCGGGGCAGTCCGGTGCCCCTGTCGACGATGGGCCGCGGGCTGGACGCCGATCACGCTTACTTCCTGGCCGCCGCCGCCGCTGGCCGACACGCCGCCCGCCTGCTCGGCACCGCTGCGGCCTGAGCCGACCCGGGGTACGCGTTAAAAGGGGGCCCCTGCTCTACCGCAAGCGTTAATAAGGGGCCCTTCCTTACACCTCAGGCGAAGACGACCAGGGCCAGCCAGCCGCCGACCATCAGGGCCAGGGCCAACGCCAGCACCCAGGTGGGCACGGTGTACTCGCCTCGGCGATTGCGCTCGATCTCGGCGCGGACCTTGTCGCGGCGGCGTTCCAGAAAGCTCTGCCGCTCGGCGCCCGGGGTGGAAGGTTCGGAAGGAAGCATGGTCCGACCAGCCTACCGGGCCCGCCCGAGGCGGACGGGCCCGGTGCAGCCGGTCACATGCTGGCGATCAACCGCTCCACCCGCTCGTCGTACGCCCGGAAGGGGTCCTTGCAGAGCACGGTGCGTTGCGCCTGGTCGTTGAGCTTCAGGTGCACCCAGTCGACCGTGAAGTCGCGCCGCTTCTCCTGGGCGTTGCGGATGAACTCCCCGCGCAGCCGGGCCCGGGTGGTCTGCGGCGGGGTCTCCTTGGCCTCGAAGATCTCCGGATCGGTGGCCACCCGATCCACCTCCCCACGCCGTTCCAGCAGGGCGTAGAGCCCCCGACCCCGGCGCAGGTCGTGGTAGGCGAGATCCATCTGGGCCACCCGGGGGTGCGACAACGGCAGGTCGTGCTTGCGCTGGTAGCGCTCGATCAACCGCAGCTTGGTCACCCAGTCGATCTCCCGGGAGACCGGTTCCAGGTCGCCGGTCTCCACCGCCCGCAGCACCCGGCCCCACAACTCGACCACCCGCTTGGCGGTCTGGTCGCCGCCCCGACGCTCGACGAACTCGGTCGCCTTGGCCAGGTACTCCTGCTGGATCTCCAGGGCGCTGACCTCCTTGCCGGAGGCCAGCCGCACCTTGCGGCGACCGGTGATGTCGTGCGACACCTCCCGGATGGCCCGGATCGGGTTCTCCAGGGTGAGGTCCCGCATCACCACCCCGGCCTCGATCATCCGCAGCACGATGTCGGCGCTGCCGACCTTCAGCAGGGTGGTGACCTCGTTCATGTTGGAGTCGCCGACGATGACGTGCAGCCGGCGGTACCGCTCGGCGTCCGCGTGCGGCTCGTCCCGGGTGTTGATGATCGGACGGCTGCGGGTGGTGGCCGAGGAGACCCCCTCCCAGATGTGCTCGGCCCGCTGGGACAGGCAGTAGACCGCCCCCCGGGGGGTCTGCAACACCTTCCCCGCGCCACAGATCAACTGCCGGGTGACCAGGAACGGGATCAACACGTCGGCCAGTCGGCCGAACTCCCCGTGCCGGGAGACCAGGTAGTTCTCGTGGCAGCCGTACGAGTTGCCGGCCGAGTCGGTGTTGTTCTTGAACAGGTAGATCTCGCCCGCGATGCCCTCGTCGTGCAGCCGCTTCTCCGCGTCGATGAGCAACCCTTCCAGGATGCGCTCACCGGCCCGATCGTGGGCCACCAGGTCGATCACCGAGTCGCACTCCGGGGTGGCGTACTCCGGGTGCGAGCCGACGTCCAGGTAGAGCCGAGCGCCGTTACGCAGGAAGACGTTGCTCGACCGGCCCCAGGACACGACCCGGCGGAAGAGGTACCGGGCTACTTCGTCGGGAGACAGCCTGCGCTGTCCGCGGTAGGTGCAGGTGACGCCGTACTCGGTCTCCAGACCGAAGATTCGCCGTTCCATGATGAGACATTAGCCGTCCGGAGCCCCGATTCGTCACTGTCGTGACACCTCTGCTGTATCGGGCCGTGACCGGTCACCGTCCGCCGGGTGCCTCCAGAGCCAGGCCGGCGGCCTGACGTCGGCAGGTTTCGTAGTCCGGCAGCAGCCCCATCTCCCGCGCCTGGGCCAGGGTCGGGGCGGCGGCGTCGCGGGCGGACAGCTGCGGGGTCCCGGTCGGCCACTCGATGCCCAACTCCTCGTCCAGCGGGTTCACCGCCCGGTCGATCGAGGGGTCGTAGGTCGTCGTGCAGAGGTAGTTCAGGGTGGCGTCGTCGGTCAGGGCGCAGAAGCCGTGGCCGAGGCCCTCCGCCACGTACACCGCCCGCCGGTCCACGTCGTCGAGGCGCAGGGTCTCCCACTGGCCGAAGGTGGGTGAACCGACCCGGATGTCCACCACCACGTCCAGCACCGCGCCGCGTACGCAGGTCACGTACTTGGCCTGCCCGGGGGGCACGTCGGAGAAGTGGATGCCGCGCACCACGTCGCGGGCGGAGACGGAGAGGTTGCTCTGGGCCAGGTGCAACGGCCGCCCGATCGCCTCGGCCAGCCGGTCGGCGCGGTACCACTCCAGGAACAGCCCACGGGAGTCACCGTGCTGCTGCGGCGTGATCTCCCAGGCACCCTCGATGCCCAACGGGCGTAGTTTCACCGGACCTCCCCCGGGTTGATCAGTTCGTATCGCTCGCCGTTGAGCAGGCCGAGCAGGTAGTCACCGTAGCCGCTGCTGGTCAACGGCTCGGCCAGGGCACGCAGTTGGTCGTCGTCGATCAGCCCGGCCCGCCAGGCGACCTCCTCGACGCAGCCGATCTTCATGCCCTGCCGTTCCTCGATCACCCGGACGAACTCGGCGGCCTGCATCAACGAGGTGAAGGTGCCGGTGTCCAGCCAGGCGGTGCCCCGGTCCAGGACGGTCACGGACAGTTCACCCCACTGGCGGTACGCCTCGTTGACCGCGGTGATCTCCAACTCGCCACGGCTGCTGGGGGTCAGGCCACGGGCGATCTCCACCACCCGGTTGTCGTAGAAGTACAGACCGGGTACGGCGTACCGGGATCTGGGCTTCTCCGGCTTCTCCTCGATCGACAGCACCCGGCCGTCCGGGTCGAAGTGCACCACCCCGTACGCCTGCGGGTTGGCCACCGGGTAGGCGAAGATCCGGCCACCGACCGGGTCACCGGCGGCGGACAACTGTCGGCCCAGGCCGACCCCGTGGAAGATGTTGTCCCCCAGGATCAGCGCCACTCCCTGGTCGCCGATGAAGTCCGCACCCAGCACGAAGGCCTGGGCGATCCCCTCCGGCCTGGGCTGGGCCAGGTACTCCAGTCGCAGCCCGAACTGGCTGCCGTCGCCGAGCAGACGCTGGAACTGGTGCTGCTCCTGGGGCGTGGTGATCACCAGGATCTCGCGTACCCCGGCCATCACCAGGGTCGACAGCGGGTAGTAGATCATCGGCTTGTCGAACACCGGCATCAGCTGTTTCGACACCGCCCGGGTGATCGGCCACAGCCGGGATCCGGTGCCACCGGCAAGCAGAATTCCACGCACCGGCCGGAGCCTACCGGTAGGTCACCGGCCCGGCCACGCGAGCGCCACGACGGGTCGAACGGGGATGTTTCGCGTAAACTTCCGGACCCGTGAGGATCCTGGTCACCGGCGGCGCCGGCTTCATCGGTTCGGAGTACGTGCGCATGCTGCTGGGCGTGCCCGGGGGAAGCGCCGAGGGGGTGCCCGAGGCGGAGCCGTCCCGGGTCACCGTGCTCGACGCGTTGACCTACTCGGGTAATCGGGCCAACCTGGCGTCGGTGGCCGACGATCCCCGACTGCACTTCGTCGAAGGTGACATCCGTCACTTCGATGTGGTCGACCGGGTCGTCGCGGGGCAAGACGTGATCGTGCATTTCGCCGCCGAGTCGCATGTCGACCGTTCGATCTCCGGCGCCGAGCCGTTCGTCACCACCAATGTGCTGGGTACGCAGACGCTGCTCGACGCCGCCCTGCGGCACGGGGTGCGCCGGTTCGTGCACGTCTCCACGGACGAGGTGTACGGCTCGATCGCCGAGGGCTCGTGGACCGAGGACTGGCCGTTGGCGCCGAACTCGCCGTACTCGGCCTCCAAGGCCGGTTCCGACTTGCTGGCCCTGGCCTACCACCGCACCCACGGCCTGGACGTGGTGGTGACCCGCTGCTCCAACAACTACGGCCCATACCAGTTCCCGGAGAAGGTCATTCCGCTGTTCGTGACCAACCTGCTGGACGGCCGGTCCGTGCCGCTGTACGGCGACGGCGGCAACGTGCGGGACTGGCTGCACGTGCACGACCACTGCCGGGGGGTGGCCATGGTCCAGCACCACGGGCAGGCCGGTGAGGTCTACCACATCGGCGGCGGCACCGAGTTGACCAACAAGGAGTTGACCGGCCGGCTCCTGAAGGCCTGCGGCGCCGACTGGGACCGGGTCACCCCGGTGGCCGACCGCAAGGGCCACGACCGCCGCTACTCGCTGGACATCACCAAAATCAGCAATGAGCTGGGGTACGCCCCCACCGTCAGCCTGGACGAGGGCCTCGCCGCTACGGTGGCCTGGTACCGGGACAACCGTTCCTGGTGGGAGCCCCTGCGCAAGGCACCGAAGGCATGAGAATCCTGGTCACCGGTGCTGGTGGGATGCTCGGGCGAGACATCGTCGAGGTCCTGACCGGGCATCCCGAGCACACGGTGACCGCCGTCACCCGCACCCAGCTGGACCTCACCGACGCCGCTGCCGTGAATGACACCGTGGCCGGTCACGATGTGGTGCTCAACGCCGCGGGCTGGACCGACGTCGACCGTGCCGAGCAGGAGGAAGCGGCGGCGACTGCGGTCAACGGCACCGCCGTGACCCAGTTGGCCAGCGCCTGCGCCACCCACCACGCGCACCTGCTGCACATCTCCACCGACTACGTCTTCGCCGGGGACGCCGACACCCCCTACCGCGAGGACTCGCCCACCGCCCCGGTCAACGCGTACGGGCGCAGCAAGCTCGTCGGCGAGCAGGCGGTGCGTCGACTGCTGCCCGACACCGGCCATGTGGTGCGTACCGCCTGGTTGTACGGGGCGCACGGACGCAACTTCGTCACCACCATGATCGACCTGGCCGACCAGCGGGAGTTCCTGAACGTCGTCGACGACCAGCGGGGCCAACCCACCTGGTCGTACGCCCTGGCGAGGCAACTGGTGGCGCTCGCCGAGGCAGCCCGGTCCGGTCGGGCCCCAGCCGGCATCTGGCACGGCACCTGCTCCGGACAGACCACCTGGTACGGGCTGGCCCGGGCGGTGTTCGCGCTACGCGGGCTGGACCCCGACCGGGTCCGACCCACGACCAGCAGTCGGTTTCCGCGTCCGGCAACGCGACCGGCGTACAGTGTGCTAGGGCACGGCCGTTGGGCTGAGGCCGGCCTGTCACCCCTGCCGAACTGGCACACCACGCTGGTCGAGGCCTTCACCTCAGCCGCTCCACCCTCCCCGTGGAAGGTCGCATGAAGCTCACCCTGGTCACCGGCCTCACCGGACTCGTCCTGCTGGGCACGATCGTCGAGCTGCTGCGTCGGCGGCAGTTGCGGGAGAAATACGGCATGCTCTGGCTGGGGCTGCTGTTCGTGGTGATCCCGCTGTCGCTGTTCCCGAGGCTGCTGGACGGGGTGGCCGACCTGCTCGGCGTCGCCTCCGGGGTCAGTCTGGTGCTCTTCCTCGGCATCGTCTTCCTGCTGCTGGTCTGCATCCACCTCAGCTGGGAGGTGAGCGCCCTGGAGGAGGAGACCCGGACCCTGGCCGAGGAGTTCGCCCTGCTGCGCGCCGAGGTCGAAGCCGACCGGGCGGAACGGGCGCAGCGGCAGGAACTGGTGAGCCGCGATGGTTAACGGCAAACGGTTACTCGTCATCATCCCGGCCCTCAACGAGGCCGGTTCGATCGCCGACGTGGTCCGCGAGATCCGGGGCGAACTACCCGGGGTGGACGTGCTGGTCGTCGACGACGGTTCGGCGGACCGTACGGCCGCCGTCGCCATGGCCGCCGGTGCCCGGGTGGCCCGGCTGCCGTACAACCTCGGGGTCGGGGGTGCGATGCGGCTGGGCTACCGCTACGCCCACGATCACGGCTACGACGTAGCGGTGCAGATCGACGCCGACGGGCAGCACGACCCCCGGTACGTGCCGAAGCTGGTCGACCTGCTCGACGACTACGACCTGGTCATCGGGGCCCGGTTCGCCGGTGAGGGCGACTACTTCGTGCGCGGGCCCCGCCGCTGGGCGATGGGCATGCTGTCACTGGTCCTCTCCGGCCTGGCCGGCACCACCCTGACGGACACCACCTCCGGATTCCGGGCCGCCAACCGACGCATGATCGAGATGTTCGCCCGGTGGTACCCGGCGGAGTACCTCGGCGACACGGTCGAGACCCTGGTGCACGCCGCCCGGCGCGGCTACCGCATCCAGCAGGTCCCGGTGGCGATGCGCCGGCGAATGGCCGGCACCCCCAGCCACTCCCCCGCCAAGGCGATGATCTACCTGGGGCGGGCCCTGGCCGTGCTCACCCTGGCACTCATCCGCCGGTGATCCGCCGACTGCTGCGCCTCGTCCCACCCGGCACCCTTCCCGTCGGGGCCGGGCTGGCCCTGGTGGGCCTGGCCTCGTACGTGCACCTGGCCGTCGCCGGGCACACCCTCACCCCGGGTGACTACTCCTCGCTGTCCGTGCTGTGGTCGATCGTCTTCACGGTCGGCATCGGGGTGTTCCTGCCGGTCGAGCAGGAGGTGGCCCGGCTGGTCTCCGCCCGCCGCACCCGGGGCCTGCCACCGGGGCCGGTGCTGGCCCGGGGGGCCACCGTCGCCGCCGCCGTGCTGGCCCTGCTCCTGCTGGCCGTCACCGCCGCCACGGACACCCTCGCCGACCGCCTCTTCGACGGCGACCGGGCCATGGTGGCCACCCTGTCCGGGGCTCTGGTCGCCCTGGCGCTGGCCCACACCACCCGGGGGGTCCTCTCCGGGCTGGGACAGTTCCACTGGTACGGCAGCCAACTCGGGCTCGACGGCGGGCTGCGCATCGCCGGGGTCGCCGCGCTGGCCATGGCCGGGGTCGACTCCCCGGTCGCGTACGCCCTGGTGCTGGTCGCCGCGCCGCTGCTGGCGGTCGCCCTGACCGCCCCGCCGGTGACCCGCGCCCTCGGCGGCGGCACCCCGTTGCCCTGGCCACCGCTGCTGCGCGGCCTGGCCCTGCTCACCGCCTCCAGCCTGTTGTCGCAGGTCGTGGTCAACGTCGGCGTGATCAACGTACGGTTGCTGGCCCCGGCCGACACCGCCACCGCCGGCGCCCTGCTGTCGGCGCTGGTGCTGGTCCGCATCCCGCTGTTCGTCTTCGGCTCGATGCAGGCCGCCCTGCTGCCCGGCCTGTCCACCGCCGCCGCCACCGGCGACGCGGCAGCCTTCGGCACCCTGCTGCGCCGCGCCCTGGCGATCGTCACCGCCCTGGGGGTCGGCGGCGGCCTGCTGACCCTGCTGCTCGGGCCGTGGCTCGTGCAGGCCCTGTTCGACGCGCCGGAGATCCTCGGCCACGGCGACTTCGCCTGGCTGGCCCTGGCCACCCTGGCCTACCTGTGGGCCATGGTGCTCGGCCAGGCGTTGCTGGCCCGCGACCGGCACCGGGCGCAGGCGCTGGCCTGGACCCTCGGGGTGGTCGCGCTGGTCGCCGCGACCCTGGCCCCCCTGCCGGTGGCCCTGCGGGTCGAACTCGGCTACACCGTGGGCTCGCTGGTGGTCGCCGCAGTCATGGTCGCCCTGCTGCGGCGCCGTCGTGATTCCCGACCCCACCCACCTGTCGCGGTGCCACTGTCCGCGACCACCCCCGGAGGTACGCGATGAACCCGGCCCGTGTGACCGTGGTGATGCTCGCCTACGGCGCCGAACCCTGGCTGGTCGACGCCGCTCAGGCGGTACTGGCCAGCACCGGCGTCGAGGTGGAGTTGGTGCTGGTCGACAACGGCTGCACCAGCGACGGCATCGACGTGGTCAAAGGGCTTCCCGGGGTACGGGTGATCCGCCCGGAGAGCAACACCGGCTTCTCCGGCGGCTGCAACCTGGGTGCCGCCGAGGCCAGCGGCGACTGGCTGGCCTTCGTCAACTCCGACGCGGTGGTCGCCCCGGACGCCCTGGCCAAGGTCACCGCGGTGGCCGCCGAGCCCGGTGTCGGCGCCGCGATGGCCTCCATCCGGCTCGCCGACACCCCTGAACTGATCAACACCTCCGGCAACCCGTTGCACTTCACCGGCCTGTCCTGGGCCGGCGGCAACGGCGAACCGGCGAGCGCCCACGCCCGCCGCACGGTCGTACCCTCCCTCAGCGGCTGCTGCTTCGTGATCAGCCGGCAGCGCTGGGAGGAACTGGGCGGCTTCGCCACGGAATACTTCGCCTATCACGAGGACACCGAACTCAGCCTCCGGTTGTGGCAACGCGGCCTGCGCCTGGAGTACGTGCCCGACGCGGTGGTCCGCCACCACTACGAGTTCTCCCGCAACGACCTCAAGCTGTACCTGGTCGAACGCAACCGGCTGATCACCCTGCTCACCGCCTACCAGGGACGGACCCTGGCCCTGCTGGCACCGATGCTGCTGCTCACCGAGGCCGCCATGCTGGTCGCCGCCCTGGCCGGTGGCTGGGGCCGCCAGAAGGTACGCGGCTGGTCCTGGCTGTGGCAGCACCGTGACTGGGTACGCCGGCGCCGCCAACGCCTACAGTCCGAACGCACCGTAGGCGACGGGGTGCTCGCTCACCTGATAACCGCCCGGGTAGCGCCCTCGAACGTGGACGCACCCCCCGGGATGGGCGTCTTCAACGCCGTTGCCGCCGCCTGGTGGGCCCTGGTCCGTCCCCTCCTGGCCCGCTGACCTCCCAGGCCGGGCACCCGACTCCCACACCGTCCCCGACGCGCTGGCGGCCGTACGCCCGGCGCCCGTCCTCACCTGCCGCCTCGCCACAAGCTGTCCCTCTGGAAGGCGTCGGCCTGATGGTGCGCGCGGCACCGTTGTTCCTTGCTGACCGGCTCGCCCCACGATTCCTTGCCGAGCAGCGGGAACGCCAACGACGTGTGCGGCGCTCGGCAGACTAGGCTGCCGAGCGCCGCACAGGGTATGTCCAGGTCGGGCGGGAGGGGTCAGGACTCCGACGGGTTGCCGGGCTTGTCCTCCAGGTCGGCCGAGCCCGCCGAGGTGGTCGGCTTGTGCGCCTCCTCCGTCGGGGTGGTCGGGGTCTTCGCCCGCTCGTCGTCGGCGGCCTCACCGGCCGCCTCACCGTCGAGCAGCGCGGTCAGGGCCGCCCCGGTGATCCGCCGGAAGGTACGCCCCACCCGGCTGCGGTCCAGGACCGCCACCTCCAACTGGTTCGCGGCGATCGTCCGGGCGGCACCGCCCTCACCACCGACACTGCCCAGCGCCTGCACCGCCACCCGCACGGCGTCACCGAGCGACATGTCCGGCTGGTGGTTCGACTTCAGCACCCCGGCGATCGCCTCGGACTGCCCGCCCATCGCCATCCGGCCCGGCTCGTCGTTCACCGAACCGTCGTAGGTGAGCCGGTACAGCGAGTCCTCCTCCGAGGTGGCCCCCACCTCGGCCACGCAGATCTCCACCTCGAACGGCTTGGACTGTTCGGTGAAGATGGCGCCGAGGGTCTGCGCGTACGCGTTGGCCAGCGCCAGACCGGTGACGTCACGCCGGTCGTAGCTGAGCCCGTTGAGGTCGGCCATCCGCACTCCGGCACGGCGCAGGTTCTCGAACTCGTTGTACCGGCCGACTGCGGCGAAGCCGATCCGGTCATAGATCTCACTGACCTTGTGCAGGGTGCTGGAGAGATTCTCGGCAACGAAGAGGACCCCGCCGGCGTAGCTCAGGACCACCGCGCTCCGCCCCCGGGCGATGCCCTTGCGGGCCAACTCGGAACGGTCGCGCATGATCTGTTCGGGCGAGGCGTAGAACTGCATGGCCACGGCGGCGGCTCTCCTTCAGGCGCTGGGCAACTGCGATCAGGTGGGGAATGCGGGAGCGGGTCAGCCGCCCGGGTTCTCCATCCGGCCGGCGACGACCCGCTCGGCGATGGCCGAGGTCTCCGCGTCGGTCAGCCGGTGCGTGCCCTGCGCCGTCGCGGTCATCACCACCGGGTAGATCCGCCGGGTCAGGTCCGGACCACCGGTCGCGGTGTCGTCGTCGGCGGCATCGTAGAGGGCCTCCACGGCCAGCCGTACCGCGTCGTCGACCGACAGGCCGGCGCGGAACCGCTTCTTCAACGCCGACTTGGCGAACAGTGAACCCGAGCCGATCGCGTCGTAGCCGGTCTCCTCGTACGGGCCGCCGGTGACGTCGAAGCTGAAGATCCGTCCAGCCCGGGCCGGATCCTTGGCGGCCAGGTCGAACCCGGCGAACAGCGGGATCACCGCCAGCCCCTGCATCGCGGCGCCGAGGTTGCCGCGGATCATCGAGGCGAGGCGGTTGGCCTTGCCGTCGAGCGAGAGCATCGCGCCCTCGATCTTCTCGTAGTGCTCCAGCTCCACCTGGAACAGTCGCATCAGTTCGATGCCGATGCCGGCGGTGCCGGCGATGCCGACCAGCGAGTACGCGTCGGCGGGGTGCACCTTCTCGATGTCCCGCTGGGCGATCAGGTTGCCCATGGTGGCCCGCCGGTCGCCGGCCATCACGACGCCACCGGCGGCAGCGATGGCCACGATGGTGGTGGCGTGCGGAGCCAGGTCGGCGGCCATGCCCGGGGGCAGCGGCCGGCGGCCGGGCAGCATCTCGGGGGCCACTTTGCTCAGAAACGACGTGAAGGAGGACGTCCCCGCGTTGGTGAACACATCTGGTAGACGCCCGGATGGATCAAAACCCGCTGCCACGTGGTTCCTCTCAGATACGTGATGGCCCTGGCCAGCCTCGTCGGACTGTCACGGAACTGGCCAAGACCACCGTTGCAGTTGAAGCAGAGTATCCCGCGCACCCACCCGGTGGCATGATCGTGGTCCACATGTTCCGGATCGGGGTCAGGCTCACCCGCCAAGACACCTGCTCAGGGCCATGGCTCCTCGCAGGCGTGCGGTAGCGACCGCCGCACAGGGCGGGTCCGGCAGGTTTCCGTCCACCAGCCCTCAACCGGCTAAACGGACGTATGCCTCACTGGCCTCCTTTTTGCACGTATCCTCTCACGAACTCTTCGGCGTTCTCCTCCAGGACGGAGTCGATCTCGTCGAGCAGATCGTCGACGTCCTCGGTGATCTCGGCGTGCCGCTCGGCGACCTCCGGGTTCGCCTCGACGGTGACGTCCTCGACCTCTTCGCCCTGACGGGACTTGCCCGACTGCGACTGACCGCCGCTGTCACGAGTGGCCACTGCTGCCTCCTCCACGATCTCCCTGCGATGAACTTACCTCGCGGGGACGACGAAACGCCCACCCGCGCCGGTATGTAAACCCCGCATCCGAAGACATCGACGAAGGCGGCCGGTCAGCCGCCGGTCAGGCTCTCCAGCAGATCCTTGGCGCTGGCGCACCGGTCGAACAGGGCCCCGACATGCGCTCGGGTGCCCCGCTCCGGCTCCATCATCGGTACCCGCACCAGGGATTCCCGCCCGACGTCGAAGATGACCGAGTCCCAGCTGGCGGCGACCACCTCGGAGGCGTACTGCGCCAGGCAGCGGCCCCGGAAGTAGGCCCGGGTGTCCTCCGGCGGCGCGGTCATCGCCGAGCGGGTCTCCTCGTCACTGAGCAGGGTCTTCATCGCCCCCCGGGAGACCAGCCGGTGGTAGAGCCCCTTCTCCGGGCGTACGTCGGAGTACTGCAGGTCGACCAGTTGCAGCTTGTGCGAACCCCAGGCGAGCTTCTCCCGGTCCCGGTAGCCCTCCAGCAACCGCAGCTTGGCCACCCAGTCGAGTTCGTCCGCGCAGAGCATCACGTCGCGGCCGAGACGGTCCAGCACGGACTCCCAGCGGTCCAGTACGTCGACGGTCTGCTCGTCGACGTCGCTGCCGTAGCGGTCATCCACGAACGCGCGCACCCGCTCCAGGTACGCCCACTGCACGTCCAACGCGGTCAGTCGGCGTCCGTCACGCAGCCGCATCCGATGGGTCAGCGAGGGATCGTGGCTGACGGCACGCAGTTCACCGACCGGATCGGCGATGCCGAGATCCGAGCCGAGGGCCTTCTCCTCGATCATCGTCAGGATCAGCGCGGTGGTGCCGACCTTGAGATAGGTGGAGATCTCCGAGAGGTTGGCGTCACCGATGATGACGTGCAGCCGGCGGTACTTGTCGGCGTCGGCGTGCGGCTCGTCCCGGGTGTTGATGATCGGCCGCTTCAGGGTGGTCTCCAGCCCCACCTCGACTTCGAAGAAGTCCGCACGTTGGGAGATCTGGAAGCCGTTCTGGCCGCCGTCCTGACCGATGCCGACCCGCCCGGCGCCGCAGACGATCTGGCGGGTCACGAAGAACGGGGTCAGGTACGCCACGATGTCGGCGAACGGGGTCTGCCGCCGCATCAGGTAGTTCTCGTGGGCTCCGTAGCTGGCGCCCTTGTTGTCGGTGTTGTTCTTGTAGAGCTGGATCGGGGCGGTGCCCGGGATGGTGGCGGCCCGCCGGGCCGCCTCCGCCATCACCCGCTCCCCCGCCTTGTCCCAGCGGACCACGTCCCGGGGGTTGGTGACCTCCGGAGTGGAGTATTCGGGGTGGGCGTGGTCCACGTAGAGCCGGGCCCCGTTGGTGAGGATGACGTTGGCCAGCCCCAGATCCTCGTCGGCGAGGGCCTCGGCCGGGTCGTACACCGCGCCGGAGTAGGTGAACCCCCGGGCGTCACGTAGCGGCGACTCCTCCTCGTAGTCCCAACGCGCCCGGCCACCCCGGTTGAGTTCCGGGCGGGCGCCGTAGGCGTTCACCACCTGGGAGGAGGTGACCATCGGGTTGGCTCCGGCCTGACCGGGCACGGAGATGCCGTACTCGACCTCGGTGCCCATGATCCGTCTTACGCTCATCGACCTACCCGCTTCGCTTGCCCGACCGATCCCCGTCATGTCCGAGGGTAGTCCGCTGCGGGGGCCAGAGGGGCCTGCCGTGGTGGTCGGTGTGCCGCGGGTCGGCCGGATCAACTCGGCGGATCATCGATAATCATCGTCTCGACGGTCACTCGCCCGGCCATTTCCGGCACGGCGCGCAGGATTCTGTTGACCCGTACCCGGGCTCCGTCAGTGACCGCCACCAGCCGGATCTCGCCGGGTACCCGGTGCAGCATCTGCCAGGTGCGACCCGGTTCCAGGAAGACCATCTCGTAGATGCCGGCCTCGGTCTGACCGGTGGTGCCGTGCAGGGTGGAGACGCAGATGTTCGCCAGGTAGGACTGCGACGGGCGGCGGTCGAGGATCAGGGTGGTGGCCCCCTCGACGGCCGGATAGCGCTGGTGGACCTGCTCGCACACTGCGGCCGACCGGGTGGGTGGATCGATGTGCTGGTGGACCCAGCGCTGCGCCCAACTGTCCGGTTCGACCACCAGCAGGCTGCGCTGCCAGCCGGTGACCCCGCCGAACCAGACCGTGGCGGCGGCCACGATCACGGCGGTGCAGGCGGCCACGACCGTACGCACCGCACGGCCACGGGTCGGCACCGGCAGCAGTCGCACCACTGCGGCGGTGCCGACGATGAGCAGCACGGTGGTGAGGTGACCGGCCTTGTTGAAGTAGTAGCCGGCCTGACCGCTGAGACTGATGCTGGCCTGACCGATGGCCAGGGTCAGCCCCACGCTGACCAGCAGCACGAACAGCCATCGTCGCCAGGCCGGGTCAGCCCGGCCGATCCGTACGGCGTGCAGCAGCAGGGCGGGCACCACGAAGGCCCCGAGGCCGCCCAGGGCCAGCCAGGTCTCGGTCAGGTCCGGTCCGACCGTGGCGGCCAGGGACTCGGTCTGGTTGGCACGGAACACCCCGAGCAGGATCGGCACCGGGGCCAGTAGGGCGGCGGTCAGGCCGATGACCAGGGTGCTGCGGCGCAGTCGGCGTACCTCCCGGTGGCGCAGCAGCAGCGCCCCCAGGACGAGCACCCCCGCGGCGGGCAGGAACAGGTAGTAGGTGTAGCCGATGCCGACCAGCAGGGCACCGAGCAGCAGGAAGTGTTCCCGGGGGGCGGCCAGTGGCCGGGCGACCAGCGCGGCGAGTACGACCGTGAGGGTCAGCCCGATCGTCTCGGTAGGGTAGCCGGACAGCAGCATGCGGGGCAGTTGGCTGCCGAGGATGAGGGCCCCGACCACGACGGTCAGCACGCCCCGGCTCAGCGGATGCAGCGGGCCGGGAAGGCGCTGTGCGGCCCAGAGCAGGGCCAGGACCAGCAGACCGAAGGTGGCCAGGTTCCACCAGAGGAAGGGCTCCACCGCGGCCGTCCCGGCCGGTCCGCCGCCCGGCGGGCTGCGGTGGCCGTCGAGCAGGGCTACCAGCAGGTGCCAGCCCTGCGGGTAGTACACCAGGGCGGAGAACAGGTCCTCGCGCACGGAGCCGGGGTCGACGAAGAGGTAACCCCCGTGTCGCCCGATGACGTCCACCAGGCTCAGGTGGCGCAGGTAGTCCTCACCCCGGTTGAGGATGCTGAGTCGGCTGCCGAGTTCACCGGCGCGGATCAGGGGCTGGGCCAGATACCAGAGCAGGGCCCCGGTGCCGAGGATGGGCAGCAGGTCGGTCCAGGCCGGGCGCGGCAGGGTGGGACGCCGCCCGGTGATCCCGGCGGTCAGCAGAAGGGCCGTGAGGGCGGTGCCGCTGACCGCTACCGGGTCCATCCCCCAGGGCCAGACCGCGAAGATCAGACCGGCGGCGGTGGTGAGGCAGACCAGCAGGACGGTGGCCAGCAGCAGCCGGTCTAGCAGGGTCCGTCCGCCGCGCAGCAGACTGGCGGTGGCCAGCAGCACCAGCGGGGGCAGCACCCAGCGGGCGTCGAGGGCGACCGCGGCCAGCGGCAGCAGCCAGGCCGCCGGCAGGGCGGCGAGCAGGGCCAGGTTGCCTCGACGGTACGGCGCGCCGGGGCTGACGGTGGGGCTCGATACGGCCGGCGGGGCCATGGTGCTCTGCTCGGCGGGCACGCGAAATCCTTGCATACGGGGAGGGTTGTCCGGAGTCTAGCGCCGAGGTCCGGTTTCCGCTCAGTGGGCGAGGTGCACACACGCAGGGCCCGTGACGGTTGTCGTCACGGGCCCTGCGGGCGCTGCGTCAGAGGTACTGGCCGGTGTTGCTGGCGGTCTCGATGGAGCGACCGGCCTCGGTGCCCTTGCCGCCGGAGACGAGGGTGCGGATGTAGACGATCCGCTCGCCCTTCTTACCGGAGATGCGGGCCCAGTCGTCGGGGTTGGTGGTGTTGGGCAGGTCCTCGTTCTCGCGGAACTCGTCGACGCAGGCGTCGAGCAGGTGTTGCAGGCGCAACCCCTTGCGGCCGGAGGTGAGGAACTCCTTGATGGCCATCTTCTTGCCCCGGTCGACGATGTTCTGGATCATCGCGCCGGAGTTGAAGTCCTTGAAGTACAGGACCTCCTTGTCACCGTTGGCGTAGGTGACTTCCAGGAAGCGGTTCTCCTCGGTCTCGGAGTACATCCGCAGGACCACCGCGTCGATCATGGCGGCGACGGTGGCCTGGGGGTCTCCACCGTGTTCGGCCAGGTCGTCGGCGTGCAGCGGCAGGCCGGGGAGGATGTACTTGGAGAAGATGTCCTTGGCCGCCTCGGCGTCCGGACGCTCGATCTTGATCTTCACATCGAGGCGACCGGGGCGCAGGATCGCCGGGTCGATCATGTCTTCCCGGTTGGAGGCGCCGATGACGATGACGTTCTCCAGGCCCTCGACACCGTCGATCTCACTGAGCAACTGGGGAACGATGGTGTTCTCCACATCGGAGGAGACCCCGGAGCCACGGGTCCGGAAGACCGAGTCCATCTCGTCGAAGAAGACGATGACCGGGGTGCCCTCGCCGGCCTTCTCCCGAGCCCGCTGGAAGATCAACCGAATGTGCCGTTCGGTCTCGCCGACGTACTTGTTGAGCAGCTCCGGGCCCTTGATGTTGAGGAAGAAGCTGGTGTGCTTCTCCTCGCCCCGCCGCTCGGCGATCTTCTTGGCCAGGGAGTTGGCGACCGCCTTGGCGATCAGCGTCTTGCCGCAGCCTGGCGGCCCGTAGAGCAGGATGCCCTTCGGCGGACGCAACTGGTGCTCCCGGAACAGGTCCGCGTGCAGGAAGGGCAGTTCCACCGCGTCGCGGATCTGCTCGATCTGGGAGTGCAGGCCACCGATGTCGCCGTAGTCGACGTCCGGCACCTCCTCCAGGACCAGTTCCTCGACCTCGCTCTTGGGAATCCGCTCGTAGGCGTACGCCGAGCGGGGTTCGATCATGAGCGAGTCGCCGGCCCGGATCGCACTGCCGATCAGGCTCTCGGCCAGGTGCACGATCCGTTCCTCATCGGAGTGCGAGACGACCAGTGCCCGGTCACCCGGCGCCCCCTCGGGGCCCACCAGGATCTCCTTGAGCATGACCACCTCGCCGACCCGCTCGTAGCCGAACGCGTCGACGATGTTGAGCGCGTCGTTGAGCAGGACCTCCTGACCGCGACGGAGTTCACCCACGTCGAGCGAGGGCGAGACGGCCACCCGGAGCTTGCGTCCGCCGGTGAAGACGTCCACCGTGCCGTCGTCGTGCCGGGCCAGGAAGACGCCGTACCCGCTGGGCGGCTGCGCCAGCCGGTCGATCTCCTCCTTGAGCGTCACGATCTGCGCGCGAGCCTCCTTGAGGGTGCTCACGAGGCGTTCGTTGTTCTCGGACAGCCGCGCCAGCTGCGCCTGAGTCGCGGCCAGCCGTTCTTCCAGCTGCCGCACGTGTCGGGGGCTTTCCGTCAACTTGCGCCGCACCAGAGCGAGTTCCTCTTGAAGGAACGCGACCTGCGTGGAGAGATCGTGGGCCTCCTTCTCCCACCGTGCGGCGCGCGAGTCCGCGTCGTCGCTGCGTGCCACGTCCCACCTCCCCGGGGGGCTTGAACGTTCTGACCTAACACTAGCCGCTATGAGCCCGATTCGGTCCTCCGCAACGCGCCCGTCACCGAAGCTTGATCGCCAGGGTGGGTTGGCGGGCGGGTACGGGCATTCGGGTACCGTCGAGGGGTGGGACGCGAGAACATGGGGGGTGCACCGGTGGCCGAGGTCGCGACCGACGAGTTGCAGGTCTGGGTGGACCAGGACCTCTGCACGGGTGACGGGCTGTGCGTCCAGTACGCACCGGAGGTCTTCGAGTTCGATGTCGACGGCCTGGCCTACGTCAAGGGCCCCGACGGTGAACTTCAGCAGACCCCGGGGGCCCGGGTCGGCGTACCGGAACACCTGCGCCTCGAGGTGATCGACTCGGCGCGGGAGTGCCCCGGCGAGTGCATCCACGTCGTACGCGGCAGCGACGGCGTCGAGGTGGCCGGCCCGGAGGCCGAGGACTGACCCACCCCGCTACTCACAGCAGCGGTCGACCGACCACCGAGGCGACCAGCCGGGCGAACTCCTCCAACCGGGCGATCTGCCCGGCCCCGCCGTCGTCCAGGGTCTTGCCGAAGCGCAGCGCGTCATGGCGGGGACCACCGGCCGCCTCCTCGCTGGGGGTGGCCTCGTCGAGCGAGGTCAGCAGCAGATAGACGTCGATGCTGTCCACCCGGATCTCGCCGTTGTCGTGGCGGAACAGCCGGCGGCGGCAGCCGACCTCGGTGACCGAGGAGACCGGCACCACCCGCAGCGATGAGGTCATCGACCCGGGTGGGCCCTCCCCCGGCGGCACGTCCTCGCCGTGCCAGAGCACCAGTCGGCTGCCGTCACAGACGACGACCTCCTGCCACACCCCGTTGACCTCGTTGACGAAGCGTTCCAGGGTGAAGCCGAGCACGGAGGCCCCCCGCAGCACCCCGCCGAGGGCCTCCAGGGCGACGTCCGGGTCACGCAGGTAGGCCCGCGCCGCCGATTCGAGGTCGGTGTAGGGCGACCAGTCCGGGAAGACCGCCGGCAGGTCGCCGCCGCCGAAACCGGGACGACTCATGCAGTCACCCCCGGCCACCGCCCACCCGCAGCCAGGTTCAGCCCGTTCACTGTCAGCCGCCCCATTCCGCCGTCACGGCCTGCCCGTCTCCTGCGTCGTGTCCGGTTGCGTCTGCGACAGGGCACTCGCCTGCCGGGCCGCCTCCGCGTCCCGCAGCGCCTGGCGACGTTGCACGTACGCCTCCGTGCCCTTGCTGGGTTTGCGGCGGCGCGGCGGTGCGGTGACTCCGGGGGCGAGCTTACGCGCGGAGACGAGGAAGGCGGTGTGGGCGATCATCCGGTGGTCCGGTCGCACCGCCAGCCCTTCGGCATGCCAGTCCCGCACCAGGGACTCCCAGGCCCTCGGCTCGGTCCAGCCGCCCCGCTCCCGCAGCGCCTCGACCAGCTCGGACAGCTGCGGGGTGGTGGCGACGTAGCCGATGAAGACACCCCCGGGCAGCAGGGCCCGCTCGACCATGTCGAGGTTCTCCCAGGGGGCCAGCATGTCCAGGATGATCCGGTCGAAACCCGTCTCGGTGCACTCGCCGACGTCACCGACGTGCAGACGCCAGGCCGGGTGGGGCCCGTTGAAGAAGGACTCCACGTTGCGCCGGGCGATCTGGGCGAAGTCCTCGCGCAGCTCATAGGAGTGCAGTTCGCCCCCGGCCCCGACGGCCCGCAGCAGGGAACAGCTCAACGCCCCGGAACCGGCTCCGGCCTCCAGCACCTTGGCGCCGGGGAAGATGTCCCCCATGGCGACGATCTGGGCGGAGTCCTTGGGGTAGATCACCTGGGCGCCACGCGGCATGGACAGCACATAGTCCGACAGCAGGGGACGCAGCGCCAGGAAGGCCGTACCGCCGCCGGAGGTGGTGACCACGCTGCCGTCGGGCAGCCCGATGAGGGCGTCGTGCGCCAGGATGCCCCGGTGGGTGTGGAACTGTTTGCCCGGCTCCAGGGTGACCGTGTGCATCCGGCCCTTGGGATCGGTCAGCTGTACCCGGTCGCCGGGCCGGAACGGCCCCCGGTGCACCGGGGTCAGCTCCGGTGTCTGGGCGGGCACGGCGTCCCCCGGGGTGGCCGGGTTCGAGTGGGTCACGGTCACGTGTTCATCTTCCGGTGAGGTTCGAGCAGTTGCGCCAGATCCGCGATGTGCAGAATGCCGACGACATCTTCGCCTGCGGTCACGAGGTACTGCGCGCCCGGGTGGGCCTGCACGGTCTCCAGCACCCGCTCCCCGTCGGTGTCCACCGGCATTCTCGGCAGGTCGGCCACCCCGCGGGCGACGGCGTCCACGGCCAGCCAGGGTCGGCGGTGCGGCGGTACGGCGGCCGCCGCGGCCGGGTCGACCACCCCCACCGGTCGGCCTGAGCCGTCGGTCACCAGCACGGCCACCGGCCGTCGCGGGGTGAGCTCTTCGGCCCGGCGCTGGGCCTCGGCCAACGGGGTGCCGGTGGGCACGGCGAGCACCGGCCGGGCCAGGTGGGCCAGGTCGACCAGGGGCAGCCGCCGGCCGATGCGGGCCAACCGGATCGACTGCCCGGCACCGTGCCAGATGGTCAGCGCGACCAGCCCGGTCAACGGCAGCGCCAGCAGACTGAGGATGTCGGCGGCGTAGAGCAGCCCGACCAGCGCCACCGTGCCCAGGGCCAGGACCCGACCCACCCAACCGGCCACCTCGGTGGCCCGGTGCCGGTCCCGGGTGATCGCCCACACCACCGCCCGCAGGGCCCGCCCGCCGTCCAGGGGCAGGCCGGGCAGGCTGTTGAACAGGGCGACGATGACGTTGCTCACCGCCAGTTGGAAGGCGAGCTGATGGGCCACCGTGCGGTCGGGCAGGGCCAGGGTGGCGGCGACGGCGGCCCCGCCGAGCACCGCGGAGACCGCCGGCCCGGCCAGGGAGACCAGCAGGTCCACCCGGGGTGAGGGGGCGTCGCGGTCCATCTCGGTGTACCCGCCGAGCAGTTCCAGGGTGATCCCCCGCACCCCGATGCCGAAGTGCCGTGCGGTCAGCGCGTGGCCGAGTTCGTGGGCCAGCACCGAGCCGAGCAACGCACCGACGAACCCGGCGCCGACCAGGTAGCCGGCGGCGGGCGAGAGCTGCAACCGTTGGCCGGCCAACTCGCCGTAGAGCACGATGATCAGCACTGCCAGCAGCAGGATCGAGGCGTTCAGGTACAGCGGCACCCCGAAGATCCGACCGACCTGTAGGCCGGAACGCCGGCCTGGCCGCGGCTGCCTGCTCTGTTCCACCGAGCCGATGCTACGCGGCCGGAGATCACCTGTTCGGTGCGGCGGCGGCTGCACTGTCGTACCGGTGCCTTAATGTTCCACGGCATGACAGCGGATCCGGTGATCACACAGCAGGTTGCGACCGCGGCCCCGTTGCCGCCGACCGTGCGGGCCTCGCTGTCACCCTCACGGGCGGCCGACTTCAAGACCTGCCCCCTGCTCTACCGGTTCCGCAGCATCGACCGGCTGCCCGAGCGGCCCACGGTCGAGCAGGCCCGCGGCACCCTCGTGCACGCGGTGCTGGAGCGGCTGTTCGACCTACCGGCGGCCGGCCGCACCCCGGAGGCCGCCGGTGATCTCGTCGCCCCGCAGTGGGACCGGCTGGTCACCGAGCAGCCGGAGCTGGCCGGGCTGTTCACCGACGAGGGGCAGGTCGACCCGGCCGAGTTCCTGCGTTCGGCGGCGGGCCTGCTCAAGGGCTACTTCGCGGTGGAGGATCCGCGCCGGTTGGAGCCGGCCGAGCGGGAGAGTCTGATCTCCGCGGTGATTGACGACGAGTTGCTCATCCGCGGCTACCTGGACCGGCTGGATGTGGCCCCCGACGGCGCCTTGCGGGTGGTGGACTACAAGACCGGCGGGGCGCCCCGCGAGGCCTTCGAGTCTCGGGCCTTGTTCCAGCTCAAGTTCTACGCGCTGGTGCTGTGGCGTACCCGGGGGGTGGTGCCCCGGGTGCTGCGGCTGCTCTACCTGCGCGACGCCGAGGTGTGCGACTACACCCCGGAGGAGGAGGAACTGGTGCGTTTCGAACGCACCGTGGTGGCGCTGTGGCGGGCCATCGAGCAGGCCACCGCCGCGCAGGATTTCCGGCCCCGTCCCAGCCGGCTCTGCGACTGGTGCAGCCATCAGTCCCTCTGTCCCAGCTACGGCGGCACCCCGCCGCCGTTTCCGGAGCAGGCCGCGATACCCGACCCGCTACGTGATGCCCGGTCCCGTCCGGCGCAGCCCGGCGCGGACGAGTGACCCTCGTCCCCAGGGAGGAGCCCGGGGTCACCACCCGGGATGATCTTTCCTGGGGACGGAACGGCTAGCGTCGGGCTGTGTACACAGGGCTGAGGCAGCGGCTGCGCCGGCGTCCGCTGGTCGCCGACGGCCTGCTGGCGGTCGGGCTGGTCCTGGCCGAGGCCTTGCTCACCCTGCTGACCCCACGGGAGTTCTGGCCCCGGTCCCTGCCGGTGGCCCTGGGCTGGAGCCTGCTGTGCGCCGCTCCGGTGATCCTGCGCCGGTTGGCGCCCTGGGCCGCCGTGACCGCCGCGGTGGCGACCCTGGTCCTGCCGATGCTGTTCGAGGCGAACGTCGCGACGCAGAGTTTCACCTTCGCCGTGCTCACGTACACCCTCGCCGCCCACCACGCGATGCGCCCGGCGTTGCTGGCCGCCGTGCTGCTGTGGGTGCCGGTGTCCCTGGTCAACGCGCTGGTGCTGCCGGCGGAGTCGCTGCCCCAGCTCAGCTCGGCGTACCTGATCGCGAACAACCTGCTGGTGGGGATCGTGTCCTTCTCGGTGGGTCGGGCCGTGCACGCCCGACGTACCTCGATCGAGGCCCTGCGGGAGCGGGCCCGGGTGGCCGAGGCGAACCAGCGGGCCCTGGCCGAGCAGGCGGTCGCCGACGAGCAGCGCCGCATCGCCCGGGAACTGCACGACGTGGTGGCCCACCACGTCAGCGTGATGGGGGTGCTGGCCACCGGGGTCCGGCGGGTGCTGCGCCGTGACCCGGACGCCGCCGACGAGGCCGTCGCCACCATCGAGGAGACCAGCCGGGCCACCCTGCGGGAGTTGCGACGGCTGCTCGATGTGCTGCGTACCGAGGCGGAGCCGGCCGCCGACCTGGCCCCACAGCCGGGGTTGGCCGGCATCGAGACCCTGGTCGAACAGGTACGCGAAGCCGGGCTGCCGGTGACCCTGACGGTGGCCGGCACCCCGGGGCCGGTGGAGCAGGGGGTGGCGCTGACCGTGTACCGGATCGTGCAGGAGGCGTTGACCAACGCCCTGAAACATGCCGGTCAGGCCACCGCCCAGGTGCGGGTCGGTTTTCCCGGCGACGCCGTGGAGGTGGAGGTCACCGACACCGGCCGGGGACCGGCACCCGGGCACCGCAGGGTCGGGCACGGCCTGGTCGGGATGCGCGAGCGGGTCGCCCTCTACGGTGGTGTCCTGCGCACCGGGGCCCGCACCGGCGGCGGCTACCGGGTGTACGCGCGCATCCCGGTCGAACCCCTGGCCGACGCCCGGCGAGCGGCACCCTGACCCCGGAGGATGAGATGGCCGAGCCGACGACGTCGACCCGACCGGTGCGCATTCTGCTCGCCGATGACCAGCCGTTGCTGCGTACCGGATTCCGGATGGTGCTCGGCGCGGAGCCGGACCTGGACATCGTGGCCGAGGCCGGCGACGGCGCGGAGGCGGTGGAGTTGTCCCGTCGGCTGCTGCCCGACGTGGTGTTGATGGATGTGCGGATGCCCCGGATGGACGGAGTCAGCGCCACCCGGGCGATCGTCGAGGCCCAACTGCCGGTCCGGGTGCTGATCCTGACCACCTTCGAACTCGACGAGTACGTGGTGGGTGGGCTGCGGGCCGGGGCCAGTGGCTTCCTGGCCAAGGACGTGCCGGCCGAGGACCTGGTGGCGGCGATCCGCACGGTGGCCGCCGGTGAGGCCGTGGTGGCCCCCCGCATCCTGCGCCGGCTGCTGGACCGCTTCGCCGACGTGCTGCCCGATCCGGCGGCCGCCCCACCGCCGGCGTTGAGCAGGCTCACCGACCGGGAACGGGAGGTGCTGGTGCAGGTGGCCCGAGGGCTGTCCAACGCGGAGATCGCCCGGACCCTGTCGGTGAGCGAGACCACCATCAAGACCCATGTCGGACATGTGTTGACCAAGCTCGGGCTGCGCGACCGGGTGCAGGCGGTGGTGTTCGCGTACGAGTCGGGTCTGGTCCGGCCGGGGGCGTAACGTGACCGTTGCGGCGATCACATAGGGTGACGTTCTGCACCTAAGACGGTTGCCGTTCACGGGGGTAAGGTCGCGGATCGTCGTCGGGACGACGAGCCTCATCGACGCTCATCGTGCTGGTCGGGGTTAACCCTGACCCCGAGTGGGGGGCTACCCGCAGTCTGAGATCCGCCGCATCTCCGCCCGGAGTTGTAGGGAACCACGGCGCTTGGCGCAGATGATTGAAGGCGTGCCGAGATCCACCGGGGGCGGCACGAGATGAACAGCGACGGAGAGGTTCTTGACGTGACCGCTACGACAGGCCGATCGGCAGAGGCCGCAGCCCGAGCGAGCGACGTGTGGAAGGTTTACGGCAGCGGCGAGGCTCAGGTCATCGCGCTACGGGGGGTCACTGCCGAGTTCGAGCGTGGCCGGTTCACCGCGATCATGGGCCCCTCGGGCTCCGGCAAGTCGACACTGATGCACTGCCTGGCCGGGCTGGACACGGTCACCCGGGGCACGGTGCACGTCGGCGACACCACGGTCACCGGCCTGGGGGACGCCGGCCTGACGAAGTTGCGCCGGGACAAGATCGGCTTCATCTTCCAGCAGTTCAACCTGCTGCCGACGTTGACCGCCAAGGAGAACATCCTGCTGCCGCTGTCCATCGCCGGTCGCAAACCCGACCCGGCGTGGTACGACACCGTGATCGACACGGTCGGGCTGCGGGACCGCCTCGATCACCGGCCGGCCCAGCTCTCCGGTGGCCAGCAGCAGCGGGTGGCGTGCGCGCGGGCGCTGGTGGCCCGCCCCGAGGTGATCTTCGCCGACGAGCCGACCGGCAACCTGGACTCCCGCGCCGGCGCGGAGGTGCTCAACTTCCTGCGCAACTCCGTACGCCAGCACGGTCAGACCATCGTCATGGTGACCCACGATCCGACCGCCGCCGCGTACGCCGACCGGGTGGTCTTCCTCGCCGACGGGCAGATCGTCTCCGAGCTGATCGAGCCGACCGCCGACACCGTGCTGGACACGATGAAGAAGCTGGACACCCTTACCGAGGTGGCCGGCTGATGTTCCGGGCGACATTGAAGAGCCTGCTGGCCCGCAAGGTCCGGCTGATGTTGTCCGGCCTGGCCGTGGTGCTGGGCGTGATGTTCGTCTCCGGTGCCTTCGTCCTCACCGACACCCTCGGCCGTACCTTCGACCAGATCTTCGCCGACGCCTACGAAGAGGTCGACGTCAGTGTGGCCGCCAAGCCCAAGGTGCAGGGCAACGGCATGGAGGGCATGCAGTTGGCCAGCCCGGTGCCGGCCGCCGCCCTGCCGACGGTCCAGGCGGTCGAGGGGGTGGCCGAGGCCACCGGTGTGGTGGTCGCCGACGGGGCCCGACTGATCGGCAGCAACGGCAAGGTGGTCGCCTCCTTCGGGCCGCCGCAGATGGGCGGCAACTGGGTCGGCCAGGGCGACCTGGTGCAGTTGCGGGATGGCCGGGAACCGCAGGCCGACGACGAGATCGTGATCAACAAGGGTCTGGCGACCACGGCCAAGGTGGCCGTCGGCGACCGGGTGGGGGTGCTCACCCTGGCCCCGCGCAAGGACTTCACCATCGTCGGCATCTTCGGCTACAGCGGCGACCGGGACTCCATGGGTGGCGCCAACGAGATCCTGTTCACCACCCCGGTGGCGCAGCAGCTGATGCTCGGTGAGCCGGACGTCTACAGCAACATCGTGGTGACCGCCGCAGCGGGGGTCTCCGACACCCAGTTGCGCGACTCGGTGGCCGCCGCGGTCGGCGACGGCTACGAGGTGAAGACCGGTGAGCAGCTCTCCGCCGAAGCCTCCGCCGGGCTGAAGGAGGGGCTCTCCTTCTTCAACCGGATCCTGCTCGGCTTCGCCGCGGTGGCCCTGCTGGTCGGCACCTTCCTCATCCTCAACACCTTCTCGATCATCGTGGCGCAGCGCACCCGCGAGCTGGCTCTGCTGCGGGCCGTCGGTGCCAGCGGCAAGCAGATCATCGGCTCGGTGGTGCTGGAGGCCATCGCCATCGGCCTGATCGCCGCGGTGTTCGGCCTGGCCGCCGGCATCGGCATCGGGGCCCTGCTGGCGGCCCTGTTCAGCAACCTCGCCGGCGGGATGGACCTGGCCGGGATCGGGGTTCCGGCCTCCGCGGTGATCGGCGCCTTCGGGGTCGGCCTGGTCATCACCGTGCTGGCGGCGCTGCTGCCGGCGCTGCGGGCCGCGCGGATCCCCCCGATCGCGGCGATGCAGGACGTCGCCACCCCGGACCGCCCCCTTACGAAGATCACCATCGCCGGGGCGGTGGTCACCGCGATCGGCGCCACCCTGCTCTTCCTCGGCCTGGGCGGATACGCCGGAGGCAACACCCTGGCCACCATCCTGGGTGGGGTGCTGTTCGCCTTCATCGGGGTGGCCCTGCTGACCCCGCTGATCAGCAAGCCCGTGGTGGCCGCCCTGGGGGCGATCTTCTCCGGCTGGGTGCCCGGCAAGCTGGGCCGGCTCAACTCCGGCCGCAACCCCCGCCGTACCGCCATCACGGCCGCCGCCCTGATGGTCGGCATCGCCCTGGTCACCGGCATCACCGTCATCCTGGATTCGGCCAAGAGCAGCATCAGCGGCCTGGCCCAGGACACCGTCAAGGCGGAACTGGTGATCGCCGGGGCGCAGTCCGGCCCCCGCCCCCCGACCTTCGACCCCGCCGTGCTGGAGGAGGCGAAGACAATCCCCGGGGTACGGCTGGTCGACGGCCTCTACGGCGACATGTCCCTGGTCGACGGCGAGCGCACCTACACCGGAGCGGTGACCGAACCGGCCGCCCTGCGTCAGGTCTACAGCCTGACCGCCTCCGCCGGGAACATCGACCGGCTGGGCCCCGGTGAGCTGCTGGTCAGCACGGACACCGCGAAGGACCGGGGCCTGTCGGTCGGCTCGACCGTGCCGATCCAGTTCGCCCGGGGTGAGGTGCAGACCTTCACCGTCACCGGCGTCTTCGACGACTCACCGCTGTTCACCGGGGTGCAGATGGTGGTGCCGACCCAGTCGGCCGCCGACTTCACCATCCCGCAGCCCATCCAGGGCTTCGTCCAACTGGAGTCCGGCACCTCGGTCGACCAGGTGCAGCCGCGCGTCGAGGCGCTGCTGGCCAACAGCCCCGAGGTCTCCGTGGTCAGCCTCGACGCCTACATCGAGCAGCAGGCCGGTCAGCTCGACAGCCTGCTCACGATGATCCGCATCCTGCTGGCGCTGGCCATCGTGATCGCCGTACTCGGCATCATCAACACCCTGGCCCTGTCGGTGCTGGAGCGGACCCGGGAGCTGGGCCTGCTGCGCGCCATCGGTCTGAAGCGGTCGCAGACCATGGGCATGATCACCGTGGAGGCGGTGGTGATCTCGGTGTTCGGCGCGCTGCTCGGCGTGGTCGTCGGCACCGGACTGGGTGCCGCCGTGGTCGAGGCCCTGCGCGACGAGGGCATCACCGACCTGGTGCTGCCCTGGGGCCAGATGGGGGTCTTCCTCGGCCTGGCCGCCCTGATCGGGGTGATCGCCGCGGTGCTGCCGGCGATCCGCGCCGCCCGCATCAACGTCCTGGGCGCCATCGCCCACGACTGAGGTGTAAGGAAGGGCCCCCTGTTAACGCCTGGTGCGGTACAGGGGGCCCTTATTAACATCCAGCGGCCGCCGGCGCAGGCAGCCGCGGGCTGGGACGGCGGCGGGTGCGGACGTCAGGCGGCGGAGCGGGCGAGCAGGGCGGCCAGCAGCTCCAGGTCCGCCGCCAGCAGGCTCTCCACCTGATGTACGCCGTCACGCGGCGCCAGCGGCACCTCCGCCGGCACGGCCAGCACCGCCGCTCCGGCGGCCACCGCACTGGCCACCCCGGTGACCGAATCCTCGATCGCCACACACCTGTCGATCGGTACGCCGAGCAGCCGCGCCGCCGTCAGATAGGGCTCCGGGTGCGGCTTGGTCGCCTCTACCTCGTCACCGCAGACCACCACGTCGAAGCTGGACCGGCCCAGGGTGTCCAGGGCGATCTCGACCAGCGCCCGGCCGCTGGAGGTGACCAGGGCCGTCGGGACCTGGGCCGCCCGTACCGCCTCCAGCAGGGCCAGGGCACCCGGGCGCCACTGCAGGCCGGTACGGAACAGTTCTAGGATCCGCCGGTCGATCCACGCCGCGCTGGCCACCGGATCCCGGTGCGGCTGGCCCAGGTCCTCGTGCAGGATCCGCATCGAGTCCGCCATCCCGGTGCCGACGATCGCCCGCCGCGCCTCGGCCGAGAGGCTGCCCCCGTACGTCTCGGCCAGCTCGGCCAACGCCACATCCCACAGTCGCTCGCTGTCGACCAGGGTGCCGTCCATGTCGAACAGCACGGCGGCGGGGTGACTGGTCACCGGATCCTCCTCGCATCGGGTACCCGGTGAATCCTGTCAGCCCCGCGCCACCGTACGCCCGACCCGGTGACCTTTCTCAACCGAGCCCGCAGGCCGACAGCGACCGCTCGTAGCCCCGGAAGAACGCCTCCGCGCGCTGCTCCGGGGTGCCGTGCGAGCCCTCCGCGAACCACGGCTGACCGGGATCGTCACCGACGGCGAGCAGGCCCTCGCGGAACTCGTCCAGGTCACCCTCGTCGAGGGTCAGCCACCCGGCCTCGACAGCACCACCCAGGTAGGCCCCGGCCATGCAGTCGGCCTGCAACTCCTGCTGGATGGTGAAGTTGTACTGGACCCCCAGGCGGGTCTGGATCCCGTGGGCGTACTCGTGGCCGATCAGGTAGTACACGAAGGCGTCACCCACCTGCCGGAACGCCCCGAAGGACCAGTTGATGTCGTACGCGATGAAGTCGCTGACCGTGCAGTAGACCGCGTTGTTGCGGGGCACCTCCTGCCCACCGCAGGACACCTCACCGTCCCGCTGGTACGCGATCACCCGCCGGATCGGCCGCAACGAACTCCCGGACGCCTCGAACTGCGCCGCCCAGAAGCGTTCGGCGGTGCGGCGGGCCGTCTCCACGTCCTCCTGGAACTCCTCGACCGTGTCGGTGCCGTCGGCCCGGGTGGTCACCTCCCCGCTCGGCGACGCCGGTTCCCGCTGCCCGGTCGGCGCACCCGGCTGGCCGACCGGATCGACCATGCACGCCGCAGCGGCCACCAGCGCCACCGCCAGACCGATGAACCTCCCCCGACGCCCCTGCCGCTCGCCTGCCGCCACCGCATCCTCCCGCCTCGGCGATGCCGGATGTCATACCCCCACGGTACGACCGACATGCCCCTCGCCGTTTCGTACGCCGTGCCGCCCTCCCCGGTTCACCGGCGCGGCTTCACGGGCGGTGCGACCCTGCACCGGCGGGGCGTCACGGGCTGGCGGCGAGGAAGATGAAGGCGGCGAACAGCACCAGGTGCACCCCGCCCTGCAACAGGGTGGCCCGCCCCGGCACCACGGTCAGCACCCCGGTGACCACGGTCAACGCCAGCAGGGTGACCTGGGTACCGCCGAGGCCGAGCAGCAGCGGCCCCTCCAGCCAGATCGAGGCGATCGCGATGGCCGGGATGGTCAGGCCGATGCTGGCCATCGCCGAACCGAGCGACAGGTTGAGGCTGATCTGCACCCGGTCCCGGCGGGCGGCACGGGCCGCGGCCAGGGTCTCCGGCAGCAGCACCAGCAACGCGATGATCACCCCGACGAAGGCCGGCGGCAGATTCACCGCGGCCACCCCCGCCTCGATCGCCGGGGACACCGACTTGGCGTCACCGACCACCGCCACCAGGGCCACCAGCAGCAGCCCGAGACTGATCAGCGCCTGCCGGGTCGACGGCGGGTCGGCGTGCACCTCCTCCGGCAGGGTCTCCCCTCCGCTGCCCACCGGCAGGAAGTAGTCCCGGTGCCGACCGGTCTGCACCATCACGAACAGGGCGTACAGGGCCAGCGACACCACCGCCGCGAAGGTCAACTGGACCGGGCTGAACTGCGGACCGGACCGCCCGGTGGTGAAGGTCGGCACCACCAGACTGAGGGTGGCCAGGGTGGCCACCGTGGCCAGGGCGCCACCCGTACCCTCCGGGTTGAACACCGCCAGCCGGCGGCGCAGCGCCCCGATCAGCAACGACAACCCGAGAATGCCGTTGCAGGTGATCATCACGGCGGCGAAGACCGTGTCCCGGGCCAGGGACTGGGTCTTCTCCCCACCACTGATCATCAGCGTGACGATCAGGGCCACCTCGATCACGGTGACCGCCACCGCGAGCACCAGCGATCCGTACGGCTCACCGACCTTGTGGGCGACCACCTCGGCGTGGTGCACGGCCGCGAGGACCGCGCCGGCCAGGAACAGGCCCACGATCACGACCATGACGCCGTCGAGCTTCTGCCCCCAGGTCAGTACCAGGACCACCAGGGCAGCGATCGGTACGAACACGGTCCAGCTGGTCAGGGTGCGGCGCAGGGCGAGCATGATCTACATCCTGCCAGCCATCATGATCATCAACGGCGAAGCCTCCCCACAGTCCCCCGTCCGCGCGGCCCACCACGACCCCCGGCGACCGGCCCATCCAGCTCACCACGACGCCCGGCGGGCGGCCCAGCCGCCGCCCACCGTTTCGCCGAAACGGCGCCTACCGCCCGTCCCCGATACCACCGTTACGCCGAAACGGAGTCGATCATCCGGCGGATCGTGGGTCAGCGGCCAACTTCGGTCCGCCGCCCGCCAGGTCGGTCGGCGTCGGCCGTACGGCCGTCGGGCAAGGGCCGCCGCCAGCCGGTCTCGGCGAGTACAGCCCGGCGATGATCAGCCGGCGCGGATCAGATCCAGCGCGTGCACCGCCAGCCGGACCGCTGTCGGCCGCATCGCCGCCGCCTGCTCGTCGCTCACCGAACTCACCACTGTCAGCCGAACCTCCATGATCACGTTGGCGTCCAGGATCTCGATCCTGACATCGTCCCGGAGCTGCTGATAGCGGACCGCATCGGCGACGATCTCCGAACCGCCCTCGAACGGCTCCGCCGAAGTCACCGTGGCGGAACGCTCGAACCCGGCACCAGCCTCGCCCACCCCACCAAAGCTCTGCACCTTCAAGAACACGAACCCGCCGCGGAACTCATCCCCCTCGAAGAAACTCTTGGCGCACCGGAAGTTGGGGCCACGATCGTCATCCACCGGCGGAATCGGCGTCGGCCCGCCGTCGAAGGCAGGCGTGGCGAGCGCGTAGTCGACACGGTCGCAGAGGTCGTCCGGCACGGCGCGAATCGCGTCAGACGACGCCGTCGCATCCGGCACCCCGTCACTGGCACAGCCCGTCAGCAACAGAACCGGTAGCACCGCACCGGCCACCACGGTCAGCGCCACACGAGCAGGAAAGATCGTCACGGCGGGTGAGTGTGCCAGACCCGCCGACCGCCGTGAAGATCCGATCGACGCGCGCGGACGTCCCGAACCACAGCAGCGACCACGCCTGACCACACCGCCTGGTGCGGTCAGGCACTCAGCTCGACAGTGCGCCGGTGACGCCCTTGCCCCCTACTTGGCGTTGAAGTAGCTCGCCTCCGGGTGGTGGACGACGATGGCGTCGGTGGCCTGCTCCGGCATGAGCTGGAACTCCTCGGACAGTTGCACCCCGATGCGCTCCGCGCCGAGCAACTCCACGATCTTCGCCCGGTCCTCCAGGTCGGGGCAGGCCGGGTAGCCGAACGCGTACCGGCAGCCCCGGTAGTCGGTGCGCAGCAGGCCGGCCAGGTCGGCCGGGTCCTCGTCGGCGACCGTACGGCCGTCGGGCAGGGTCAGCTCGGCCCGGATCCGCTTGTGCCAGTACTCGGCGAGGGCCTCGGTGAGCTGCACGGACAGGCCGTGCACCTCCAGGTAGTCGCGGTACTCGTTGCGGGCGAACAGCTTGGCCGCGTACTCGCTGACCGGCTGGCCCACGGTGACCAGTTGCAGCGCCACCACGTCCAGCTCCTCGCCGCGGGGGCGGAAGAAGTCGGCCAGGCAGAGCCGCCGCTCCTGCCGCTGCCGTGGGAAGGTGAACCGGGCCCGCTCGGCGTTCCCGTTCTCGTCCAGCACCACCAGGTCGTTGCCCTCGGAGTACGCCGGGAAGTAGCCGTACACCACGGCCGCCTCCAGCACCTGGTCGGCGATCAGGCGGTCCAACCAGTAGCGCAGCCTCGGTCGGCCCTCGGTCTCCACCAGCTCCTCGTACGAGGGGCCCTTGCCACCGCGCGCACCGCGCAGCCCCCACTGGCCCATGAAGGTGGCCCGCTCGTCCAGCAGCGCCGCGTAGTCGGCCAGCGGCACCCCCTTGACCACCCGGGTGCCGTAGAAGGGGGCGGTCGGCACCGGCACGTCGAGCGCCACGTCGGAGCGGACCGAGGTGTCCGTCAGCTCCGGCAGGGACTCGGCGACCATGGCGCGCTGCCGTTCCCGGCGGGCCCGGCGGGCGGCCAGGGCCGCCTCCCGCTCGGGGTCGATGACCGGAGCGCCACCACGCTTGGCGGTCATCACCCGGTCCATCAGGGACAGTCCCTCGAAGGCGTCCCGGGCGTAGTGCACCTGGCCGGGGAACGCCGACCGCAGGTCGTCCTCGACGTACGCCCGGGTCAGGGCCGCGCCACCGAGCAGGACCGGCCAGCGCTCCGCGACCCCGCGCGTGGCCATCTCGGCCAGGTTCTCCTTCATGATGACCGTGCTCTTGACCAGCAGGCCGGACATGCCAATAGCGTCCGCACGATGCTGCTCGGCGGCGTCGAGGATGGCGGAGATCGGCTGCTTGATGCCGATGTTCACCACCTCGTAGCCGTTGTTGGACAGGATGATGTCGACCAGGTTCTTGCCGATGTCGTGCACGTCGCCCTTGACGGTGGCCAGCACGATGCGGCCCTTGCCGCCGTCGTCGGCCTTCTCCATGTGGGGTTCCAGGTGCGCCACCGCGGTCTTCATCACCTCGGCGGACTGGAGCACGAAGGGCAACTGCATCTGCCCGGAGCCGAACAACTCACCGACGACCTTCATCCCGTCGAGCAGGATGTCGTTGATGATGGCCAGCGGCGCGGTGCCGGCGGCCATCGCGGCGTCCAGGTCGGCCTCCAGGCCGTTGCGTTCACCGTCGATGATCCGCCGCTTGAGCCGCTCGTTGAGCGGCAGGGCGGCCAACTCCTCGGCCCGGGTGGCCCGCGCGGAGGCCGCGTCGACCCCCTCGAAGATCTCGATGAACCGCTGCACCGGGTCGTAGCCCTCCCGGCGCCGGTCGTAGATCAGGTCGAGGGCGATCTCCCGCTGCTGCTCCGGGATCTTCGCCATCGGCAGGATCTTGCTGGCGTGCACGATCGCCGAGGTGAGCCCGGCCTGCACGCACTCGTGCAGGAAGACCGAGTTGAGCACCTGCCGGGCGGCCGGGTTGAGGCCGAAGGAGACGTTCGAGATGCCCAGGGTGAAGTTGACCCCGGGCCAGCGGCGAGCGATCTCCCGGATCGCCTCGATGGTCTCGATGCCGTCGCGGCGGGTCTCCTCCTGCCCGGTGGCGATCGGGAAGGTGAGCGCGTCGATGAGGATGTCCGCGCGGCGCAGCCCCCACCGCTCGGTCAGGTCATTGATCAGACGCTCGGCTACCCGGACCTTCCACTCCGTCGTACGCGCCTGGCCCTCCTCGTCGATGAGCAGCGCGACCACGGCGGCGCCGTGCTCGGCGACCACCGGCATCACCCGGGCGTACCGGGAGTCGGGGCCGTCACCGTCCTCGAAGTTGACCGAGTTGACCACGCACCGGCCACCGAGCATCTCCAGCCCGGCCTCGATCACCGCCGGCTCGGTCGAGTCGAGCATGATCGGCAGGGTCGAGGCGGTGGCGAACCGGCCGGCCAGCTCCCGCATGTCGACCGTGCCGTCCCGGCCGACGTAGTCGACACAGAGGTCCAGCAGGTGGGAGCCGTCGCGGGCCTGGCTCCGGGCGATCTCCACGCAGGCCTGCCAGTCGGCGGCGAGCATCGCCTCCCGGAACGCCTTCGAACCGTTGGCGTTGGTCCGCTCCCCCACCATCAGCACGCTGGCGTCCTGGGCGAACGGCACGTGGTGGTAGATCGAGGAGACCCCGGAATCGGTGCGCGGCTCGCGCCGGCCCGGCCGAGTACCGCCCAGCCGCTCGGTGAGCACCCGGATGTGCTCCGGGGTGGTGCCGCAACAGCCACCGATCAGGGAGACCCCGTACTCGGTAACGAAGCGTTCCATGGCGTCGGCCAGCTCCACCGGGGTCAGCGGGTAGACCGCGCCGTCGGCGGTGAGCTGCGGCAGCCCGGCGTTGGGCATCACCGACAGCGGCACCTGGGCGTGCTGGGAGAGATAGCGCAGGTGCTCGCTCATCTCCGCCGGGCCGGTGGCGCAGTTCAACCCGATCAGGTCGATCCCGAGGGGTTCGATCGCGGTCAGTGCCGCGCCGATCTCGCTGCCGAGCAGCATGGTGCCGGTGGTCTCCACCGTGACGTGACAGATCAGCGGTACCTTGCGGCCCACCTCGACCATGGCCCGCTGGGAGCCGACCACCGCCGCCTTGACCTGGAGCAGGTCCTGGCAGGTCTCCACGATCAGGGCGTCCGCGCCGCCCTCGATCAGACCGGCGGCGTTCTCCTGGTAGGCGTCCCGCAGGGTGGCGTAGGCGGCGTGCCCCAGGGTGGGCAGCTTGGTGCCGGGGCCGATCGAGCCGAGCACGAACCGGGGGCGCTGGGCGGTCGAGTAGGCCTCGGCGGCCTCCCGGGCGATGCGGGCACCGGCCGCCGACAGCTCTCGGATGCGGTGCTGGATGTCGTACTCGGCCAGGTTGGCCAGGTTGGCGCCGAAGGTGTTCGTCTCCACGCAGTCCGCACCGGCGGCGAGGTAGGCCTCGTGCACCTCGCGCACCACATCCGGTCGGGTGACGTTGAGGATCTCGTTGCAGCCTTCGAGGCCGTCGAAATCGTCCAGGGTCAGGTCGGCGGCCTGGAGCATCGTCCCCATCGCCCCGTCGGCGATGAGGATCCGGTCTGCCAGCGCGTCGAGTAACGAAGTCCGCACGCTGTCAGGTTAGTCCGCTCCGGTATGAACTGAACCCCTGCGCCGCGCAATCCCACATCGTGCCATCGATGGCTCCTGTCCTATTCTAGGGTTATATGCTGATAAGACTGGTCATCGGTGCAGGTCGCGCAGTGCCTGTCGGTTCCACGTCACCGGCATTCGTGATCCCCCTGACTCCGGCCGCCGCACGGGTGTCGGTCGCGATCCGGCGCGGCCGACGGGCCCCATCCGGACACGGCACGTAGGCTGACTGATGTGAGGGACTACAGCGACATCACCATGCACGACTGGCGAACGATCGGGGCCGATTCCCGTGGCGCCGGTGACGCGCGGGGTGAGGTGACGGCGTGACCGACTTCGACGGGCTGCCGGTGCTGCGGTCTCCGGTGGCCATCGCCGCCTTCGAAGGCTGGAACGACGCCGCCGACGCCTCGACCGCCGCAGTCGAGCACCTGGAACAGGTGTGGCAGGCCAAGCCGATCACCGAACTCGACCCGGAGGACTTCTACGACTTCCAGGTCAGCCGGCCCACCATCACGATGTCCGACGGGGCCACCCGGCGGGTGGAATGGCCGACGACCCGCTTCGCGGTGGCCAGCCCGTCCGGCACTGAACGGGACGTGGTGCTCATCCGCGGCATCGAGCCGAGCATGCGCTGGCGCACCTTCTGCGAACAGGTGCTGGAGATCTGCCACAGCCTTGAGGTCGAGCGGGTGGTGCTGCTCGGCGCGCTGCTGGCCGACGTCCCGTACACCCGACCGCTGCCGATCAGCGGCAGCGCCTCCGACGCCGACGCCGCGAAGCGCTACCAACTGACTCCCACCCGGTACGACGGGCCGACCGGCATCGTCGGGGTGCTGCACGACGCCTGCACCCGCGCCGAGGTCGACGCGGTGTCCTTCTGGGTGCACGTGCCGCACTACGCCAACAATCCGCCCTGCCCCAAGGCGACTCTGGCCCTGCTGCACCGGGTAGAGGAGGTGGTCGACCTGCCGGTGCCGATGGCCGACCTGGCCGAGGAGGCCGCCGAGTGGGAGCAGCGGGTACGCAGCGCCGCCGAGCAGGACGCCGAACTCGGCGAGTACGTCCGTGAGCTGGAGGAACGGGTCGGCGACGCCGGCATCACCCCGTTGACCGGGGACGAGATCGCCCAGGAGTTCGAGAAGTACCTGCGCCGCCGAGGCGGCTCCGCCGGCCCCACCGCCGGCTCCTGGTAACCACACCGTTTTCGTAGGCCTCGGGCGACATCGCCCGGGGCCTACTTTTGTATTCACCGACAGGGGTGGCGAGGGTCACCCCGCGTAGGGCATCCTAGGAACCTAGCTGATAGGGGGTCCGGATGCAGATCAACCCGGGGGCGGCGGAGTTTCCGCACCGACAGATCGCCGCGCAGCTCAAGACACAGATCCGGCGCGGAGACTGGGGGCCGGGTGAGCGGCTGCCGTCCATCCCGGCCATCGCGGAGATGTTCGGGGTGGCCAAGCAGACCGTGCAACGCGCCGTCGACCAGCTGCGGGTCGAGGGAATCCTGATCACCAAACCCGGCTCCGGTACGTACGTCCGGGGCACCCGGCGGCGACTCAACCGGCTGTCCCGGGGGCGCTACGGCGGCTTCCGCGGCTACCACACCGACCTGGCCGCCCGGTACCGCCAACAACTCGTCTCCGTCGGCCGCTCCCCCGCCCCACCGGAGGTGGCGGACGCCTTCGGCGTACCGGACGGCACCGAACTGCTCTGCCGCCGCCACCTGGTGCGGACCGAGGACTCCCCGGTCGAGGTCGGGGCCTCCTGGTTCCTACCCGCGGACACCGCCGGCACCACCCTGGAGCGCGCCGAGGCCTTCGGCCGCCCCCTCTACCAGGAGGCCGAGGAGGCCACCGGACGGCGGTACGCGACCGCCACCGACACGATCACCGCCCGCCAGCCCAGCCGGGAGGAGGCGGAAACCCTCCAGATCCGCCCCGACACCCCGGTCCTGCACCTGCTGCACGTGGCCTACGACGCCCACCGCAAACCCATCGAGGTAGCCCAGGCCACCTGGCCCGGCCCGGTAACCACCCTCACCGAGGAGTACAAGATCCCCGCCCCCACCCCAGACCCGGACCCCGACCCCGGCCTCGTCCTGGGCTGACCCTCCCGCAGCCCCCGCCCTGCCCGCCCTGCCCGTCGATCTTGCACTTTCTGTCGCCGCATAAGCCGCAGAACATCCCATATCGGCGACCAAAAGTGCAAGATCGACGGGCGGGGGCGCGGTGGGACAGGGGCGCGGCGGGGCACGCGGGGTGCGGGTGGGAGGGGGTCAGAGGTGGATGCCGAGGAGGGCGTCCAGGGTGGTGGCGAAGAGGGCGGGGGCGGTGGGGTCGGCGGAGGGGTCCGCCGGGGCGGCCAGGGTCCGGTCGGCCCACTCGTCGGCCAGTCGGAGGGCACCGGGCGAGTCGAGGTCGTCGGTGAGGCGGTCGCGTACGGCTGCCAAGAAGGCCTCCCCGGACGGGCCGGCGGGTGCGGCGGCGGCCTGCCGCCAACGGTCCAGGCGCTGGTAGGCGGTGGTCAGCAGGTCATCGGTCCACGACCGGTCGGCCCGGTAGTGGCCGGACAGCAACGCCAGGCGTACCGCCATCGGGTCCACCTTGTCGGCGCGCAGCCGGGAGACGAAGACCAGGTTGCCCAGCGACTTGGACATCTTCTCGCCGTCCAGGCCGATCATGCCGGCGTGCACGTAGTGCCGGGCGAAGGGCGCCGCCGCGGTCAGCCGCTCGGCGTGCGCGGCGGAACACTCGTGGTGCGGGAAGATCAGGTCGTTGCCGCCGCCCTGCACGTCGACGGTGTTGCCGAGCAGCGCCAGGGCGATCACGGTGCACTCGATGTGCCAGCCCGGCCGACCCTGGCCCAGGTCCCCGCCGGGCCAGGAGGGTTCGCCCTCGCGGGCCCCCCGCCACAGCAGCGGGTCCAGGGGGTCGCGCTTGCCGGCCCGGTCGGGGTCGCCGCCGCGCTCCGGGAAGAGTTCCAGCATCTCGGCCCGGGACAGGTTGGACTCGTAGCCGAACCGGGGGGCGGCCGTGATGTCGAAGTAGACGTCGCCGGTGCCGTCCTCCAGCGTGTACGCGGCGTCGTCCTTGAGCAGTTCCAGCACCTTCTCGGCGATCTCCGGGATCGACTCGACCGCACCGACGTAGTGCGCCGGTGGGATGATCCGCAGCGCCTCCATGTCCTCCCGGAACAGGGCGGTCTCCCGCATGGCCAGGACCTTCCAGTCCTCGCCGTCCCGCTCGGCGCGTTCCAGCAGGGGGTCGTCGATGTCGGTGACGTTCTGCACGTACCGCACCTCGTGGCCGGCGTCCCGCCACATCCGCTGCACCAGGTCGAACGTGATCATGGTGGCGGCGTGGCCCAGGTGGGTGGCGTCGTACGGGGTGATGCCGCAGACGTACATGGTCGCCGGGCCCGACGGTTCGGTCGGGTGCACGGCCTGCCGAGCCGTGTCGTACAACCTCAGCGCCCTGCTCCTGCCCGGCAAACGCGGCACCTCGTGCCCCACCCAAGACTCCATGACCGTCAGCCTAACCAGACCGGAGTCCCGCCCACGTCCAGCCGGGGGTGATCAACACCTCAGCTCACAGCGGGGGCCACGGCACCGCCGGCCAGTCCCGGGAGGGCTGCGGAAAACGACCGTGCCGGCACAGTCGGTCGACCCGGGCCGCCAGTTCGGCGATCTCACTGAGGGTGAGGTGTTCGGCGAGTTCGGCGCCGAGGGGGCCACGTAGTTGACCGGCCAGCCGATCGAGCACCTCGACGGCGTCCGCCGGCAGGGACCGCCCGGCCCAGCCCCAGAGCACCGTACGCAGCTTCTCCTCGACGTGGAAGCTGACCCCGTGGTCGACCCCGTAGATCCGGTCCTCGGGACCGACCAGGACGTGCCCGCCCTTACGGTCCGCGTTGTTGATCACCGCGTCGAGGACGGCCAGCCGGGCCAGCCGGGGGTCGTCGGCGTGGGCCAGGGCGTACGGGGTGCCGTCGTCGTCACGGGCCGCGGCGACCGGGATCCACCGGGGTGGTACGGCGTCGGCCGGCACGAACCCGACCAGGGGTTCGACCTCGTCGGGTTCGTCGATCCACAGCTGACAGGAACCCGGCCCGAAGGGCCCGTCCCGCAGCACGGTCGGCGGCACCAGATCCCAGCCGGTGGCCGCCGACACCAGGTAGGCGGCGACCTCCCGGCCGGCCAGGGTCCCGTCCGGGAAGTCCCACAACGGACGCTCGCCGCGCACCGGCTTGTACACGCAGCGCGCGGTGACGTCGTCGAGACTGAGCACGGCCCGCAGGGTGGTGTTGGAGGCGTCGACCAGTCGCCCTTCGACGGTCAGTTCACCGTCGCGCAGCAGACGCAACGCGGCGCCACCGTCCTGTCGGGGGGTCACGCCGGACGAGGTCACCGGTGATAGCCGTTGTTTCGGGGGCAGAGATGGCCCGCCGGGTCGAGCGGCTGGCCGCAGAGGGGGCAGGGTGGACGACCGGCGTTGACCACCCGCCGGGCCCGTTCGATGAACTCGCGGGTCGCCTCCGGGGTCAGCCGCACCCGGAGCCGGTCGAGGTCCTCGTCGGGCTCGACGTCCTCCGGCTCGTCCTCCTCGGACTCCCCCAACTCCGCCTCGGCCTCGGGTTCACCGACCGCGATCGCCTCGATCACCACGGTGGCGGTGTCCGCGTCGAAGGCGAGACCCAGGGTGCCGACCCGGAACTCCTCGTCGACCGGGGTCTCCAGCGGCTCGTTGTCGCCGATCGAGGCCGGCGCCTCGGGTAGCTCCACCCCGAACCGGCGCTGCGCCTCGGTGAGCAGCTCCTCCAACTTCTCGGCCAGCAGGGAGACCTGGACCTTCTCCAACGCGACGCTGACCAGCCGGCCGCCGCCGCGCGCCTGGAGGAAGAACGTGCGCTCCCCCGGCGGCCCGACGGTCCCGGCGACGAACCGCTCCGGCGGCTCGAAGGCGTGCACCTGGTGCGTCATACCCACGACCCTATCCGGCGGCCCCAGGCACCGCGCACCCCACCGACCCGATTTCCGGTACGCTCCCCGACCCGCCTGGCGGCCCGTCCGCCGCCCCGGTTCCTCGGCCGGTCACCGGGGCGGGGCGGGCGGTTCACCGGCCGCCTCCGGCGCCACCGCCGACCGCGGCGTCCGAGTCGGTGGGTCGGCTGGTCCGCCGACGCCGCTTACGCTGCGGCGGGACCAGCCCGGCCAGGTCTCCGCCGACATCGTTGAGGCGCAGCAGGAAGGGGCGCAGCGGGGTGTACCGGATCGCGGTCACCGACGCCGGGTCCACCACGATCCGCTGAAAGAAATCCAGGTGTACGCCGAGAGCGTCCGCCACGATCGCCTTGATCACATCGCCGTGGCTACACGCCAACCAGACCGCCTCGGGGCCGTGCTCGGCGGTCACCCGGGCGTCCCAGTCGCGTACCGTGGCGACGGCGCGAGCCGCCATCTGGGCCATCGCCTCCCCCTGCGGGAAGACCGCCGCGCTGGGATGCTGCTGCACCACCGGCCAGAGCGGCTCCTTGGCCAGCTTCTTCAGCGGCTGTCCCTCCCAGGTGCCGTACCCGCACTCGATGAGCCCTTCCTCGAGCACCGGCGAGACCTGCGGCAGGGCCAGTTCCAGGGTGCGCCGGCAGCGGACCAGGGGGCTGCTCACCACGGCCGCCAGGGGCAGTGCGCGAAGCCGCTCACCCACCGCAGTGGCCTGAGCCTGACCGGTCTCGTCGAGATCGACCGGTTGGCGGCCGGCCAGTCCACCATCGGCGTTCGCGGTGGTGCGTCCGTGCCGCAGAAGCAGAAGTGTCGCCACGTACCCCACCCTAGGCCGCCGACGCTCACCGGTGGTCTCCCACACCGTCGGCACCATTGGCACCGCCGTACCCGGTCAGGTCGCTCGTGGGTTTCCCGCGCCGGTCGTACCGTCCGGGGGGGTTTGAGCCCTGTCCACCTGACTGCGAGGTTGCCGGGTTTGGGGCCCTGGTATCGGGTGGACCGTTCGGGCGTGGTGCCGGATTCGTCGGGTCGGCTCGGCGGAATGCCGGGCGGGTGCCCGGCGTTGAAATCGGTGGCCGAGCAAGTAGGGCCACGCAAGCGGCAGCGGTCACCGCACCCCATGCGGTACCTTCCCCTCGCCGCCGCCGGTGACCGCCCGCCCTATCTCGGCCGCGAGCGCCTACGACCTGCGGGAATGACCCGCCCCGGCAGGTCGTTGCACCTGATCCGGTGCCGCGAAGACCCCTTGGTCCGCCGCCGGAGATCCCGCTGTCCTGCTCTGTGCGCCATGACGGCGCTGGTGTCGCCCGCCGATCCCCCTTCGCGTCGGCGACGCCCGACCCCCGAATGGAGCTTCGCCATGAACACCATGCTGCGTAAGAGCGTCCTGGCCCTCGCCGGTTTGACCGTCGCCGGTGGCCTGGCCGCCGGCCCGCTCAATTACGGCACCGCCGACACCACCGACCCGACCCCGACCACCGCCACCACGGCCACGGCCACGGCCGCGCAGGCGGAGAAGCCCGACACCACCGAGCTGATCCCGCACGGTGTGCAGGGCGCCCAGTCGCGGATCGACCTGGACGACGAGCAGGTCGCCAACACCAAGGCGATCATCGCCGCCACCAAGAAGAACGGCATGGACGAACGTGCCGCCGTCGTGTCGATCGCCACCGCCCTGCAGGAGTCGAAGCTGGAGAACCTGGGCCACCTCGGTGACCGCAACGACCACGACTCCCAGGGCCTGTTCCAGCAGCGCCCCTCCAGCGGCTGGGGCACGGTCGAGCAGATCACCGACCCCGAGTACTCCACCACCGCCTTCCTCAAGGGCCTCAAGCAGGTCGACGGCTGGCAGGACATGCCCCTGACCAAGGCCGCCCAGACCGTCCAGGTCTCGGCCTACCCCGACCACTACGCCCAGTGGGAACAGCAGGCCGCCGACCTGGTGGCCCAACACTGGAACAGCTGACCCGACAGACATTCCTCCACAGGGGGAGCAGGAAACCGTTGGCCGGCACCCGAGGTTCGGGTGCCGGCCAACGGCGTCTGCACGTCGTGCCGACGGGGTCGACGAAGGCCGACCAGGTCGGGCTGGGGCGACCGTGCCCGGCGTAGGGATCAAGCCTGACCGCCCGAAGCCGGGCACGGTCGCCCCAGCCCACACCGCAACCACCCAGAAACCCGAACTCAGGTAGCGCTGATCGTCCCGGTCATCAGCAGGGCCAGGACGAGGGTCCCGACCGCCACCCGGTAGAGCACGAAGATGTACAGGGTGTGGTGGGCGACATAGCGCAGCAGCCAGGCGATGGCCGCGTACCCGACCGCGAACGCGATGACGGTGGCGACGACCATCTGCGCGACGCTCGGCACCGAGGTGCCCGGAGCGGCCGGTTCGAAGACGTCACCCAGGCTGAAGATGCCGGACATCACCACGGCGGGGATGGCCAGCAGGAAGGAGTAGCGGGCGGCCGTCTCCCGGGTCAGGTTGAGAAACAGGCCGAAGGTCAGCGTCGCCCCGGAGCGGGACACCCCGGGGATGAGGGCCAGCGCCTGGGCGAACCCCATGACCACGCCGTCGCGCATCCGGAAGTCCTTCAGGGTCCGGGTCTGCCGGCCCCAGTACTCGGCGAAGGCCAGGATGAAGGCGAAGACGATCAGGGTGGTGGCGACCACCCACAGGTTGCGGGCGGTCTCCCGGATCTGGTCCTTGAACAGGAAGCCGAGCGCCCCGATCGGGATCGAGCCGACGATCACGTACCAGCCCATGCGGTAGTCGAGGCTGGAGCGGACCGAGGAGTCCCAGATCCCCACCGTCCAGGTCCGGCCGATTCGCCAGATGTCCTTGGCGAAGTAGAGCAGGACGGCCGCCTCGGTGCCCAACTGGGTGACTGCGGTGAAGGAGGCCCCGGCGTCCTGGTCGAAGAAGATCGCCGAGGTGATCCGCAGGTGGCCTGACGAGCTGACCGGCAGGAACTCGGTCAGTCCCTGGACGATGCCCAGGACGATGGCTTCTACCCAGGTCACTCCCCGACTCCTGAGAGTTCCAGGGCCTCGGCGACGGTACGCAGGGTCTGCACTCCGCTGTCCCGGTCGGCCGCGAAGAGGGTCACCGAGAGGGTGGTCACCCCGGCCTCGGCGTACTGGCGCATCCGGTCGGCGATGCGCTCCTTGGGGCCGAGCAGGGAGGTGCGGTCGATGAACTCCAGCGGCACCGCGGCGGCGGCGTCACGCTGCCGCTTGGCCAGGTAGAGGTCCTGCACCTCGCGGGCGGCGTCGCCGTACCCCATCCGGGTGGCCAGCTGGTTGTAGAAGTTCTGCTGCCGGCTGCCCATGCCGCCGACGTACAGGGCGGTGTACCAGCGGACCAGTTCGGCGCAGGAGTCGACGTCGTCGCCGACCACGACCGGCACGGAGGGCACCACGTCGAACCCGGCGAGTTCCTTGCCGGCCCGGGCCCGACCGGCGGCGACCGAGGCCAGTTGCTCCTGGGCGAATTCCGGGGCGTAGAAGATGGCCAACCAGCCGTCGGCGATCTCACCGGCCAGTTCCAGGTTCTTCGGGCCGACCGCGGCCAGGTAGATCGGGATGTGCTCGCGCGGCGGGTGGAAGCCCAGCCGCAGCGCCTTGCCGGGGCCGTCGGGCAGCGGCAGGGTGTAGAACTGGCCGTCGTAGGCGACCTCCTTGCGGGCCACCGCCAGCTTGACGATGTCGACGTACTCCCGGGTCCGGGCCAGGGGCTTGGCGAAGCGTACGCCGTGCCAGCCCTCGGAGACCTGCGGGCCGGAGACCCCCAGGCCTAGCCGGAACCGGCCGCCGGAGAGCGAGTCGATGGTGGCGGCCGTCATCGCGGTCATCGCCGGGGTCCGGGCGGGGATCTGCATCACGGCGCTGCCGATGTCGATCCGCTCGGTCTGCCCGGCCATCCAGGCGAGCATGCTGGGCGAGTCGGAGCCGTACGCCTCGGCCGCCCACACCACCGAGTAACCGAGCCGGTCCGCCTCCTGAGCCAGGGCCAGATGATCAGCCGGTGTGCTCCACGCTGTCTGGTATCCGAGGCTTAGCCCGAGTCGCACAGAGTCCTCCCCTATCCGCAGTCGCATCAGGTTACGCAATCGCGGCGCTGGGGACGATCACCGGCTCACCCCGAATCGCCAGCAGACTCGACAGGAGCGAGGATATCCGTCTGGCCCGGTTCGAAATAAGGTTCAACCATGCAGCAGCGACCGCTCGGCCGAAGCGGGCTGGCGGTTTCCCGGCTCGCGCTCGGCACCATGACCTGGGGTCGGGACACCGACGCCGACGACGCGGCCGCCCAACTGAAGAGTTACCTCGACGCAGGTGGAAACCTGGTCGACACCGCCGACGTGTACGGCGACGGTGACGCCGAGTCGGTGATCGGCTCGCTACTGGGCAGTCTGGTGCCGCGCGAGGAGTTGCTGATCGCCACCAAGGCCGGTCTGCGGCCCGGCGGCAGCCGACGTCGGGACGGTTCCCGGGGGCACCTGCTGCGCACCCTGGACGCCTCGCTGCGCCGGCTGGGCACCGATCATGTCGACCTGTTCCAGGTGCACGGCTACGACCCGCAGACCCCCCTGGAGGAGACCCTGGCCGCGCTGGACCACGCGGTGGCCAGTGGCCGGGTCCGCTACGTCGGGGTGTCGAACTTCTCCGGTTGGCAGACCGCCCGGGCGGCGGCCTGGCAGGCGGCCTGGCCGGGGCGGGCCCCGGTGGTGGCCGCCCAGGTGGAGTACTCCCTGCTGGAGCGGGGGGTGGAACGGGAGGTGCTGCCGGCCTGCGACGCCCTGGGGTTGGGGGTGCTGCCCTGGTCCCCGCTGGGTCGCGGGGTGCTGACCGGTAAGTACCGGCACGGCCGACCGGCGGACTCCCGGGCGGTGTCGCCGCATTTCGAACGGTTCGTCGCCACCTATCTGGAGCCGCGCTGTTCCAGCATCGTGGAGGCGGTGGCGACCGCCGCCACCGGCCTCGGGGTGTCCCCCCTGGAGGTGGCGCTGGCCTGGATCCGGGACCGGCCCGGGGTGACCGCCCCGATCCTCGGCGCCCGTACCTGCGGGCAGTTGCTCGGCGCCCTTCAGGTGGAGCGGATGACCCTGCCCGAGGAGATCACCACGGCGTTGGACGACGTCTCCGCGCTGGAGGTCGGCTACCCCGAACGGGACGGCTGATCCGATACCTTTCGCGCCAGGTCAGCGGCAGGGTGGCGGCGGAGGGGTCGGGCTGGGCAGCATAGGGTCCATGGACTACGAATACGCGCCGCTGCGGCTGCCGCCGAATGTCGACCGGTTGACCGCTGCGGCGCAGTTGGCCATCCAGGCGGAGTTCTCCGGCTGGGAACTGGCCCGGGTGCGGCTGTACCGGGACGGCACCCGGCAGGTGGTGCTGCGTCGCCGCCGGGTCAACCAGCCGCAGCCGGGACTGTCGTACTGAGGGTGGTCGCCGATCCGCCGGTGGGTCATCCCCGGTGGCGGATCAGGGGCGCCACGGCCAGCAGGGCCAGGGCCGCCCAGGCCGGCACCCACAGCGGTCGATGCTGGGCCAGGGTGCCGATCCCGCCACCGCAGGCGTAACCGGCGAGGGTCAGCAGGCCGAGCAGGAAGCCTTTTCTGGCTCTGCCGCGACCCTGGGGTGGGCCGAGCAGCCAGCCGACGATCCGTTCACCGGTCTTCGCCACCGTGCCCGACTGGTAGGTGATGGTGGTGGCTGTCCCGGCAGTGCGGACGAACAGGGTGGCCAGGGCACCCATCGCGAACCCGCCGACGGCGGCCAGCAGGGCCCGAAGCCGGGGGCTGTCCCGGCCGTACTCGAACAGCACGTTGAGGGCCCCCCAGAGCGCTACCGCGGCCACCGCGAGGGCCAGGCCCCGAGAGACCGAGGTCCACCGACTCGGCACGGCACGCAGCCGGGTGGTCAGACCCGTCCCGACCACGAACGCCACCATCGAGGCCGCCGCCGTGGGCCAGGCAGGATGCCCACCGGCCGGTCCGATCCCCAGGAACAGGACATTGCTGGACTGGTTGCCCACGAAGGCCCCGTACCGCAGGAAGGCGAAGGCGTCCAGGGCCCCGGCGACCACCGTGCTCACCCCCAGGACGAGGATCGGATGGCGGAACTCGCGGTAGACGTCCGCCGGATCGGCCCCGATCCGATTCCCCCCGACGGGCGGTTCGGCACTCGACATCGGTTCTCCACACCTGGCGGTCTGTTCGGGCGGTCCGGCAAGTCATGCGTCGTTGCGACCGGTGCCGATGATTTCGCAACTTACCGAACCCGGGTCACCGAAAGGGCGGATACCACCGGATGACCCGGTATTCGAATTCGCCCGCCGACAGCAATGGATCGGAGTTTTCCTCGCGGTTTCCCCTCCGAATGTCCCGCTGGCCTGGTTAGCCTCCCCATAACGGCTCACCGACGGCCAGACAGGCACCGGAGAACCGAATTCGGGGAGGCATTGACGGTGATTCCGATGCCCGAGGCATCCGTACAGCGTCCCAAGATGTCCACCGGCGGGTCACCGGCGACCAGCGATATTCAGCGGTTCCTGGTACGGATGGTCGCCCTCGCGGACCCGCCCTGCGAACTCTGGTTCCTGGAACGGTTGCTGGCCCGCGCGGGTGTCGGCACCCGGCTGGCGCTGGAGACGGCCGTGGAGGAGCTGATCGCCCGGGGGACCCTCGTCGACGGCCCGACCGGGTTGCGGCTGGCGTCGCCGCGACTGCGCGAGGGGGTGCTGGCGGAGCTGCCGCTGTCGATGCAGCGGGGACTGCACGAGAGCGCCGCCGAGGTGCTGGCCGAGGCGGGCCGCCCGGCCCCGGCCGCCCGCCGGTTGCTCCAGGCCATGCCGACCGTGGAACAGGGTGCTCGGGCCTTGGCCGCCCGGCTGGCTACCGACCCGGCGGTCAGCCCCACCCTCTCGGCGGACCTGCTGCTGGCCTGCGGGGCACCCGGCGCGCCCGATCACCAACTGGACTGGCTGGTCGCCACGGCCGACCACCTCTTCCTCGCCGGACGGCTGCCCGAGGCCATGCTCCTGCTGCGCACCGAACTCGCCGTAGCCCGCTGCGCCGCACACCAGCGGGCCCTCCTGCTGGGTCGGCTGGGTGCCTACCACGCCACCCAGCGCCCCTCACTGTCGATGCGCTACCTGGAGCGGGCCCTGGAGGAGCACCTGGGCGGCCCCGAACGGAGCTGGACCCTGGCCATGCGGGCCTCGGTGGCCGCCCGCTTCGGCTACCCGGACAGCGGTGACCTGCTGGCCGAGGCGCAGCGCGCGCACCGCACCGCCCCGGCCCCCGAGGGTGGGATCCGGCTGGCCCTGGCCCAGGCGGCCCAGGCCACGGTCGGCGCCGACCTGCCCGGGGCCGCCCGGATCCTGCACGAGGTGGACACCAGCGCACCGGGGGCCCGCAGCCAGGTGGTCTTCCTGCGGGTGGACCGGATCGCCAACCAGCTCTCCCTCGGCCAGTTCACGGACGCGCGAAGCGCCCTGGAGGCGGTCACCGAGGAGATCGACACCCTCGGCGGGGTGGCCCGACCCCTGGTCACCGCCCTGGACTGTGTCGCCCGCCTGGCGGTGGGCGAGTTCGCCGAGGCCTCGGCGCGGGCCCGGCTGGCCCTGGAGGATCCGGCCGCCGAGGCGCTGCCCGACGAGGCCCGGGCCACCCTGCTCGGCACCGTGGTGGAGGAGCTGCTGCGGCGCGACGAGGTCTCCATGGCCCGGGCCCTGCTGGCACCGGAGAAACCCGCCCTGGACTGGCCGGACGGCCTGCAATGGTTTCGCCTGGGGGCTGCCGCGGCCGCCGATCCCGAACCCGAACGGCACGCACCCCTGCTGCGGGCGATGCTGCGGATGTCGCACCGGGCGGCGGCTCCCCTGCTGCTGGTGCCCCACCACGGTCCGCGACTGGTCCGCGCCGCCCTGCTGCTCGACGACCACCGGCACGCCCAGATCCTCGCCGACCACCTCAAGCGGGTAGCCGGCACGGTGAACAACCGGCTGTGGCAGGGCATCGCCCACCAGGCCGACGGGATCATCAGCGGCGACCCGGCGGCCCTGTCCACCGCGGTGGCCCGGCTGCGGACCACCGCGGCCCGTCCGGCGCTGGCCGACGCGATGTTCGACCTGGGGCGCTCGCCGCACCTACCTCGGCGGGAAGCGGTCGAGGTACTCGACGAGTGTGCCGCCCTGTACGCGCGCCTCGGCGCCACCGGGGACCACGATCGGGCCCGGCAGTTCCGCCGCCACCTCGCCGCCGGCACCCGCGACCGGCACCCGCTCCGGCCGGACGGAATCGAGGCCCTCACCCCCGCGGAGGCCCGGGTGGCCGAACTGCTCGCCGGAGGCGCCACGAAACAGCAGGCCGCCGCCGAGCTGTTCGTCTCCTTCCACACCGTGGACACCCAACTGCGGGCGATCTACGCCAAGCTCGGCATCCGCACCCGGGTGCAGCTGGCCCGCCTCTGGGACGCCCACCGACCCTCCTGAACAGGCCCCGGCGCCACGACCCGCTGGCAGGTCGTGGCGTCCGTAGCCGCTGCTCAGTGCCGCTGCACGGCGTTCTTCACCTTGGGCAGCACCTCGATGACCTGCCGCTGCATGTTCAGGGTGTCCGCGACGACCTGTGGCGGCACGTTGGCCAGCCACTGGGCCAGCGACATGTCCTCGAACTTCGCGGTCCGGAACAGTTCCAGGTACACGAACGGCTCGTCGCCGAGGTTCTCCACGTAGTGGCCCAGGGAGATCGGCACGTAGCCGACGTCACCGCGTTGCAGGTTGAAGGTCCGGGCGGTGGAGCCACCGCTGAACACCCCCATCCGGCCCTGGCCGGAGATGACGTACTGCATCTCGGCGCCGTTGGGGTGCCAGTGCAGCTCCCGCATAGCCCCCGGTTCCAACTCCACCATGGCCACCGTGGTGGTGGTCGCGGCGGCGAAGTTGGTCGAGTCGGCGATGCGTACGCTGCCCCCCTCGAACCGCTCCGGGGTCTGCGACAGGAAGGCGTGCTTGAAGGTACGCGGCACGTCGCCGGTGGGGCTGAAGACCCGCTGTTCGGCCAGCGGCGGCGGCACCTGCCCGTGGAACATGTACTTCTCGCGTTCCGGCAGGTTGCGCATCTGTTCCTCGGTCCAGCCGAAGTTCTTCGCGATCACCGACCTGGGCACGTGGGCGAGGAAGTCGGTCAACTGGAAGGTGGCGTCCTCGGAGTAGCACCCGTCGTCGAAGACCAGGAGGAACTCCATGCCCTCCTCGAAGGCCTGGATGTAGTGCGGGATGCCCGCCGGGAAGTACCAGAGGTCGCCCGCCTTGACGTCTTCCAGGAAGTTGCGTCCCTCCTGGTCCACCGCCCCGATCCGGCCGCTGCCCTTGAGGATGATCGACCACTCGGACTGGATGTGCCAGTGCAGTTCCCGGTACGCCCCCGGGTCCAGCTTCATGTCGATGATCGCCAGGTCGTGCGCGATCGGCAGGAGCCGGTCGGTGATCTCCCGGGTCCAGCCGCCGCTCTCCCTGCGGGTGTGGGCCAGCGAGAAGGGGAACACCATGTTGGGCAGCAGGCCGTCGTCGGTCGAGGGCGGAGTGACCAGGTCGGGGTGGGTGTCGTCGATCGCCGGGTTACGCGGCAGGGTGCCCACCAGCGAACCGCCGCCGTTGGATCCCATGCCGAACTCATCGGACTTGCGCATCGCGAACAACCTCTCGTTGAGGGGCCGCCATGGTGGCGTCCCGGGACGGAAGAAAGAGCGCGCGGACACGTCCAGTGCCCTGGAGCGCGACTGCGAGCGGGATCGCGGCACACAGGAACACGAGTGCCGTGATGCTCCAGATCGGCGCGTCGATGGCGACTCCGGCGGCGGCCAGAGCGGCGAACGAGTAGAGCTTGACGCGCAATCCGGCCATGGAGACCAGATCCATGACGGACCTCCTCAGGAGTCGCGGGAAAAGCGCCCGGCAAGAAGTGGCCGTCCATGGTTCGACGGCACGGCTGGGCGCCTACCTGTGATCCTGGCCCGCAATTGGCGTACGCGGAATCACGCGATCGCGCCATTCGGTGGAATCCGTTCCAGCGACGAAGGACGGAAAGCGCCGGCGTTTACCGGATCAGGCGTCCGGGTAGGGTGCGCAATGTCCAATCGTCAAGGCAGAACCGGACCAGCAGGGCGAGGGTCCCCACAACAGTGGAACACGACCCAACTCGACTTTCGGTATCCGTTGTTCGCCCTGATGTTGGGAACCGGATTGGCGGGAGTCGTCGACGCTTTCTCGTTCCTGCGGTACAAGGTGTTCGTCGGAATCCAGACCGGAAACGTAGCCTTCATCGGTATGGGCCTGGCCGGGCATCTCCCGGCGTGGCCGTCCGCCCTGGCGTCGATCATCGCGTTCGGTCTGGGCGGTCTGCTCGGCGCCGGGCTGCGCCGGTTCCCCACTGCGGGTCCGTTGCGACCCCCCGGGTGGGAACTACTCGCGATGCTGGCCCTGCTGGTGCTGTGGGGGCTGGTGGACAAGTCCCTCGACTCGGGTCGGGACTCGTTGACCGAGCGGACCGTGCTGACCGCCCTGTGCGCCTTCCCGGTCGGCATCCTCGGCGGGCTGGTCTCCCGTACCTTCGGGGTGCAGACCGCGACCTCCTTCCAGACCGGCACGGTGCTGCGGACCACCCGAGGGCTGGCCGACTGGGTCTTCGAGCGCGGGGACACCAGCGGCGCCCGACGGATCGCCGGGCTGGGTCTGCTCTGCCTGGCCAGCTACGCGATCGGCGGATATGTCGGGGCGGCCAGTGAGCAACGGCCGATGGTCACCTACGTGATCACCTGGGCGCTGATCGTGGTGATGCTGCTGCTGGCCCTGTCGAAGCGACCCCGGCACACCCCGTGACCCGGGGTCGATCCGCCCCCCGGGCCGCCACCGTCGGATGACGGCAGCGGCCCGGCGGTCATGGAATCAGTGCGCGTGCTCGGCCTCGTCGTCGAGGAAGGGGTGCTCGTCGAGCCGCCCGACCAGCCGGTCACCGGTGGCCGGCTGGAAGGGGCCGACCGCATCGTCGTCGTCGAAGGACTCCAGGTCGACCGGGGTGCCGACCTCGCTGACCATGACGACCCCGTCGAGCGGCTCCAACTCGGGCACGTCCAGCGCGGACAGTGAACCGTCGCCGCTCTGCAGCAGCTCCAGCACGGCCTCGCCGACCCCCTCCACCGGGGGCACCTCCTCCTCGGCCGGGATGCCCTCCCGCCGGGCCGCCTCGGCGATCCGGATCAGCGCGGAGACGCTCGGCACCCGGTAGTCGCGCCGCTGGCGTACCGAGATCACCTGGGGGTGGGGGTCGGTCGCCTCCACCCCGTCGGCCGCGCCGAGGCGCTGGTCGACCTCGTCGGGGTCGATCGACTCGACATCCCACGGGGTGACCTCACCGAAGGCGTCCATGAGCTGCTCGTCGTAGGCGAAGGACGCGTTGTTCAGCGCGACGTACGCCCGCCAGACGTCGTCGTCGTCGATCCGGCCCTGCGCGGCGCGGACGGCGGCCAGGTGGTGGCGGGCCGCTTCGATCACGCGCTCGAGAGCGGCATCCAGCTCACCGTGCTGGTCGGTCATAGGAGGCGTCCCTTTCAGGAAGTTTCGTCAGCTGCCGGGCCCGAACCGGGCACGGCATCAGCAGGTACGCAGGAACCGGTCGAGAACCCGCACGCCGAACTGTAGTCCGTCCACCGGAACCCGCTCGTCGATGCCATGGAACAACGCCGAGAAGTTCAGATCGGCCGGCAGCCGCAGCGGTGCGAAACCGAAGCAGCGGATGCCCAGGTGGGAGAAGGCCTTGGCGTCCGTACCCCCGGAGAGCATGTACGGCACCGGGTGGGCCCCCGGGTCCTCGGCCCGCAGCGCGGCGGACATGGCCTCGACCAGGTCACCGTCGAAGGTGGTCTCCAGGGCGGGCTGGCGCTGGATGTACTCGATCGCGATGTCCGGGCCGATCAGCTCCCGTAGCTGCTGCTCCAGCAGCTCGGACTGGCCGGGCAGGCTGCGGCAGTCGATGGTGGCGCTGGCGCTGCCGGGGATGACGTTCTCCTTGTACCCGGCGGCCAGCCGGGTGGGGTTGGCCGTGTTGCGGATGGTGGCCCCGATGATGTTGGCGATCGGGCCGAGCTTGGCGATCGCCGTCTCCGGGTCCTCCGGGTCCAGCTCGATGTCGAGCAGCTCGGAGACCTCCTCCAGGAAGGCCCGGACGGTGTCGGTGACGACCACCGGGAAGCGGTGCCGCCCGATCCGGGCCACCGCCTCGGCCAGGGCGGTGACCGCGTTGTCGTCGTGCACCATCGAACCGTGCCCGGGGCGGCCCTTGGTGTGCAGGCGCAACCAGTCGATGCCCTTCTCCGCGGTCTCGATCAGGTAGAGCCGCCGGTTCTCGTCCAAGCTGTACGAGAATCCGCCGACCTCGCCGACGGCCTCGGTGCACCCGTCGAACAGCTCCCGGTGCCGGGTGGTCAGAAAGTGCGCGCCGTAGTCGCTGCCGGCCTCCTCGTCGGCGGTGTACGCCAGCACGATGTCGCGCGGCGGCCGGACCCCGGTGCGCTGCCAGTGGCGTACCACCGCCAGGACCATCGCGTCGAAGTCCTTCATGTCGATGGCCCCCCGACCCCACAGGTAGCCGTCGCGCAGCTCACCGGAGAAGGGGTGCACGGACCACTCGTGCGGGTCGGCCGGTACGACGTCCAGGTGGCCGTGCACCAGCAGGGCTCCCCGGCTCGGGTCGGTGCCGGGGATCCGGGCGATCACGTTGGCCCGGCCCGGGGCGGACTCGTGCAGCACCGGGTCGATGCCGACCTCGGCCAGCTTCTCCGCTACGTACTCGGCGGCGAGGCGCTCCCCGACGCTGGTGGCGTTGTCGCCCGTGTTCGTGGTGTCGATGCGCAGCAGATCCCGGCAGAGGTCGACGACCTCGTCGGTCGGCGCGGGAAGGGCGGGGCGGGCGTCACTCGTCATCGCCTCTTCATACCAGCCCGCAGGTCAGGCGCGTGCGGCAGCGGTACAGCCGACGCCGTGGTGAGACGGTTTCGACACCGACCGGTGCGGGTACTGCCCCGCGCCGAGGTTGCCATATCATCGGCCCTCCACCGCCCCGCCGAGGAGGGACCGTGTCCGTCCATTTGCCGCCGCTACCGCCCACCCCCGGCGACGGCTACCAGCCCCCGGGGCGCAGCATCGCCGACACCATCGCCGAGGAGCACCGGCAGTTGCTGGCGCTCGCCCGGCGGCTGGTCGAGCCGGGCCCGGACCCCGCGCACGGCCGGGAGATCCTGGTCGCCGCCCTGTCCCGGCACCTGTCGGCGGAGGAGCAGTACCTGCTGCCGGCCGTCCGCCAGGCCCTCGAGGACGCCGACGAGCCGGTGGCCGAGGTGCTGGCCGGCGACGCCGCGCTGCTCATGGCGTTGCGGGGGCTGACCGAGGACCGGCTGGCGATGGTCGCCCAACTGGTCGAGACCCACGTGTCGGCGGTCGACCCGCTGGTGCAGCGGCTGTGTCAGGCCGCCACCGAGGAGGAACTGGTCCGGCTCGGCAACCGGCTGGAGATCGCCGAGGAGGCCGCACCCACCCGCCCGCATCCGGGGGTGCCGCACACCCCGCCGTGGAACCGGATCGTCGAGCCCGCGGTGGCCCTGGTCGACAAGTTCCGGGACGCGGTGACCGGCCGACACACACAGCTCAGCGAGTTGGAGGAGCGGCCCGGGCGCTGAGTGAGCATGTTCATGGCCGTTGATACCTCCAGGCACTACCGCCAACTGCTCCGTGGCCCTACCGTCACGCTATGAACCTGGAGTTGCGCCACCTGCGGGTGGTCTGCGCCATCGCGGAGACCGGGAGCGTGACCAAGGCGGCTTCGACGCTGGGCTTAGCTCAGCCGGCACTCACCGCCCAGCTCCAGCGCATCGAGCGGACCCTGGGCGGGCCGCTGTTCGAACGGGATCGTCGGGGGGCCCGGCCCACCGCCCTCGGCGAGTTGGTGTTGGCCCGGGCCCGGGTGCTGCTGCCCGCGATGAAGGGCCTTCAGGACGAGGCGGCCCGGTTGGCCGGCGCGGGGGACGCCCCACGCCGTTACCGGTTCGGCGGGGTGAACAGCCCGATCCTGGGTCGGCTGGTGCACCGGCTCGCCGCCGAGCAGCCACAGGCCCAGATCACCACGTACGCCTCCTGGTCAGTGGACGAGTTGGCGCAGCTGGTCGCCGGTGGGCGGTTGGACTTCGCCCTGACCGGGGTGTGCGGCGACTCCACCCCCTCGGCGGACTACGGGCTCAGCTGGCGGGAGGTGGCCGTAGACCCGATCATGGTGCTGCTGCCGGAGACCCATCCGCTGGCCCGGCGCGACGAGGTGGCGCTGGCCGACCTGCGCCACGAGCAGTGGGTGGCCGCCCCGGGGGACGGCTGTTTCGGCGACTGCTTCGCCGCCGCCTGCGCCCGGGCCGGGTTCACCCCCCGCAAGGTGTACGAGACCGACGTGCGCGGCTGCATAGATCTGGTGGACGCCGGTGAGGCGGTGGCCCTGTGTCAGGCCACCTTCCGGCCGGTGGCCGGGCTGGTGACCCGGCGGTTGACCGGTAGCCCCCTGCGGTGGCGGCTGATGCTGGGCTGGCATCCGGAGTCACCGGCCGCCCGGATGGCCGATCTGGTGTTGGAGACGGCGCTGACCTCGTACACCGACTCCCTGGCCCCACACCCGGCGTACCTGGCCTGGTTGTTGCGCAACCCGGCGTTCGGGTTGCGGGCGACGGCGCCGGTGGTGGTGGACCCCGGGGTGCGAACGGCCTGAGGGCGGGTAAAGGGCGGCCATGACCGACCTCTACCCCGCCGCCGACGACCGCGAGGTCCTCCGCGAGGCGGCCGCGCGACACACCACCGCCGTCCGGGAGGTGGAAGCCTTCCTCCGTCGGCTGCCGGAGGTTCCGGACCCGGCCGACCTGACCGAGTACGCCGACCTGCTCACCCGGGAGGAGCAGACCCGCGCCGACCGGACGGCCGCCGCGGAGGCGACCGGTCTGACCATCGCCAGTCTGGGCACGGAGTAGCGTCGGCGCCGCCGTCGGGGGTCCCGACGGCGGCGCTGGCGAGTGGCCCTACCGCTTCACCACCAGGACGTCGTGTCCGAGGTCGAGCAGGGAGTGCCGCCACTGGTCGTCGGCGTTGCCCCGGCTGGGCCGGGCCGCGGTCAGTTCCCGGATGCGCTCCACGGCCTCCCGCATCACCTCGATGTCCTCCGGGGTCAGGTCGACCTTGCGCTTGCGCAGTACGGCGAGGATCTGCCGCCCCGGTTCGGGCAGGTCCAGATCCGGGCCGGGGCCGAACGCCTCCTCACCGGAACCACGGGTCAGCAGCCACTGCCGTAGCTGTTCGGACGGCACGTTGACCTCGGCGTGGAAGTCGTCCCAGAGCACTTCCACCTCGGGTTCGAGTCGCTGTTCGCGTACCATCAGCCCTCCTCTGCCGGCGGCGACCCGGGTGATTCCGGGTCCCCCTCGTCGATCGGCCCACCCGGTCCCTCCGCCGGCACCTGCACCCGGGCGGGGTTGGCCGTCGGCGGGGCGACGATCGGGTCGGCCCGGTCCTCGTCGCGGTTCTCCTCCGGTTCGGTCATCTGTACCCTCCCGGTCCGGGGACATTCCGATCAGCGGGGATGGGTGGTGGAGGCGGCCGTGTAGCCGCGCTCCCCGGCCGCCACCTCGAAGTCGAGGTGGCCCTCGCGGGCGTCCACGATCACCCGCTGCCCCGGGGACACCTGCTGCTCCAGCAGCATCCGGGACAACTGGTTGTCCACCTCCCGCTGGATGACCCGGCGCAGCGGTCGGGCCCCGAACTCCGGCTGGTAGCCGTGCTCGGCCAGCCAGTCGACCCCGGCGGTGGTGAAGTCCACCTCGATGTCCTGGGCGTGCAGCCGACGGCGGGTCTCCTCCAGCATCAGGCCGGTGATCTGCCGCAACTGCTCGGCCTCCAACCGACGGAAGATGATCACCTCGTCGATGCGGTTGAGGAACTCCGGGCGGAAGTTCTCCTTGAGGCGGCGCATCAGCCGCTCCCGCAGTTCGTCGTTCTCCTGGCTCTCGCCGGGGGCACCGGCACCGAAGCCGACCGACCGCTGAGTGCCGGTGATCAACTCGGAGCCCAGATTGCTGGTCATGATCAGGACGGTGTTCTTGAAGTTGACCGTCCGGCCCTGACTGTCGGTCAGCCGACCGTCGTCGAGCACCTGCAACAGGATGTTGAAGACGTCCGGGTGCGCCTTCTCGATCTCGTCCAGCAGCACGACCGCGTACGGTCGGCGGCGTACCGCCTCGGTGAGCTGGCCCGCCTCCTCGTACCCGACGTAGCCGGGTGGGGCGCCGACCAGCCGACTGACCGTGTGGCGTTCCTGGAACTCGCTCATGTCCACCCGGACCATCCGGTCCGCCTCGCCGAACAACGCCTCCGCCAGGGCCCGGGCCAGCTCGGTCTTGCCCACCCCGGTGGGGCCCAGGAACAGGAAGCTGCCCATCGGGCGGTTCGGGTCCGCCAACCCGGTACGCGACCTGCGTACCGCCTCGGCCACCGCGTTGACCGCGTCGTCCTGGCCGATGACCCGCTGGTGCAGGTGCCCCTCCAGGCGCAGCAGCCGGTCGCGTTCCTCCTCGGTGAGCTGGCTGACCGGGATGCCGGTGGCCCGGGAGACCACCTCGGCGATCTCCTCCGACCCCACCTCGGGTACCTGGTTGGCGCCGCCGTCCTCGCCACGGGCCCGGCCTACCTGCTCCTCCAGTTCGGCCACCCGGTCCCGCAGGGCGGAGGCGCGTTCGTACTGCTCGTCGGCGACCGCCTGCTCCTTGTCCCGGCGTACCTCCTCGAGTTGCTGCTCCAGGTCGCGCACGTCGGCGGCCGGGGTCCGGGTGCGCAGCCGGACCCGGGCCCCGGCCTGGTCGATCAGGTCGATGGCCTTGTCCGGCAGGTAGCGGTCGGTGATGTAGCGGTCGGACAGTTCGGCGGCGGCGACCAGGGCCTCGTCGGTGAACCGCACCTGATGGTGGGCCTCGTAGCGGTCCCGCAGGCCGCGCAGGATGGCCACGGTGTCCTCGACGCTGGGCTCGGGCACGAACACCGGCTGGAAACGGCGGGCCAGGGCGGCGTCCTTCTCGATGCTGCGGCGGTGTTCGTCCAGGGTGGTGGCGCCGATCACCCGCAGCTCGCCGCGGGCCAGGGCCGGTTTCAGCATGTTCGAGGCGTCCATGCCGCCCTCGCTGCCGGCGCCGCCCGCACCGACCAGGGTGTGGATCTCGTCCAGGAAGATGATCAGCTCCTCCCGGTGGGCCCGGATCTCGTCGATCACCTTCTTCAGCCGTTCCTCGAAGTCGCCCCGGTAGCGGGTACCGGCCACCAGACCGGCCAGGTCCAGTTGGATCACCCGCTTGCCGAGCAGGGTCTGCGGCACGTCACCGTCACAGATCCGCTCGGCCAGGCCCTCCACGATCGCGGTCTTGCCGACCCCGGCCTCGCCGATGAGCACGGGGTTGTTCTTGGTCCGCCGGGACAGGATCTCCACCGCCTGCTCGATCTCGGCGGTCCGTCCGATGACCGGGTCGATCTGGTCGTTGCGCGCCAGCTCGGTGAGGTCCTGGCCGTACTGGTCCAGGGTGGGGGTGCCGCGATCCGGGCGGGGGTTGGCCATCGGCCCCCGCTCGGCGTTGGCGGCCTGCAAGGACTCCGGCTGGATCCGCCCGGCGGCGAGCATCCGACCGGCCGGCGACTCCGGGTTCAGCGGCAGGGCCATCAGGATGTGCTCGGGACCGATGTAGTTGGCGCCCATCGCCCGGGACAGCTGATGGGCGTCCAGCAGGGCCCGCTTGGCCGCCGGGGTCAAGGACAGGTTGTGTGGCACCTCGCCCCGGGGAGCACCGTCGCCCCGCCCACCCAACGCGTTGATCAGGGTGTCCGGATCGGCCCCGGCGCGACGCACCAGATCCTGGAGGGGTTCCCGTTGCAGGGCGGCCCAGAGCAGGTGGTCGGTGTCCAGGTCGTTGCTCTTGCGCTGCGCCGCCCGCCGGGCCGCGTCGGCGAGCATCTCCCGGGCGTCCGCGGTCATCAGTCGGGTGATGTCGACCCGGTGGGCGGACCGACGCCCACCCTCACCCCGACCGAAGTACCGGGCCAGGAACTCGTCCCACGGGTCCGAACCGAAGTCGCCGGGTCCAATCATGTCTTCCTCCGCGGTCGGGCGCGAGACGGGTCGGCACGGGCTACCCGGCCCCCGGCCGGACAAACGCCACCCCGGCTGCTTGATCGACTCGGTTTCGGCGCGATGGCGGTGTCCGCGGCAGCAGGAGGCCGCCGTTTCGCCGAAACGGCGGGAGCGGGGACGGCGGGTGAGCGACCCAGGCCGCCCGGCGCGGCGGTCACGCCGCGCCCTGGGCCGGGTGGCATGGTGGGCCGATGAACGCGACTCCGCTGCTCATCGTGGACGCCGCCAACGTGGTCGGATCCCGGCCGGACGGCTGGTGGTGGGACCGGGCCGGGGCGACCGCCCGCCTGCGGGACACCCTGGTGCCGCTGAGTGGGCAGGGGGTGCCGCCGGATCTGCCCCCGCCGGTGGAGGTGGTGCTGGTGGTCGAGGGTGCGGCCCGCAAGGTGCCCGGGGTCGAGGGGGTGCGGGTGGTCTCCGCCACCGGTTCCGGGGACGACGCCGTGGTCGAGCTGGTCGCCGACGCGAGCGACCGGCGACGCCTGGTGGTCACCGCCGACCGGGCGTTGCGGGATCGGGTCACCGTGCTCGGCGCCGAGGTGTACGGCCCCCGATGGCTGCGCCCCTGATCCCGCCCGTACGCCGCTGCGACCAGGCATTGATCACGTTTGGTGATCTCACGACCCCGGGTCTCACGAATCGGACTCACGTCCCCTGCGGTCGACAACCGGTCAGCAAGGCAGCAACACTGACAGGGCGGATGTCCGTTCCGTAACCGGCATAGGCTCTAATGGAGTCCTCCCCGCCCCCAGGAGGTTCCCGCGTGGCGAGCGTCGCCGAGCTCAAGGCAGCCATCGAGATAGCGCTCCAACAGATCGGTGACGGCCAGAGCGCCGTCCAGGCCGCCGGCGAGAAACTGGCCGAGGCGCAGCAGACCCTCGCCGGTGCCCTGGAGGGCAGCGGACACACCACCGTCGAGGCGGCGCAGGCGTCGCTGACCCAGGCCAGTCAGGAGCTTGAGGAGTGCCTCGCCGCGACGCTCGTCGCGGTCGAGCAGGCCCAGCAGTACGTCGCGACACTCTAGGGGCCGGGCGTGTCCATCGTCGAGGATGTCGGCGCACAGGTCCGGGCCTCCGCCGAGGAACTGCCGTTGGGCCTGCTGGCGCAGGCCCTGGAGAAGTTCGGGCTGGCCACCGAGCGGCTGCGCTGGGTACGGCAGGAGTCGGCCAGCCCGATGGGGGTGCCGGAGCTGTCCGCTGCGGTCGAGCACGCCGAGACCGCCGGATACGCGCTGCGGGTGGCCCAGGAGCAGCTGACCGAATACCTGGCCGCGATCGGGCTGGCCCCCGACGGGGCGGCACCACCGCCGGTCGCACCCCAGCGTCGGCCTGCCCACGACGCTCCCCCGGCCAGCGAAATGGTCGCCGAGGAGGCCCCGGAAGCGGCCGGTGAGGTGCGGCTGCGCCGCTGGTGGGCGGTGCGGGTGGCGGAGTTGACCGGCGGCGGCGAGGGGTCGGGCGAGCGGCCCGACGAACGGGTCACCGACTCCCGGGAACTGCTGCGCCGGGTGGTGCACGGCGTACGCGCCGGTGACCGGGACCGGCTGCACCGGGAGTTGCGGGGGGCCCACGCCGACGTCGGCCTGGGGCTGGCCGCGGTGGCACCCCCGTTGCTGCGTGATCTGGCCGGGCAACTGCTCGGCCACCCGCCCCGGGGCGACGATCTGCCCCGGCTGCACCGCGAGTTGGACGGCCGGGTGCGGGACCTGCTGCCCGGTCTGCCCGCCCCGGTGCTGGACACCATGCTGACCCGGGTCTGCCGGATGCCACCGCCGCGACGCGGTGAGGGCGAGCAGCCACACGCGGCCGATCCGGCGGTCACCGCCGGCGTACTCGCCGGGGTCCTGCTCGACCGGCTCGGCCGCGACCTGCCGGAGAGCGCCGGCACCCCGGGGGAGCCGACCGGAGCCGCCGAGGCCCGCCCGCCCCGGCGCGAGCCACCGTCGGCCGGCCCACCGAGACGGCCCACCACCGAGCAGGGGACGAACGGCCGGCCCGGGAACGGGATCGATGGCTGATCGGCGCAACCAGCTCGTCGTCCGGGTCCGGGAGATGCTCGCCGACGCCCTCGGCTCCGCCCGGAACAGGTCGGAGGCCGCACAGACCGCCCTGGCCACCGCCCGGGACCGGGCGGTACGGGTGCGGCGGGCCGCCCTCGGCGTACCCGAGCGGGTGGGTGCCGAACGCGACAAGCGCCTGGCCGAGATCGACGCCCAGCACACCGCGCGGCTGGCGGCCCTGGCCCGGCAGGCGGCAGAGGCCGCGGCCCGGGAGGCGCCCGGGGCGGGCTCGGTGCCGTGGGAACGATGGCGGCCCACCCCGGCCGATCGCGCCGAACCCCCGGGCGCAACCCGCATCGGTACGGTGCAACTGCCCGATGTCGACCCGGTGCCGGCGCTGGTGGCCCTGCTCGACGCCGGCCATGTGGCACTCGACGGAGACCCCGAGGGCTGCGCCGCCGTGGTCTCCGCCCTGCTGCTGCGCAGCCTGGGCCGGGCCGTGCCGGGAGGGGTGCGGGTGGTCGGCTACGACCCCGATCACCTGGGCGGCGGACTGGCCGGATTCGCCCCCCTGGGCACCGCCGGGCTGCTCACCTTCGTCGGGCCGGGTGGGCTGGGTCGGCTGCTGGACGACCTGGTGGAGCAGATCCGCCGGATCAACGAGACCGTGCTCGCCGGTGAACACGCCACCCTGCGCGAGTTGGCCGCCACCACCGGCCGCCGACCCGAGCCCTGGCGGGTGGCGGTGCTGCTCGGCGGGGAGGAGTTGTCCCGCCACGAACGCGGCCAACTCGACCGGGTGGTCCGGGCCGGCGCGGCCTGCGGGGTCCACCTGATCGTGCAGGGTGTGCCGCTGCCGGCGGAACCGACCGTCACCCGGATACGGGTCACCGGGGCCCAGGCCCGGGTCGACACCCTGCCGGTGCACCTGGACCCGCCCCCGCCGGCCGCCCTGGTCACCGAGACCTGCCGCCAGATCGCCTCGGTGGTCAACGCCGGTCCCGCCCCCACCCCCTTCACCGATCTGCTGCCCGCCCCGGAGCAGATGTGGCGGGAGGACTCGGCGACCGGGCTGACCGCCCCGATCGGCGAGGGGCCGCACGGCCGCCCGGTGCTGGTCACCCTCGGCGACTATCCGCCGCACGCGCTGATCGGCGGGCCCTCCGGCACCGGCAAGACCAACCTGATCTTCGCCTGGATCGGCGCCCTGGCCGCCCGCTACTCCCCCGCCGAGCTGGAGTTCTACCTGCTCGACTTCAAGGAGGGGGTGTCCTTCGCCCGGTTCGCCCAGGGGCGGCGGGACCCCAGTTGGCTGCCGCACATGCGACTGGTCGGCATCAATGTCAACACCGACCGGGAGTTCGGTCTGGCGCTGCTGCGCTTCCTCGCCGAGGAGCTGCGCCGCCGGGCCGACGCGGCGAAGAAACACGAGGTCACCAAGCTGGCCGAGCTGCGGGCGGTGGACCCCACCGGGCACTGGCCCCGGATCGTGGCCGTGGTGGACGAGTTCCAGATGCTGCTGGCCGGACGGGATGCGGTGGCCCGGGAGGCCGCCGACCTGCTGGAGGACCTGGCCCGGCGGGGCCGCTCCCAGGGCATCCACCTGGTGCTGGCCTCCCAGGACGTACGCGGCATCGAGGCGTTGTGGGGGCGTCCGGCGCTGGTGGCCCAGTTCACCCTGCGTATCGCCCTGCCCAAGGCCCTGCGGATCCTGGCCGAACGCAACGACGCCGCCCAGTCGCTACCGAAGTTCCACGCGGTGGTCAACGCCGAGTCGGGCCTGCCCGAAGGCAACGAGGTGGCCCGGATCCCCTCGGCCAGTGACTGGGAGACCTGGAGCGAGCTTCAGCACCGGCTGTGGCGGATGCGTCCGGCCGAGGCGGCACCGGCGCGGCTGTTCGACGGCGATGCGATCCCCCGGTTGGCGGACGCGCCGGACTTCCGGGCGTTGACCGCCCCGGAGATCGGCACCCCCCGCGGCCCGGTGGCCCTGCTCGGCGAGATCATCGACGTACAGGCCCGGTCGGCCGCCCTGCGGCTACCGCGCGCTCCGGGGCGGAACCTGGCCGTGCTCGGTACCCGGGTCGACGAGGCCTGCGCGGTGCTGGACGCCGCCGCCCGCTCCCTGGCCCGCCAGCACCGTCCGGGTACGGCCCGGTTCTCCATCGCCTGCCTGGACCCGGACGCCGACCCGGCGGCCCGGGCCCTGTACGAGGAACTGGCCGACGACGCCGCCTGGTACGACGAGGAGAGCGTGGCCGAACTGCTGGCCGAGACCGCCGAGGGGCTGGGTGCCCCCGGGGTCAGCCAGGCCCCCCACTATCTGCTGCTGTTCGCCGTCGACGCGGCGGCCGGGGCCCTGGCCACCCGGATCGGGAAGGCCACCGGGGGCGCCCACCTGCGCCGGATCCTGCACGACGGCCCGGAACGGCGCACCCATGTGCTGGCCTGGTGGCGGGGGATCGCCCGGATGCGTGCCGACCTGGGCGGACCGAGCGCCCGTACTGACCAGATCGGGGCCTGGGTGGCGCTGGACACCCACGGCGGGGAGTTGGGTTCCCTCTACCCCGGCACCGGGCCGGACTGGTATCCCCGGCCGTGGCGGGGCCTGTTCTTCGACCGGGCGGTGCACCGCACCGGGCAGACCATCATCCCCTACGGACCAGCCCGATGAACGAACCGGTGACCAGCCAGACCTACGCGGCGGCGCTGCGGCGTCTGGCCGAACTGACCGCCCGGGTGCGGGAGCAACAGGCCGAGGCGCACAGCTGGTACGAGCAGCAGTGCGCGGCGGCCGACCGGGCGGTGGCCGAGTCCGCCGAGGAGGTCAACCGGGCCGAGCGGGAACTGGTAGCCGCCCGGGAGACCCAGGAACGGGTCGACGCCGAGGTCTCGGTGCTGTGGCAGGAACTCAATGCCCGGCTGGGCGGCGGCGGACGCCGCGCCGGCGCGCCACCGACACCGAGAGCCGACGCCACCGGCGACCCCCTGCCGCTGTTGGAGGGGGTACGCGACCTGCTGCGGCGCACCCGCCAGCGGGGCGAACTGTCCAGCAAGGTCAACCCGCTGATGCTGCTGTGCGGCGTGGGCGGTGCCGTGCTGGCGTACGCCCTGGGGGTCGGGGCCCGGGCCCTGGGTGCCCGCAGCGAGGGTGAACTGGCCGTCGGCCTACCCGTGCTGGCTCTGGTGATCACCCTCCTCGGCCCGGTGCTGGGCCTGCTCCCGGCCCGCCTGATCGCCGACCGCCAACACGCCGTCCTGACCCCCCGCCCCGTCCTCCTGGTGGTGTCCGCCGGCCTCACCACCACCCTCCTCCTCCTAACCACCCTCTAATCCCACCCCTCCCTCCCCCCACCCCTCCCTCCCCCACCCCTCCCCGCCCCGCCCCTCTATCTGCGCATCGATCTTGCACTTTTCGTCGCCGCAGAAGCCGCGAATCGGGGCGAATCAGCGACCGAAAGTGCAAGATCGGCGCGCAGAGGGAGGGAGGGAGGGGTTAGGGGGTTAGGACTGCTTCTTGGAGGAGGCGGCGGGTGAGGGTCAGGCGGTCGGTGTCGGTGTCCAGGGCGGGGAGGTCGCCTACCCGGGTCACCTCGCCGGTGAGCAGGGCGCGCAGGGCGGGTTCGCAGTAGGCGGGCAGGGTGATGGTGCGGTCGAACAGGCGCAGGGTGACCTGGTCGCCGGTGAGGGTCAACTGCCAGCGCAGGCCGGGGCGGACGGTGACCCGACTGTCGACCGTCAAGGTGGCCAGGGCGGCGGCCTGGGCCAGGGGACGGATCGGGGCGGGTCGGGACGCCGACCAGGCCCGCTGCCGAAGCCGGGCGGCCACCGCCGCCGGGTCGGCGTGCGACAACCAGTCGCGCAGCGCCTCGACGGTCTCGGTGAGTTCCGGCTCGATGGCCTCCGGGTCGGCCAGGTCCATGCCGAAGGGCAGGGTGGCCCGCAGCCGGGGGTCCTCGGTGGCCAGGGCCAGCAACTCCTCGACCAGGGCGTACCGGGTCAGGGCCCGGACGCCGACGGTGAGGTGCAGGGAACTGGACTCCTGCGCCTGGGCGCTGTGCAGCCAGCCCCGGGGCAGATAGAGCGCGTCACCCGGCCCCAGCACCACGTCCAGGGTGGCCGGTCCCGCGGCGGTGGCGGCGACCTCGTCGGCCCGTCCGCCCCACGGTTGGCGCTCCAGCGGATCGGGCAGCACCGGCGGGTGGATCCGCCAATGTTTGCGCCCGTCGACCTGGAGCACGAACACGTCGTGGGTGTCGTAGTGGGTGGCGAAGCCCTGGCTGCCCGGCGGGGTCAGGTAGGCGTTGACCTGCAACGGCTGCCCCACCGCCAGGCTCAGGTCGCGGGTGAAGTCGATCAGAGGTGGCCAGTTGCGGTGCAGACCCTGAAGCACCAGGGTGGCGCCCCCGGCGTACAACTGGAGGATCTTCTCGTCCAGGACCTGGTCGCCGATCTCGGCGCCGGCGCCACCGCCGCCGGTGTAACGCGCCGCCGGCAGCACCTGGCCGTCCTTGGCCACCCGCAGGAAGGGGGTACGCAGACCACGGCGGCTGAGCAGTTCGTCGGCGTCCTCCGGGCTCAGCAGGTCGTTGAAGCCGGCCGGGTTGGGCAGTTCGGCGGCGCGGGACAGCAGCGGGGTGTGTCCCCAGTGGGCGGTGGCGAACTTCTCCGGCTCGACGCTGACACAGCGGGCCAGCGCGGAGGTCGGGTACGCAACCGCCGGGCGGACACCGCCGCCCGGCGCATCGAGTCGCGTCATCGTGCTCGGTCGTCAGGCCGCACCGTCGGCACCACCGTCGTGCTGACCCGGCGTGGCACCACCATCGGCCGGACCCTCGGCGGCGCCGTCCGCCCCACCATCGTGCTGACCCGGCGTCGCACCACCGTCAGCCGGACCCTCGGCGCTGCCGTCCGCCCCACCATCGTGCTGACCCGGCGTCGCACCACCGTCAGCCGGACCCTCGGCGCTGCCGTCCGCCCCACCGTCGTGCTGACCGGGGGTCGCGCCGCCGTCGGCCGGGCCTTCCAGGCCGCCGCCGCTGGTGCTCTGGATGTCGTCGTCGTTGAGTGGCATCGTGCTCCCTCGGATGAAACCAGCCCCCGCCGTCGGTGGGGTTTGCCGTGCCGCGCGTGGTACCCCACGCGCGATCTTCTCTAAACCAGTGCCACCCACCGTAGACGCCGATTCGCCGCGACACGCCCGGTTCGCCCCGCTCGGTACCCCCACCCGAGGGACCGGCGTGCGGGCTGCGGTGGCGAAGGTCGATTCCGGTGCAATACGGCCGACAGTGACAGGATGGGGCGAGCCGAGCAGTACGGAGGTGGCGATGACCGAAGCACTGGAACCCCTGGAGCCGGTGACCGAGGACTGGCAGCGCGCCCTGGCGATCGTGGCCCATCCCGACGATCTGGAGTTCGGCGCCGCCGCCGCGGTGGCCCGCTGGACCGGGCAGGGTAAACAGGTGGTCTACTGCCTGGTCACCAGCGGGGAGGCCGGCATCGACGGGATGCCACCACCGCAGGCCCGACAGGTACGCGAGCAGGAGCAGCGCGACTCCGCGGCCCTGGTGGGGGTGGACACGGTCGAGTTCCTGGGCCTGCCCGACGGGATCCTGGAGTACGGGGTGCCCCTGCGCCGGGAACTGGCCGCCGTGGTCCGTCGACACCGGCCGGAGATCGTGATCACCAACAACTTCCGGGCCACCTGGGACGGCGCCGACACCCTCAACCAGGCCGATCACATCGCGGTGGGACGGGCCACCCTGGACGCGGTACGCGACGCCGGCAACCGGTGGATCTTCCCGGAGCAGTTGACCGAGGCGATCGAGCCGTGGGGCGGGGTACGCCAGGTCTGGGCGGCCTCCTCTCCCCGGTCGAAGCACGGGGTGGACACCACCGAGACCTTCGACAAGGGGGTGGCCTCCCTGCTGGCGCACGAGGCGTACCTGACCGGGCTGGGTGACGGCAGCTTCGACGCCGAGGAGTTCCTGGAAGGTGGGGCCCGACCGGTCGGCACCCGGCTGGGGGTGCGCTACGGCACCTCGTTCGAGGTGTTCCACTTCGACCTCTGGTAGGCCGGCAGGGTGGGTAGCCCGCGCCGTTACGCCGAAACGGCGGGATCCAGGGCTGCGGGAAACCGCCATTCCGGCGTAGCGAAGTCGATCAAGGTGAGCCGGACGGTCAGGGCATGAGCGGGACGAGATCCTCCGGCATGGTGGACCGGACGTCCTCCCATTCGCCCGGGGAGAGGTGCCGGCGCAGGGTGTCCAGCACCACCTGGACCACCCGCTGCGGGCCGCCCTGCGTGTCGTAGGGGAAGCCCTGACGCACCTCTTGGAGGAAGTCCTCCCGGTTCAGCTTGATCGGCACCTTCTCCGGCTGCCAGCCCTCGAAGTAGAGGCCCCGCACCAGCATCGGCAGTTGCGCGGAGAACTGGGCGCACTCCTGCACCGGCATCCGGTCGCGCAGCAGGTGCAGCACCGTACGCAGGGCCGCGTAGGACTGGTTGCGCTGCGCCTTGGGCCAGCCGTACGCCTGCTCGATGTCCTTGAGGATCAGGTTGGTCTTGTCCACCGAGGACTCTATCGCCGACTCGAACCGCTCAGCCATCTGTCCACCTCCGTAGGTCGGTCTCCCACCGTCGGTCGTCGGGGCGTCGCGGCGGCCCCACCGGCCCGGGTCGCGGGCGGATCGGGCTGCCCAGCCCGGGACCTGCCCGCCGAGCCCGGTCGGCTGCCCCGACGACCCGCAGGACGGCGTTCCGCCGCCGATGCGGTGTCACCGTCATCGCCATCCACCTCCGTGCGGTCGTCTCGCGCGGACGATCTCCGCGCTGCCACCACCCTGCGCCGAGGCGAGGTGACCCACCCTCACCCCCTCCGGGTGAGATGCCCCGGCGGCGGTCAGTCGGATTCGGTCAGCAGGGCCTGGAGTTGTTTGGCGTTGACCTGGGCGTAGTCCCGGTAGCAGTTGTTCATCAACACCTGGGTCTGCCGGGTCTGATCGGCCAGTTCGCGCAGCTTGGGGGCCCAGTCGGCCAACTCCCGCTTCGAGTAGCGGTAACCGAACTTCTCGTGGATGTCGCGGCTGGTCCACTTGTCGCTGTGGCCGTGGAAGCGGACCACCGCCAGATCCGAGGTGGCCGCCAGCACCGGCGGAACAGAGGACCGGTGTCCCTGCGGCATGTCCACGCTGACGTAGGCCAACCGATGCTCACGCAGGAAGTCCAGGGTCTCGGCGGCGTTGTCCCCGTCGAACCAGGAGGCGTGCCGGAACTCGAAGACCGGACGCAGCGGCGCGCAGCGCCGGGTCACCTCCAGCAGGTACTGCTTGTTGTCCCGGCGCAGGGTGAACCAGGGTGGGAACTGGAACAGCAGGGCGCCGAGCTTGCCCGCCTCGACCAGGGGGTCCAGGGCGCTGAGGAACCGGGTCCAGACCTCCTCGTACGCCTGCGGGGGCAGGTCGTCCGGGTAGAGGTTGCGTTTGTCCGTGGCCGGCCGCAGATCCTGGTAGATGGCGCTGACCTTGGTGGGGTGGCCGGTGAGCAGGCTGAAGGCCTTGATGTTGAAGGTGAAGCCGGGCGGGGTGCGGTCGGCCCAGAGCCGGGCGGTCCGCTCAGCCGGCGGGGAGTAGTAGGTGGCGTCGACCTCGACCAGCGGGAACTGCCGGGCGTAGTAGGCCAGCCGCTTCTCCGGGGTGTCCGCCGTCTGGGGGTACCACCCGGAGTCCAGCAGGGTGCGGTCGGTCCAGGAGGCGGTCCCCACGGTGATCTCGCCCATGGGTGCCCTGCTCCGCGTTCCGGACCGACCGCCGACCGCTCCCGCTCACGCGGCCCGACGTTCCCGGGTCTGCTTGCAGGTCACGCAGGTGGTGGCCGATGGGAAGATCTCCAGCCGCTCCACCGGGATGGGTGCCGTGCAGCCCTCGCAGAAGCCGTAGGTGCCCTCGTCGAGCCGGGTCAGGGCGTGCTCGAACTGGGCCCGGCGGTCGAGGATGGTGCGCAACAGCGACTGCGCGGTGTCCCGTTCGGCGGTCTTGGTGCCGCTGTCGGCCTGGTCGTCGCCCGCGGTGTCGCCGACCTCCACCAGCCGCAGCACCTGGCTCTGCTGCACGGCCTGCTCGTACTCCTCGGACAGTTCGGCGTAGCGGGCCTGAAGGGAGAGCCGAATCTGGTCGATCTCCGCCTGGGATCGGCCCGTGCCGACCGTGTCGTGGACGAGCATGGCTGCCTGCCTTCCTGGGACTCATCGTCATCGCGGATGGGACCACCCCACCCGGTCATACCGCCCCGGCTGGTGATCACCCGGGCGCTGTGAGCCCCGCGATTACCCCGGTGGCCCGAAGGTCAAACCGCGTCCGGCACGGATTCCACGATCGCCGGCCGGCGCGGGTCCTCCAACCGGACCACCAGATCGGCGAAGGTGGCCGGGGCCACCTCCTCGGCGTAGCGGGCGTGGGCCGGCAGGGTCCAGGCCAGGTCGGCAGGGGTACGCCGTTCCAGGGCGGCGGCCGACATCTCCAGGTGCACGGTGATCTCGAAGGGCAGCCCTCCGCCGAGCAGGAAGGCGCCGCTGACCAGGACGATCCCGTTCGGGGGCAACTCGACGTATTCGGCCCGGCTGGCCCGGTCCGTGCGTGGGTCCCACAGGGAGGGCAGGATCCGCCCGTCCCCGTCCGGCCCGGCCGGATCGAGCACCTCCCGGCGCAGTCCGGCCTCGTCCACCCAGCCTTCGTAGTACGAGTCCGGGTTGGTCCGGCCCCGCTCCAGGCGTACCGAGGCGGGGCGCAGGAAATCCTCGGAGCGGAGGTGCCGGGCCGGGCGACCCCACGCCCGCAGCGGATCCACCAGGGCCGCGGCGATCTCCTCGGGGCGGGCGGCGCTCGGGCCGTCCACGGCCACCCGCAGGCGCCGGGTCGGGTCGGTGTCGGCGAGTCGCTGCGCCAGTTCGGTGACCAGTCGCTGCGGGGAGATGGGACGCACACGCATCCGACAATCCTGCCCGGTGATCCTCGGACCGATCGCCCGTGGCGCTCAGCCGGTCTCGTCCAGGGTGACCCGGGCCTCGTCGGCCAGCCGGTAGCCGACCCCGTAGACCGTGGTGACCAGGGGGACGTCCACCCCGACCTTGCCGCGCAGTCGGCGTACGTGCACGTCGACCGTACGCACACCGGCGTGTTCGTAACCCCAGACGGCGTTGAGCAGCTGAAGCCGGGTGAACACCCGACGGGGATGCACCACCAGGTGCAGCAGCAGGTCGAATTCCAGCCGGGTCAGCGGCAGCGGCTCGCCGTCGCGCAGCACCGACCGTGAGGAGGCCAGGATGTGCAGGGTGGGGATGGTCGGGGCGAGGGGTCGGGTCGGTGCCCGCCCGGCCGGTACGACCTCGGTGCGCCGCTCCGGCACCGCCGGGCCCCCGTTGACGATCGTGCCCTCGCCGTTCTCCAGCAGCTCCCTGGCGGCTTCCAACAGCTGGCGGGCGGCCGGGGTCAGGGACTCCTCACAGGCCAGCGGAATCGACAGGGTGACCGTGATGACCGGGGTCGCGCTGCTGGTGGGGCGGCGTTGACCGCCGGGTGGCCGACCGGGGACCGCTGGTTGGGACGTATGCCATCCGGCGCGCGACGAAGCGGGGCTGACCGACATGGTCCTCCTAGGCTGGTCCGGGCTTTCCCCACGGCCCCGGGACGCCGCTTTATCGATGTTTCCCGGCGCCGGTGTGCGGGTCAAGGGGCGGCTGCGTTGTGTGAATGTGACAATTGGCCGACACTTCGGAGCCGTCCGCTCGCTCTGCGTACGAGGCCAGATGATTACAGCAGAGTCGCCAACTTGACCCGATACGGGGGGTCGACACCGGAGTTCACCTTTCGTCGGGAGCCACGATCACCTGCCCGAACGGGGCCTGCTTAACTGCCCAGACTCCGGGTCCGGACCTGGTCAGCGTGGCGCGGCCCCGACCGGGACCCGCCACGCTGGACGTCGACTCAGCGTTCGACGCTCACCCGGGCATCGTCGGCCAGTCGGTAGCCGACACCGTGGACGGTGGTCAGCAGCGGCGTACCGGGGCCGAGTTTGGCGCGTAACCGACGCACGTGCACGTCCACCGTGCGGGCCACCGCGTGGTCGTACCCCCAGACCTGGTTGAGCAGCTGGAGGCGGGTGAAGACCCGCCGGGGCCGCTCGGCCAGGAACAGCAGCAGGTCGTACTCGATGCGGGTCAGCGGGATCACCCGGTCGCCCTGCCGGACGGTCCGGGGTCCGGTGAGGATGCGCAGGACGCTCGGATCGGCCGGCGGGGCGGCGACCGGGTCGCCGGACAGCCGCCCCTCCCCCGACTCGGCCAGTTCGCCGAGCAGTTCCACCAGCCGATGCAGGCGCGGGCTCGTCGCCGCGGCGGCCAGGTCGACCGTGATGGTCAGGGTGGGTCCGGTGCGTCGCCGGAGGAGGCGACCCCGGTGGGTACGGCCGGAGGGGTGTTGGCGTGGGGTGATGGCGACGACGGACACGACGGCCTCCTGGGGGCTACCGCCACGCCGGGTGGGCGTGGCTGATCAGTGGGACACCCGGCCGGCGGTCGCCGGGGGCGCGGGGGTGGACGGGCGGATCAACGAGGTGGGGCCCAGCACCGGCAGGCCGGCGATCCGCCAGGCGGCGAAGCCACCGATCACGTCGGTGGCCCGGAACAGGCCGAGATCCTGCAACGACGCGGCGGCCAGCGAGGAGGTGTAGCCCTCCTGACAGAGCACCATCACGGGCAGGTCGTAGCCGACCGCCTGGGGCAGCCGGGCGGGACACCGGGGGTCGAAGCGCCACTCCAGCACGTTGCGTTCGACCACCAGGGACCCGGGCACGGTGCCGTGCGCGGCCCGCTGCGCGGCCGGTCGGATGTCGACCAGCAGGGCCCCGCCCCGGTACGCCAGGTGGGCCTGCTCCGGGTCGAGCCGGTCCAGCCGGGCCCGGGCGGCGCTGAGGATCTCCTCGATCCCCCGGGAGCCCGGCGGGGGCGTCGGACAGTGGGCGGCGGGGTCGGTCTGCGGCATCATCGTTCCTTCCAGGTGTTGCGCGGGTGAAGGGGGTTCACCATGCCACGCCGGCCTCGGCCACCTCGGTGACGCGCAGCCGACCTCCGTCCAGGTGGTAGCGGGTCATCCGACGCAGGGCGGGGCGGTAGACGTGCACGCTGACCGCCGGCTCGGGATGCCGGTTGGTGACCATGTGCACGTGCCGGGGGCCGAATCGGCGGCCGGTGCCGGCGGCCAGCAGATGTGGACGCAGCCCCGCCCCGCTGACGGTCTGCTCGGTGAGCACTCCCGAGGCGACCAGGAAGGCCCCGGAGGAGCCGCCGTGGTCGTGCAGGTCCGTGCCCTGTCCGGGCAACCAGCTCAGGGCCCACACCTCGTGGTCGTCGTCGGCGGCCAGCCGGGCGTACCACCGGGTGGCCGGGTCGAAGCGCAGCGGTACCGGCCAGCGGGTCGGGTCACCGGCCCAGCGCCGGGCGACGGCGAGCAGGTCGGGTTCGGTGGCGAACAGGGCAGGCATGAGGTCCCTCGCGATGGTCGGCAGGATCCCCACCAGTCTAGGATGCAAACCCTATAGGTTTAGTAGGTTATCCCGAATGCCGGGACATGATTCCTTCGACGGCTACCGCATCCCCAGCCAGTGAGGGGCACGGATGGCCGGGCCGAGCGCCCCCTCGGCGGGGCGACTAACCTGACCCGGTGAGCGAGGAACTCGACGCCGAGACCCTGGAGTTCGCGCACCGGATGTTCGACCTGGCGCGCGACGGGGCCACCGCCGAACTGTCCGGGTACGTCGACGCGGGGCTGCCGGTCAACCTGACCAACGACAAGGGCGACACCCTGCTGATCCTGGCGGCGTACCACGCCCACCCGGAGACGGTGGCCGCGCTGCTAGACCGGGGGGCCGACCACACCCGGACCAACGACCGGGGACAGACGGCCCTGGCGGCGGCGGTGTTCCGCAGCAACGCCGAGGCGGTACGCGCCCTGCTGGCCGCCGGCGCCGACCCGGACCACGGCAACCCCTCCGCCGTGGAGACCGCGCAGTTCTTCGACCTGTCCGAGATGCTCACCCTGCTGCGTCCCGCCTGACCTCAACGCCGGGCCTCGATGAGGAAACGCCTGGCGTGGGCCACGAAGGGGCCTTCGGCGCGGATGCGCTCGTGTAGCCGGGCCAACGCCGGCCGGTGGGCGGCCACGGTGAAACCGGGCACCGTCCAGACCACCTTGCGCAGGAACCAGACCACGGCGCCGATGTCGTGGAACACCGTACGCAGGGTGGCCGTACGCAGGTCGACGACGGTCAGCCCGGCCGCCTCGGCGGCGGCGACCGCCTGCTCCGGGTGCCGGTGGGCCGGGGGCGGCAGCGGCCCCAGGATCGCCTCGCTGAGTTCGCGTACGGTGCCCGGCCCGATCTGCTGGGACAGGAACGTCCCACCGGGCCGCAGCACGCGCGCCACCTCGGGCCAGTCGGTGTGCACCGGATGCCGGCTGACCACCAGGTCGAAGGCGCCGCTGCGCAGCGGCAGCGGCGCGTGCGGACCCACCGCGACCACCCGGGCCCCGATCGGGGCTAGCCGGGCCCGGGCCACCGGCACGTTCGGCGGCCAGGCCTCGGTAGCCACCAGCAGCCGCGGCGGGTGGGGCACCTCGGCGAGCACCTCTCCCCCGCCGGTGTCGATGTCCAGCGCCGTGTCGACCGTCGCCATCCGCTCCGCCACCAGGCGGGCGTACCCCCAGGGTGGACGCTCCTCGGTGGCCCGTCCGGTGAGCCAGTCGAAGGCCCAGCCCTCGACCGGCGCGGTCGCCCCCTCAGCGACCAACTCCTCGAAACTCGCCTGCCTGGACACAGGGCTCAGGGTCTCCGGAGTGGCTGACCGGTGGCAACGCCTTTACCCGGGTGCCCCCCGGGCCCGGCGGGCTACCGACGAGGGCGGACGATCTCGACCGTCCGGGCGTCGACGCCACTGAGGGCGGCGGCACGCGGGGTGCCGGAGCCACGCAGGGCGTCGAAGCTGGTCGGCTCCGCCCGACCGGGCTCGTAGTGGCGCATCAGCCGGGCGCCCAGGGCCACCCCTAGACCCCCGACGGCCAGGGCGAGCACCTCGACCACCAGCAGTACGGCGGTCGCACCCCGGGTCGGCGACTCCGCCCGCACCAGGCAGGAGAGCAGGAACAGCCCGGCCATGCCGGCGTTGACCAGGTTGAAGCTGATCGCGGTACTGCGGGTCCGGTCCGGCGGCACGTCCCACAGGTCGACCATGCCGGCCGCCGTGGTCAGTCCCGCCGCCACCAGGGCGGCCACCACGGTCCAGTAACCGACCTCGCCGAGCAGGGCCGGGCCGCCGACCACCTGGGCGAAGTCGAAGATGGTCGCGCAGACGAACAGCCCGTACGGGAACGTCACCAGCATCGGTTGAATGGGGTGCCCCTGCACCCGCAGTCGGCTCTGCATCGTTCCCCCCTGGGATTGGAATCAGCCCACCAGTCCAGGGTGCTACCCGGGGGCCACCAGGGCGAAACGAGAGCCGGGCTCAGTCGTCCGAGGTCGGGAACTCAGTTGTCCCGAGGACGGGAGACCGTGCTGACCAGCCGCTCGGCCACCTCCCGCAACGGGATGGACAGCGATGTGGCCGCGCTGCGCAGCACCTCCAGGGCGTCCTCCGGGGGGCAGCCCCGCTGGGTCATGATCACCCCGATGGCCTGGCCGATCACCCCCTCGCCGAGCAGGGCGGCGTCCCGGGCGTCGGCCTGGGCGCTGCGCCGCTGCCGGTCCCGTACGGCGGCCAGCAGCAGACCGGCCTGCTCGGCCAGGAGCATGGCGGTGAGCTGGTGGCCGGTGGTCAGGGCGTCCGACCGGTCGGCGTAGAGGTTGATCGCCCCGATCACCTGCTCGTCCACGTCGACCGGGGCGGAGATCACCCCGTGTACCCCCAACTCGGTGGCCTGGGCCCGCCAGTGCGGCCAGCGGGGCTCGGTGGCCAGGTTCTCCGCCCGGACCATCTCCCGCAGCCGGATGGCGTCCATCGCCGGGGTGTCGGAGCTGTACCGCAGGTCGTCCAGCCCGCTCATCGGGGCGTCGGAGGCGGCCACCCCGACCGGCTCACCGGCCCGCAGGGCGGTGAACCCGCACCAGTTGACCCCCGCGATGGCGTCCCGGGTGATGCGGACCAGGGCGGACAGCGCCTCGTCGAAATCGTCCAGACCGATCAGTCCGGCGGTCAGCTCCCGCAACAGGGCCGCCGTCTCCAACACGCCGAGGGTCTCCATCAGCGGTGGACTCGTCTCCAGGTTCACCGACCCGCAGCCCCCGTACGCCTGGCCAGCGTCCTCACGGTCTCCTCCTCGGCTCCGAGACAGGCACCAGGGCGGCCCCGACGGCGACCCTGGCGTCAACGACCCGCCCTACTACCCGCCACAACTATGGTCGAAACGGTGCAAAGCGGGGCCCCTCCCAGGGTACGGGTACCTCCGGGAGGGGCCGCGACCGGATCGGTCGGTACGCCTCAGCGAGCGCCCGCTCCGCTGAGCCGTCGACCGACCGAGGCGATCAGCCGGTCCAGTTCGGAGCCGAACGGGTTGTCGTGCACCAGGTAGGTCCAGGTGGCGGTCGGCCGGACCAGCTCCGCCGCGTCCGGCTGCCAGTCCTCGTCGAACTCGGTCTCGGCGAAGGTGGCCAGGGTGCGCGCCTCGATCTCCGGGACCAGGTTGGTGAAGGCCGGCACGGCCGCCCGGTGGAACTCGTCCAGGGGGTCCAGTCGGCCCAGGGCGCGCAGGTGCACCCCCTCGCGGACCTCGGACAGCTCGGCCAGGTGGTCGGCCCAGAGCCGGTCGAGGTGGTAGAGGGCGATCGACCGGGCCACCCGGGCGAGCAGGTCCTCGTCCATCTCGCCGGCCTTCTCCGGCATCTTGTCCAGCAGCATCAGGGCGGCGACGTCGCTGGTCAGCAGCCGTTCCCGACGCTCGGCCAGGGCCTTGCGCTGCTGCTCGATCACCACGCTGTAGCGCCAGGTGTTGCGGTGGATCTCGTGGTTGACCCCTTCGGCGACCCGCTGGGCGTGCTCCACGGCGTAGTCCACCTGCGGGTCGGTGACCAGACCGTCGGCGTTCATCCGGGGCGACGGCGGGACGGTGTCGCCGGCGTGCCGCACGACCAGGTCGTCCTCCAGGCTGACGAAGAAGACCGACCCACCCGGGTCGCCCTGCCGGCCGGCCCGTCCGCGCAGCTGGTCGTCGACCCGGCGGCTGTCGTGCCGGCCGCTGCCGATGACGTAGAGGCCGCCGAGTTCGGCGACCCGCTCCTGGTCGCTCTGGTCGCTGCCGCCGAGGCGGATGTCCACCCCTCGACCGGCCATCTGGGTGGAGACGGTCACCGCGCCGTGGGCACCGGCCTCGGCGATGATCGCCGCCTCCTCGTCGTCGTTCTTGGCGTTGAGCACCACGCACGGCACCCCGACGGCGCCCAGCCCGGCGGCCAGCTGCTCGGACTCCTTGACGTCCAGGGTGCCGACCAGCACCGGGCGTCCGGCGGCGTGGCAGCGCTGGATCTCGTCGATCAGGGCCTCGTCCTTCTCCGCCCGGGTGGCGTAGATGCGGTCCGGCTCGTCCACCCGCACGCAGGGGGTGTTCGGCGGGATCACCGCGACCTCCAGCCCGAAGAACTCCCGCAACTGGTCGCCGACCAGCACGGCGGTGGCGGTCATGCCGCACACCTTCGGGTAGAGACCGATGAACGCCTGCACGGCGATGGTGCCCAGCACCTCACCCTCGGCGGTGGCGTCCAGGCCCTCCTTGGCCTCGACCGCCGCCTGCAACCCGTCCGGCCAGCGGCGGCGCTGGGCCACCCGGCCGCGCATCTCGTCGATCAGCTCCACGGAGCCGTCGCGGACGATGTAGTCGACATCGCGGTGCAGCAGGGCGTGCGCGTGCAACGCCACGTTGACCGCGGAGAGCTGCTCGACGTTCTCCTCGTCGTACAGGTCGATGCCGAGCTTGGCCTCGACGGCGGCCAGGCCGGCGGAGGTGAAGGCGACACTGCGGCCGTCCTCGGCCACCGTGTAGTGCTTGCCCTTGCGCAGGCCGCGCACCAGGGCGGCGGCGGCGTGCACCGGGTCCTGCTCGCCGGGGACCGAGCCGGCGAGGACCATCGGCACCCGGGCCTCGTCGATCAGGATCGAGTCCGCCTCGTCGACGATCGCGGTGCGCAGGGCCGGCTGGACCCGGTCGGCTACGTCGGTGACGAGCTGGTCACGCAGGAAGTCGAAACCGGCCTCGCTGACGGCCACATAGGTGACGTCACAGGCGTACGCGGCCCGCCGCTCCGCCGGGGTCGAGGCCTCGTTGACCCAGCCCACGGTGAGCCCGAGCAGGGTGTAGACCGGCTCCATCCACTGCGCGTCCCGGCGGGCCAGGTAGTCGTTGACCGTCAGCACGTGCACCGGGCCGTTGCCCAGCCGCACATGCCCGTAGGCGGCGATGGCCGCGGTCAGGGTCTTACCCTCACCGGTGGCCATCTCGGCGACCTTGCCGGACAGCAGCGACATCGCGCCGAGCAGCTGAACGTCGTACGGCCGCTGGTCGAGGCCGCGGCGGGCGGCCTCGCGCCCAAGGGCGCAGATCTCCTCGTAGGTCGAGGCCACCCCTGCCGCCTCGGTCAGCTCCGCGTCGTCGAAGGCCTGGACCTTCTCCTCGCGGGCCTCGATGGCCGGCAGCAGCTTCTCCAGCGGGGCCAGGTCGACCGTGGTCCCCGGGCGCTGGAGGAACCGGCGGAACCTGGTCTTCAACCGTTGCGACACACCCATGAGCGGCAACGGTACGCGACCGGAGGCCTCTTTCGCGCCCTCCCCGGCGCGCCTTGAGGTTACGCCCAGGTAGCCCGGCCGCCGCGTCGTCCGGACCGACCGCCTCGGCGACCCGGGGCGACCCCGGCTGACCAGGGCGAGGAGCAGGGCGCAGAGTCGGGCGTAAAGCAGCACCGCAATCAAAGCTTCACCGGCCGGGAACCTGCCCGGAGCAGGGCTGTGATCAAGCTAGAGACAGCGATCCGGTTAGCTAACACGGAGCACCGGGGAATCCCGGTGCTCCCGCGAAGGGGGTGCCTGTGCGGAACACCGAACCTCTGGTCTCGCCGGTTGTCGAGGCCTGGGCCACCTACCGGACCAGTTCCGCCGGGGACTGGCCGACCCGGCGGCTGCTGCGGGCCAAGGGGGGCAGCCGGGTCAGTGTGGTGTTGCCGGCCCGCAACGAGGAGGCCACCGTCGGGGCCATCGTGTCGACCATCCGCGAACATCTGGTGGACCGGGTGCCCCTGGTCGACGAGTTGATCGTGGTGGACTCCCGCTCGACCGACCGCACCGCCCAGGTGGCCCGGGCGGCCGGGGCGGAGGTGGTCAGCCAGGACGCGATGACCCACGGGCTGCCCCGGCTGACCGGCAAGGGCGACGCCCTGTGGGCCGGGCTGGCCGCCGCCGAGGGGGATGTGGTGGCCTTCATCGACGCGGACCTGCGGGAGTTCCGCCCCCACTTCGTCACCGGGCTGCTCGGCCCCCTGCTCACCGACCCCTCGGTGGACTTCGTGAAGGGGTTCTACCACCGGCCGCTGATCGGCCGGAACGCGGTGGAGGCCGACGGGGGTGGCCGGGTTACCGAGTTGATGGCCCGCCCCATGCTCAACCTGTTCTGGCCGGAACTGGCCGGTTTCGTGCAGCCCCTGGCCGGTGAGTACGCGGGCCGCCGCGAGGTGCTGGCCCGGGTGCCCTTCGTCTCCGGCTACGGTGTCGAGACCGCCATGCTGATCGACCTGCTCGAACTCGTCGGCCTGGACGCCCTGGCCCAGGTCGACCTGGGTGAACGCAAGCACCGGCACCAGGACACCGCCGCCCTGGGGCGGATGTCCGCCCAAATCATGCTGACGGTCTGGTCCCGGTTGCAGCGTCGGGGCTGGGCCAGCCCGGAGATGCTGCCCACGGCCGTGCTGACCCAGTTCCGCCGGGGTGGCTCCGAGGCGCTGCCGAACCTGGACCGGGAGATCGTCGTCAGTGACGTACGGGTCGAGGAACGGCCGCCCCTGGCCGAACTGCGCCACCGGTTGCCACGCCGGGTGGCCGCGGCGTGACCCGCCCCACATGACGGCCCACCCGGCCCGGGGAGGCCGTTTCGGTGGGCGGGACGCCGGGTAGTTGACAGCCCTGCGACACCGGCGGAACGAGGGCGGAGATGGCGAGCCGGATCACCTGCGACGTGGACGACGGGACACCTGTCACCGTCGTACGCCTCGCCGGCAGCCTGGATCTGACCACCACCCGCCAGGCCTTCGCGGCGCTGGACCGGTGTCTGGCCACCCAGCCCGACGCGCTCGTGGTGGACCTGACCGGGCTGACCGTGCACGACCCGTTGGCGGTGGCGGTGTTCACCGCGGCGGCGCGGCAGGCCGCGGGCTGGCCGGTGGTGCCGATGGTGATCTGCGCGCCGTACCCGGACCCGGCCGCCTCGCTGGCCGCCTCCCCGGCCTGCCGGGTGGTGCCGGTACGCCATGACTGCGACGAGGCGGCCCGGGTGGCGGGGGCCTCGGCGGTGCCGAGGGTGCGGCTGCGGCTGGAGCCGGTGGCGGCGGCCTGCCGACGCGCGCGGGAACTGGTCGCCGAGGCCTGCGCCCGGTGGGATCTGCCCGCGGCCGTCGAACCGGCCTCGATCGTGCTCAGCGAACTGGTCGGCAACGTGGTCCGGCATGCCGGCACCCCGATGCAGGTGACCTTGACCCTGCGCCGGCCCTGGCTGCACCTGACCGTGGTCGACGGCAGCCCCGAGACGGCCGAGCCCGGCCGTCCCGGTGAGCGCGACGAGGGTGGCCGGGGCCTGCTGCTGGTCCGTGAACTGGCCGCCCGGTGGGGTAGCGCACCGGCCGGCGACGGAAAGGCCGTCTGGGCAACACTACTGGCGAATTGACCGAATTCCCCCCTCTCGCCTGGTTACATGGTCGGCGGGTCGGGTAGTCACGCCCGTCCTTTGGCGTCGTCGACGGGGTGGAAGCATCATGCCCAAGCGGGTACCGACCGAGACCGGCCAGGACCGTGGGCCGGCCATCCTCGCACCGGCCCAGTTCGGCGGCTATCCCGGCGCCCTGAACAAGACCCTGCCGGGCGGCAAGCTGGTCCGGTTCCTGGTCACCACCGATCACAAACAGATCGGGCTGCTCTACCTGATGACCTCGTTCGGCTTCTTCCTGGTGGCCGGGATCGAGGCGATGCTGATCCGCGCGGAACTGGCCCGGCCGGGCATGCAGTTCCTCTCCCCCGAGCAGTACAACCAGCTGTTCACCTCGCACGGCGCGGTGATGCTGCTGCTGTTCGCCACCCCGGCGGCGTTCGGGTTCGGCAACTACATCGTGCCGATCCAGATCGGCGCCCCGGACGTGTCGTTTCCCCGGCTGAACGCCCTGGCCTACTGGCTGTACCTGTTCGGCGGACTGATGGTCATCGGCGGATTCCTCACCCCCCAGGGGACGGCCGACTTCGGCTGGACCGCGTACACCCCGCTGAGCAGTGCCCAGCACTCCCCCGGGGTCGGCGCGAACATGTGGGTGGTCGGCCTGGTCGTCTCCGGGCTGGGCACCATCCTCGGCGCGGTCAACCTGATCACCACGATCCTGACCCTGCGGGCACCCGGCATGACCATGTTCCGGATGCCGATCTTCACCTGGAACATGCTGTTCACCAGCGTGCTGGTGATCCTGGTCTTCCCGCTGCTGGCCGCCGCGCTGCTGGCGTTGAGCGCCGACCGGCTGCTGGACGCGCAGGTCTACAACGCCGACACCGCCGGGCCGATGCTGTGGCAGCACCTGTTCTGGTTCTTCGGCCATCCCGAGGTCTACATCATCGCGTTGCCGTTCTTCGGCATCATCACCGAGATCATCCCGGTCTTCTCCCGCAAGCCGCTCTTCGGCTACACCGGCCTGGTGCTCGCCACCGCCGCGATCACCGTGTTGTCGATGACGGTGTGGGCACACCACATGTTCACCACCGGCCAGGTGCTGCTGCCGTTCTTCGCCATCCTCAGCTATCTCATCGCCGTACCGACCGGGGTCAAGTTCTTCAACTGGATCGGCACGATGTGGAAGGGGCAGATCACCTTCGAGACCCCGATGCTGTTCGCCATCGGCTTCCTGGTGACCTTTCTGCTGGGTGGACTCACCGGGGTGCTGCTGGCCAGCCCGCCGGCCGACTTCCACACCCACGACAGTTACTTCGTGGTGGCCCACTTCCACTACGTGCTGTTCGGCACGGTGGTGTTCGCCCTCTTCGGCGGCTTCTACTTCTGGTGGCCGAAGATGACCGGGCGGCTGCTCGACGAGCGGCTCGGCAAGCTGCACTTCTGGACCATGTTCATCGGTTTCCACGGCACCTTCCTGGTGCAGCACTGGCTGGGCAACGAGGGGATGCCCCGCCGGTACGCCGACTATCTGCCCACGGACGGTTTCACCACCCTGAACACGATCTCCAGCATCTTCTCCTTCGTCCTCGGCGCCTCCACCCTGTTCTTCATCTGGAACGCCTGGAAGTCGTGGCGGTTCGGCGCAGTGGTGACCGTGAACGACCCCTGGGGTTTCGGCAACTCGCTGGAGTGGGCCACCACCTGCCCACCACCGCTGCGCAACTTCGACCAGATGCCCCGGATCCGCTCCGAACGCCCGGCCTTCGACGCCAAGTACGGGCCCTACGTCTCCGATCTGGGTAGTGACCTGCCGCAACGGACCACCCGCCCACCCCAGGAGCTGCACGACGAGATGCACTGGGAGAAGCACCGGCCCGAGTCGCCCAGCGCCGAGGGGGCGCACGGCGCCCAGGAGGCCACCGCCTACCACCCCGATCCCCGCTCCGGAGCCCGACCGGTCGAGGTGCCGGAACCGGACGAGGTGCTCCGGCCCCGCTTCGAGGAGACCGACGAACCGGAGGACAACCCCCTGGGCGCCGATCGCGGTCCACAGTCCTCCGAACGGTGGCGGCATCCGCGCGGCCACGGCGACACCCCGGACAACTGAGCGGGAGTACGCGCGTCAGCAGGGCGGCACCGGTCGGTGCCGCCCTGCTGACCGTCCGTCTCCGCCGTTCCGGGCGTCAGCGGGCCCGTACCGAGGCGGGACGGTTGGCCGTCGCCGACTCGGTCTCGGCGGTCCCGTTCTGCCAGGGTGGCGGGGTGTCCGCGAGCATCGCCTGACGCAGCCAGGTCAGGGCCCGCGACAGCAGCCGCGACACGTGCATCTGGGAGATGCCGAACCGGGCGGCGATCTCCGCCTGGGTCTGGTTGCCGTAGAACCGCATGGCCAGGATCCGCCGCTCCCGCCAGGGCAGGCGGTGCAGCAGCCCGCTGACGGTCACCCGGTCGTCGACCGACTCCAGCGCGATGTCCGACTCGCCCACCAGGTCACCGAACTCGGCCGAACTCTCCCCACCCACCGGCGCGTTCAGCGAGGCCGGGCTGTACCCGGCGGCCGACTCCAGGGCGGCGAGGATCTCCTCCTCCGGGGTCTCCAGCCGTTTCGACAACTCGGCCACCGTCGGGGCCCGGGACAGCTCACTGGTCAGGGCCGCCGTAGCCTGCCCCACCTCCAGGATCAGGTCCCGCAGCCGACGGGGCACATGCACACCCCAGGTGCGGTCCCGGAAATGCCGCTTGATCTCACCCACGATGGTGATCGCCGCGTAGGCGGTGAACGAGCCCCGTTCCGGGTCGTACCGGTCAACGGCGTTGACCAGACCCAACCGGGCCACCTGCTCCAGATCCTCCAGGGGCTCCCCACGCCCCCGGTACCGGCGCGCCAGACGTCCGGCGAAGGGCATCGCGAAGCGCACCAGGTCGTCGCGCGCCTCGTGGCGACGTTCCGGGGGCAACCCCTCGATCCGTGCCGCGTACGCCAGCGCCGCCGCGTCGAGGTCCTCCAGGCCCCGATCGGTGGATGGTGGTGTGGTCGTGGTGGTCTGTCCGAACATCCGCGCCTCCCTCAGGAAGGACCCCGCCCGGATTCGGCCGGCACCGCACCCGGGCGTGGACACGCACGGGCCGGTGGACTGGGTTACATGACTGGGATGCGAGCGGGCGACGGCCCTCTGCCACGCCAAGTGATCAGCCTGTCGCAGCCGGCGGTGTTCCCGCTCCGTAGGTACTCAATCACGGGAGCGCGGGTTCGCGAGGATGTTTCGCCAGGTCAACGAACCAGTAGGCCGTGCGCGGCGCTGCCGGCCCGCAGCGCCGCCAGGGCGTCTGCCACCTCGATGCGGGGCGGGGTGGGCAGGTCGTACGGCTGGGCGCGGAGCACCTCGGTGGCCCGGCGGGTGGGTACCGAGGTGACCGGGTAGCCGCGGGCAGCCGTTCGGTCCAGGGCCCGACGACGGCGGCCGAAGCCGGCGACGGCCAGCCACTGCGGCAGCCCGGCCAGGGCCGGGGACCGCACCCCGGGCGGCTCCGGCAGGACGTCCACCGAGGTGAAGGGCTCGCTGCCGGCCAGCCACCATTCGGCCTGCTCGACACAGCGCCGGGTGGCGTTCTCGCACCAGTACGGCACCATGCCGGCGCGGACCACCTGCCAGGGGTCCAGCAGCCGGCCGCACTCGACCACCAGACGGTTGCCGGTCTTGCCGGCGGCCCGCAGCCAGCGGCGGTACAGGTCGGCGGTGGCCGCACTCAAGGCCGCGGGACTGGGGACGACGATCTGGTGCAGGGGATGTCCCTCGCGCCCGGCCCAGCCGGCGACACTGCTGTCGAAACCGGCCTCCACCCCGTGCTCGGCGCCCTCGGGCGGAGTGGAGATCTCCGGCGGCTCCCACTGCGCCCCGTCGCCCCCGGCGGACCGCAGCACCTGACGAAGGGTGTGACTGTCAGGGTGGAAGTCCACCGGGTCCAGCCCGCTGGCCGGGCAGCCCACCTGGAAGCTGTGCCCCTCGGCGGCCTCGAAGACCGGCCAGGTCCGGGCGTCGCGCAGCACCACCACCGGGGCCCCCGGTTCCAGCCGCTGCGCCAGAAAGCGCCGGTAGGCCTGCGGCAGACTCAGCCACCGGGCGGTCAGCGCCACCGTGGCCGAGGCCAGCGCGCCCCGGCTGGCCGGGCAGTGCACCTGCCGCAGGTGCAGGTCGGGGTTGCCGGCGAGCATCCGTCCGGCCAGGGCGGCGCCGTGGTCCAGGGCGGCCCTGGGGCGGTCCACGGAGCCCTTGGGCCAGTGCGCGACCATCTCGAACCCCGCCGGCAGCCAGGGCACCCCCAGGGCCACCGCCAGGTGGGCGGCGGCGCCGTGCGGCGAGCCCAGCAGCACCCCGGGGTAGCGACCGGCCGGATACTGACCGACGAACCACTCCGCGACCCGGGCCGCGTCCACCTCGGCGGCCTGCCCGGCGGTCAGGGCCACCCGACCGGCGGAGCGTACGGCCACCGCCCGGCGGACCGGATCAGGAGTGCCGACGAACCGGGACATCGGTCCCACCTGGCCGAGATCGGCGCAGTCCTCCCCGCGCAGTCCCCGGGCGATGGCCGCGACCAGGACCCGGGCGGTACTGCCCATCGCCACCACCCGGTCACCGGCCAACCCGGCACCCGCCGCGATGACCTCCCGCCGCACCTTGCGCACCGGCCCCACCCTGCCCCGTTCGCTCACGCGCCCCGGCTTCCCGCCCGGATGCGGGTTAAACAGGGCATCACCCCACCCATCGGCATCAACCATCGGATCTTGACCGTTCCCGACACCACCCCACACCCCCACGCGGCGACACCCTCACGCGGCGATCATGCGCTTCCTGCCCCGACAAAGGGCGCAAACAGTGCATAAAGGCGACACAAAGTGCAAGATCGACGGGCGAAGGGGGCGGGCGGGGCGACGAGGGCGGGGGGTGGGGTGGGTCAGGGGTGGGGGGTTGGGGGGACGTCGAGGACGGAGGGGCGGTCGGCGGTCAAGGCTTGGGTGACGGCGGGGCCTAGCAGGGGCGGGCGGGTGACGCGTACGCCGTGCAGGCCCAGCAGGCGGGCCCAGCCGGCGTAGGGGACCTCGTCGGCCGGGTGACCGGCCCGGGTGTGCAGCACCAGCACGACCAGCCGGGGATCGGGCCACCTCGGCCAGCCCTGGGCGATGGTGACCAGCTCGGTGAACCCCTGTGCGCGCATCCCGTCGTCGGTGACCAGGGCGAACACCGGCCGGTCCGGGTCGGCCAGTTTGGCGGCCACGGCACAGGACAGCGCCGCCCCGGGGGCCTCGTGGGCGGCGCAGGCCAGGACCGTGGCGTCGGGCGGCAGTCGGCCGGTGTGGCGGATCAGGTCGGGTTCCCCGTCCACCGTCACCGTGGCCGCCGGGGGTAACCGGGCGGAGAGTTCCTCGACGACCGCCCCGGCCGGGTCGGCGGGGGTGGGCCGCGGGCCGCCCAGGGCACCGGGCAGCACCAGGCAGACCGGTCCCCGGCCGGCCAGGGCCGCGCGTACCGCCTCGTCCACCCGGGCCGGTGCCCGTCGCGGATCCTCGACATGCCACACCTGTCGGCACAGCCCGGCGACCATCTGGTCGACCCGGACGGGGTCCTCCCCACCGATGATGGCCACCACCGGTGGGGTGTCCCGCCGGGCCGCGTCCAGGCCGCCGAGCAGCCCGTACGCGGCCGGTCCGGCCGGACTCAGGCAGATGCCGACCCCGCCGGTGAGCCGGGCGTGCGCGATGGCCATGGCGGCCGCGTTCCCGCCGTGTCGTACGGGCACCAGCTCCGGTTCACCGCCGGCCGCGTGCAACGCCTCGACCAGTTCCGCGACCGGCTCCCCGGGGATGCCGAACACCCGTGGTACCCGCCAGGCCGCCAGCCGTGCGACGACCGTGTCCGACAGCCGTGGATCAGGCACCGCCCCGTCCCGGAGTGGCGGGGTCTACGTACCGCAGCACCGCACCCACTCCGTCCGCCAGTTCCGGCGCCTCGTCGGGGCCGAGGACGGTCAGTTCCGCGTCCGTGCCCACCAGGGCGCGGACCAGGGCCGCGTCGGCGCGTACCCGCTCGGGGTCCCCGACCCCGGGAAGCTGATCCGGCTCGGTGGCGATGTCGGTGGCGGCCGGGCCGATCCACAGCTCACCGTCGGCGGAGGCGTCGTCCACGATCAGCATGGTGTCGACCTGGTTACGCTGCAGGGCGGCCACCACGGCGTCGAGCCCGGCGCCGACATCCTCCTGCATGCCGAAGCGGTCCAGGGCCGCGCTGATCCGCTGGTCGGCGACCTCGGCGACGGTCTGCACGGTGATGTCGTCCAGCAGGGTCTGGTCGGCGCCCCCGGCCCGGGAGCCGGCATCGGTGCGTACCACCAGGTCCTGCCAGCGCTGCGGCATCTGTGCGGCGATCACGCCGGTGGCGCGGATGTCCCCGGCGACCACGACCACCTCGGCGCCGACCCGTTCGGCCAGCTCCACGGTGGCGGCGGTGACATCTCCGGCGTTGTGGTGCCACGCCTCCATGGCGGCGCGCTGGTAGCGCGACTGTGACCAGCCGCCGGGCTGGACCCGGCGCAACTGGAAGTCCTCCCGGCCGACGACCTGGGCCCGACGCGGCACCCCACCGGCGCTCACCGACATCGCGTCGGCCCCGGTGCGGTCGGCCAGCACCCGAACCCAGGCCACCTGCTCGCCGCGTTGGGCCAGCAGCGGCATGACGTGCGGCAGCGCCGAGTAGGCGGCCAGGTCACGACGCGGCGGGGCGGACAGGTACTCGGAGAGCACCACCCGGCCCCGGGTGCCGAAGACGGCCAGGCCGTAGTCGCCGGGCATGGGATCGTGACCCCGGATCACCCGGTCGATGGCGGCGATCGTCGGCTCGTCGGCACCCTGCTCGGCCAGTCGCCGTTGCAGGTCACGCCAGCGCAGATCCAGTGCCGCGTGGGCGTCCTCGGTGTCCAGGGAGGCGTCCAGGTAGACCGAGCACCACGGACCAGGACGGTCGTAGAGCGGGCGCAGAAAAGACAACTGCATGCTCGACCCCTTTCCAGCTCGGCCCCGCGCTTACCCGCCCCACCCGGCTTGTCACCTCCTCGACGCCGGGTGACCGACCGCATGACCCATCACATGACCGAATTTCATTCATGTTGATCAATCGTGTGGATCGATACGATCTGTGCACAGTCGCGGACTCAGGGTGGTGGGAAAATGGACACGACATCGTATTCCCGGCGCAGCCTGCACCCCAGCGGCCGCATCCTCACCGCCCGGGTGGTCCGCCTGATGGAGGGCTATCCCCGACAGGTACGGGTGAAGCAGCCCGCGCTGGTCCTGGTGCTGGCGGCGGCCGGGGTGGTCGGCCTGCTGGCCAAGCTGGTCCGCGCCGCCCTGTCCGCCGGCTCGGGCAGCGGTCGACGCAAGTTCAAGGACCTGAAGAAGGGCCCGGAATACCTGGTCACCCCGATCCGGCTGCGCGACGACAACGGCCGGTTGTACGAGGTGGAGTTGCACGGGCATCTGCCGCAGAGCGCCCTGCACTCGGCCGACCTCGTCCAGTTGACCCTGCGCGACCAGGGGGACCCCGACCTGGCGCCGAAGATCGAGCGGATCGTCAACCTGACCACCGGACAGTTGCTGCGCCCGCGTACGGCCACCATGTGGTCGCATCTCGGGCCCCCGCTGCTGTTGCAGGCCACCCTTGGGGTGCTGCTGATCGCCGGGCTGGGTGCCTGCACCGCCCTGACCTGAGGGTGCCGCAGCCGGTGACGCTGAGGTGCCGCCGCGTCCGCGGCGGCCAGGTCAGCCGACCGGGGCGGGTTCGCGTACCGGTTCGGTGCTCCCCAGCAGGCCGCGCCGACGGGCCCAGCGCTCGAAGGCGATGGTGGCGAACGGGGGTACCGCGCAGATCAGCGCGACCACCGCGGTCGTCATGCGCCAGCCCCGCAGCCGGGCCACCGCGAGCACCAGCACCCCGTAGATCACGAACAGGGCGCCGTGCACCGGACCGAAGATCTGCACCCCCAGTTCGTTGCCGGGCGGGCCGTACTTGACCGCCATTCCGGCCAACAGGCCGGCCCAGGAGATCGCCTCCGCGATCGCCGCCATCACGAACAACCGGGTCACCTTGTCGCGCACGAGGGCCATGGTAGTGCCGCTGCCGCGCCGGCCCGCGACGCCGGGTCGGGCAGCAAGGCCGGACATCCGTGCACCGGATGGTGGACAACCGGACGTCCGGACTTTTCCCGGAGTGCATGGACATGCGACGTTGGGGGTACCAGTGGTGACAAGGTGGTGACCATGGGCGAGGAAGTCGGCGTACAGACCTTCAGCCGTCAGGATCGGGCTCGCTACCGGGACAAGGTTCGTCGCTGCCTCGACGTCTTCGCCGAGATGCTGCGCGAGTCCCGCTTCGACATCGACCGGCCGATGACCGGGCTGGAGATCGAACTCAACCTGCTCGACGAGGACTCGATGCCGGCGATGCGCAACGCCGACGTGCTGCGGGCGATCGCCGATCCGAGCTTCCAGACCGAGCTGGGCCAGTTCAACATCGAGATCAACGTGACCCCCCGGCGCCTGGCCGGTACCGGCACGGTCGAGTTCGAGCAGCACCTGCGGGACACCCTCAACGCCGCCGACCAGCGGGCCCGTACGGTCGGGGCCCACCTGGTGATGATCGGCATCCTGCCGACCGTGCTGCCGGAGCACCTGACCGCGGCCACCCTGTCGGCCAATCCCCGGTACGCCCTGCTCAACGAGCAGATCTTCGCGGCGCGGGGTGAGGATCTGCGGATCGCCATCAACGGGGTGGAGCGGCTGGCGGTCACCGCGGACACCATCACCCCGGAGGCGGCCTGCACCAGCACCCAGTTCCACGTGCAGGTGGGCCCCAACCAGTTCGCCGACTACTGGAACGCCGCCCAGGCCATCGCCGGGGTACAGGTGGCCCTCGGCGCCAACTCGCCGCTGTTCTTCGGGCGGGAGTTGTGGCGCGAGACCCGCATCCCGCTGTTCCAGCAGGCCACGGACACCCGCGCCGAGGAAATCAAGACCCAGGGCGTACGACCCCGGGTGTGGTTCGGCGAACGGTGGATCACCTCCGTGTTCGACCTGTTCGAGGAGAACGTGCGCTATTTCCCGGCCCTGCTGCCGGTCTGCGAGGAGGAGGATCCCGCGGCGACCCTGGCCGCCGGTGGGGTGCCCACCCTCGGTGAACTGCGACTGCACAACGGCACGGTCTACCGGTGGAACCGGCCGGTCTACGACGTGTTCCGGGGTCGCCCGCACCTGCGGGTGGAGAACCGGGTGCTGCCCGCCGGGCCGACCGTGCTGGACACGGTGGCCAACGGGGCCTTCTACTTCGGACTGATCCGGGCCCTGGCCGAGGCCGACCGGCCCCTGTGGTCCCAGATGTCGTTCAGCGCGGCCGAGGAGAACTTCCACACCTGTGCCCGGCACGGCATCGACGCGCACGTCTTCTGGCCCGGCCTGGGTTACCTGCCGGTCACCGAGTTGGTGCTGCGGCGCCTGCTGCCGTTGGCCCAGTACGGCCTGGACCGGTGGGGACTCGATCCGGACGAGCGGGACCGCCTGCTGAGCATCATCGAGCAACGGTGCCTGACCGGACGCAACGGCGCGACCTGGCAGATCGCCACCCTGCACCGCCTGGAGTCCACCGACCACCTGGACCGCCCGACAGCCCTACGCGAGATGGTCCGCCACTACGTGGACCTGATGCACAGCAACCGCCCAGTACACGAATGGCCCATCCCCTAACCACCCCCGCCCCCGCCCCCGCCCCCGCCCCCGCCCCCGCCCTCCGCGTTGATCATGAGGTTGGCGGCAGTTCAGAGATCAACGACTGCCGCTAACCTCATGATCAACGCGGAGGGAGGGGGGCGCGGAGGGTGGGGAGGGGGGTGGGTCAGGGCAGGGCGGTCAGGGTTAGTTCGGTGGCTCGGGCTAGGAGGGCGTCCTGGGGCTGGGCGTCCTCCGTGTGGCGGGTGGAGAGGAGGGCCAGCACGATTGGGTCGCGGCCGGGGGGCCAGATCACGGCGATGTCGTTGCGGGTGCCGTAGCCGCCGGAGCCGGTCTTGTCGCCGACCACCCAGCCGTCCGGGGTACCGGCTCGGATCACCTTGTCACCGGTGGTGTTGCGCTTGAGCAGGTCGACCAGCACCTCCCGGTCCTCGGTGGAGAGGGCGTCGCCGACCGCGTACGCCCGCAGGGAGGTGGCCAGCGCGCGGGGGGTGCTGGTGTCGCGGACATCGCCCGGGGCGGCCTCGTTGAGGGCGGTCTCGATCCGCGCCGGCTCGGTGACCTCGTCGCCGATGTCACGCAGCGCCCGCTTGAAGCCGGCCGGACCACCCAGCCGGTCGAGAAGCAGGTTGCCGGCGGTGTTGTCGCTGTAGCGCACCGCCGCATCGGCGATCGCCCGCAGGGTCATGCCGGTAGCCACGTGCTGCTCGGTGATCGGCGAGTAGGTGACCAGGTCGTCGCGGGAGTAGCGGACGATCTGGTCCAACTCCTCCGTGGTGGTCGCCTTCAGCACCGCGGCGGCGGCCAGGGCCTTGAAGGTCGAGGCGTACGCGAAACGCTCGTCGGCCCGGTGCTCGACGGTGCGCCCGGTGCCGGTGTCCACGGCGTACACCCCCAGGCGGGCGTCGAACTCCCGCTCCAGCGGGCCGAAGTCGACCGCTACCGGCCCGGCCGACGGGGTCGCCGACGGAGTGCCTGACGGGGTGGTCGGCGACGCGGGCCCGGTCGGGGTGTCGGACGAGCAGCCGGTGAGCAGCCCGGCCGTCAGAACGGCCGCGAGCACACCGGTACGGGCACTGCGGGTGGTGCTGAGCACAATCGCATCCTTCCAGCTAGCCGGTGATGACGAACCGGTCAGTTCATCACCTTGGCTATGAAGCCTGCCAAATTGGTCGTGGTGCGGGCAATCTTCTCCTCCAGGCTGATCGTCTCCGGCAGCCGGGCCCCGGCCCCGCCGTCCTTCCTGCCCCGCAGGTAGAGCGAGCAGGACAGGTCACTGCACAGGTAGGTGCCCACCGAGCTGCCGTCCCGGCCGGCTCGACCGGCTTTGGGGGCGACCAGCAGGCTGACCCCGGCCTCCGGGGAAGTCAGGCAGATCGCGCACATGTTGCGGCTGCCTCGCCCGGCGGAGGCGCTCGGGCTGCGCAGGACCAACGCCGTCGGGCGGCCCGCCTGCTCGGTGACCAGATAGGCGCGGTCCTCCGCCTTCGGGTCGCGCCAGCCCAGGTAATCCAGGTCGGCCCAGGGCCGGGTGGCCAGGTCGCGCGGCACGAACAGGCGCTTAGCCTCCCCCTTGCTGCAGTTGACGAAGGCGGCACGGATCTCTGACTCGGTCAGTGCTTCCATAAGGCCAAGGTATTGTTCCTAAAGACTTTAGGCAAAACCTTTAAAGGTGTCATGGAACACGGACCTCGGAGGGAACATGGCACGGCTGGGACTGACTCCGCAGCGGCTCGCGGCCGAAGGTGCGGAACTGGCCGACGAGGTCGGCTTCGACCGGGTGACGGCCTCGGCACTGGCGCAGCGATTCGGCGTCAAGGTGGCGAGCCTCTACTCGCACATCCGCAGCACCCAGGACCTCAAGGTACGCATCGCGCTGCTCGCGCTGGACGAGTTGGCCGACCGGGCGGCCGAGGCCGTCGCCGGCCGGGCTGGCAAGGACGCCCTGGTCGCCCTCGGTGACGTCTACCGCGACTACGCCCGCGAACACCCCGGCCGGTACGCCGCCAGCCGACTGCGGCTCGACCCGCAGACGGCGGCGGCAAGCGCCGGCCCCCGGCACGCCCAGTTGGCCCGCGCGGTCCTGCGCTGCTACGAACTGGGCGAGCCGGAGCAGACCCACGCGGTACGCCTGCTCGGCAGCGTGTTCCACGGTTTCGCCAGCCTGGAACTCGCCGGCGCGTTCAGCCACAGCCTCCCGGACAGCGAGCAGTCGTGGTCGTGGGCCCTGGACTCCCTCGACGCGCTGCTGTCGGCCCGGTCGACCTGCGGCTGCCCCTGACTCAGCTCCGGGCGATCACCTCGTTGGTGGCGAGGCTCGTGGTGCGCTGTTCGATGAGGGTACGCAGGCGCTGCGCATCGCCGGTGGCGACCGAAGCGTCGTACCCGTCCACGGTGGCCAGCACCCCGCTGATCGCGTCCACCGCGGCCAGCGCCGCACCGTCGCGGTAGACCCGCTGATAGAGGTCGCGGTACGCGTCCTCGTACAACTGGGTGAACTTCTCGCTGGCCAGGAAGCGCTCCTTGAGCCGGTGACCACCGCCACCCGGGCCACCGATGCCACCAGGGCCGCCCACGCCATCAGCGCGGGGGCCCTCAGCGCCACCGGGGTCACCAGCGCTGGGATCACCAGCGCCGGGGCCTGCGTTGCCCCGAGCGCCGAACCGACCCTCGTCGTGCGGCCCCTGGTCGGCGCTGCCGCTGAACGCCAGGTTGTAGTCCCAGCCGATCACCGTGAACCGTTTCGCCCCCAGGCCGTACCAGAGGTAGTAGTTGCGGCCGGGACCGGCCATGTCGTCGGAGTTGAGCAGCAGGTTCTGCCAGGCGAGGTACCGGGCGAAGGAGGTCACGTCGAGCCGGTCGGCGAGCTGCTCGTCGAACTCGGCGTCGCCGACCGTGTCCACCCACTTGATCAGGTCGATGACCGGTTGCAGGTCCTGGCTGCCCTTCATGGTGATCTGCTTGAAGTCGTCGGCGTACGCGGTCTGGTCGTCGCCCTGGTCGGTGAACCGACTGGTGGCCAACGCCTTGTAGAGCACCCCCGCGCTGTCGAAGTCCTCGGCGAAATGCTCGTCGGGATGTTCCACGATCAGTCGGGCGGTGGTCGGCCGGTCGTTGACGGTGAAGCTGGTGTAGGCGTACTCCTGGGTCACCTCGCCCGCAGCGGTGAGCAGGTTGAGGGTGACCGCCTCGTTGAGCACGGAGGTGCCGCCGCCCATCCCGCCGACGCGCAGGCTGATCTCCCGGTGGCCCTGATACCGGCGACCGTCCACGTACTCGTCGAAGCGGATCAACCAGGGCAAGGTCTCCGGCTCCTCAGCCCGCAACGACGTCCGGGAAAACCCGCCCGGCATCGCGGCACCGCCCGGCCCAGCCTGACCGCCAGGCCCAGCCTCACCATCGGGCGCTGTCTGGCCACCGGGCGCTGTCTGACCATCAGTCGCGGTCTGCCCGCCCGGCCCGAACTCACCACCCGGCCCGAACTGACCACCCGGCCCGAACTGACCGCCGGGTCTGCCGGGGCCGCGCGGGCCGTCCTGGCCGCCGGGCCGGCGTTGACCATCCGGTCCGCCCGGGGCCACCCGGCCCTCGGGGCCTTCCGGGCCGCCGCCGCGTTGCGGGGTCTGGCCGTTGCGGGTCAGGCCGCGCAGGGTCGAGTTGCCCTTGAGGCGGATGCCGACGCTGGGGATGGTGGTGCCGTCGATGACCAGGTCGGCCTCCAGGTACGCCTTCTCCCCCTCGTCGTAGAAGGCGTCCAGCATCCGTTCGTAGTCGGCGTCGCGGAAGACCAGCTCGATGCGGTGGGCCACCGTCTCGTCGAAGAGGTCGACCGTGCCGGCGATGTTCTGGGTGACCAGGTCGCCGGTGCTGGTGCTGGTGCTGGTGCTGGTCACGTACGGGCGGATCGGCACCGAGCTGAGGGTCACGGTGAGCACCAGCGCAAACGCGAGGCAGCCCGCCAGGAACTTCCAGTAGTGCCGAATCCGGATCGGGATGCGGTGCCGCCAGCGCATCACAGGTCCGTCTGGTCGTAGCCGGTCAGGACGGTGACCCGCTGGCCGCCGGTCCGCTCGGCCAGCGCGTTGATCAGTTCGGCGGGCTCGGTGCCCTTCTTCAACCGCACCGTGTACATGATCTCGGTCAATGCGCCGCCCCGGATGGTCTCCATGCTGACCAGCTCGAACTCGCTGGTGAAGCGGATCAGCACGTCCTGGATGTGGTCGGTGTGGCTGCCGGGCGGCACCTGCACCTTGACCACCTGGCGTTGGACGTTCGAGGCGAACCAGTTGAAGCGGTACATCAGCACGATGATCAGGCTGATCGTCACGGCGGCGACCACCGCCAGCAGGTAGAACCGGGTGCCGCAGGCCATGCCCACGCCCATCACCAGGAAGATGAACCCGACGTCACGGGTCTCCTTGATGGCGTTGCGGAACCGCACCACCGACAGCGCGCCCACCAGGGCGAAGGCGCGGGCGATGTTGGAGCCGACGACAAGCATGATCAGCGAGATGAGCATGCCCAGGATGACCAGCGTCTGCACGTACGACTGGCTGTACGACACGTTGCGGTGGGTGAACCGGTAGACCCACCCGATCATGGCGCTGAGCAGGAACGACAGCGACAGGGCCAGGGCGATGTCGCCGACACTGAAGGTGCCGGACAGATCCTGGAACTCGAACGGCATGGGGTTCAGACCTCACTTTTCACGGGGCTGCCGGCGGTAGCCCCGTCGGCGTCGTCGGGAACGTGGAAGAGGGAGCGGGGGGCGTGACCGAACGCCTCGACGCTCTGGCAGTACTTCGACATGCGGACGATGGACAGGTTCGTCCGGGCGGCCAGGTCGGTCAGCCAGTACGGCACCCGCTCGTTGGCCTTGATCTCCAGCACGGAGTATTTCGGCGGCACGATGAGCCGGTTCTCGGCGTCCGCGCCGAGGTGGAAGTCGCGGTCCCGGCCGCGTACCCGGTGGTCGAGGGTGACCCGCAGGCCGAGGTCGGAGTCCCGGCCGACGAACGCCTCCCGCTGGTAGCCGGTCATCGCCACCGGGCGCAGGTCCAGGCCGCAGAGCAGCTCCAGCACCTCGTCGAGGAAGGGCCGCTGCTCCGGGACATGCTCGATCAACTGCCGCCGGTCGCACAGGTCACGGGCCAGGTGGTACGGCAACGCCACCCGCCGTTTCTGGGTGACCCGGTTGACCCGCTGCTTGATCTCGACGTGCACGATGCTGTCGTCGGTGACCGTGGACGCCTCGCCGTAGTGCCGCACCCGCAGCTTGCGGCGGAACTTCAGCCCCTCGATCTTCTCCCAGTAGAAGCGCAGCCCGGCGGTGTCGTAGTAGACGCTCCACACGCCGTACCCGGTGTCGCCGCCGTGGCTGTCCCGGTCCATCCGGGCGGCGAACCGCTCGCGCAACGCCGGGACGTCGCCGGTCGGCACCAGATACTTGATCTCGTACCGGTTGAAGGCGTGCAACCTGCTCGGTGCCCGCAGCGCATGGCCGCCCCGGTCGTCACCGGTCTCCGGTCCACCATCGGGGGTGGACGGTGCGCGGGCTGGCGGCGGTTCTTGGGCGGAAGAGGGAGCCCGACGGAGCCACGAGCGCATGCAGGTGAGCCGATCTCTGCGGGGACAGGGACCAGCACATCCAACCGGGCGAGGCTATGAATCAGCTTTGCGTTCCGGGTGAACCAGCGGTGAACCCCCGCTGCCGCCGGGCCCTCGCGGCCAAACACCGCCCGCCAACAACTCCCATGTAAAGCTTTCTAGACATGGTGTCAAGAACGCCTTACTCTGAGGATGTCAAAGATTCTTTACCTCGGGAGGCCGTCATGACGCACGAGGAGAAACGCGCCTGGATCATGCTGGTGGTCAGCGTGATCGCGTACGGCGGTTATGTAGCGGTCGTGCTGGGTCGACAGGACGGCGGGTCGCTCACCGCGGTGCCCTACGTCGGCGCGCTGCTCTGGACGGTCTTCGGCGCCATGGTCGCGAGCATCCTGGCCGAGATCGTGATGGGCATGGCCAACCCGCGGGCCTCCCGGGTCAAAGACGTCCGCGACCGGGAGATCGGACGCCTCGGCGACCACGTCGGCCAGGCGTTCGTGATCATCGGCGCGGTGTCGGCGATGCTGATGGCGATGGCCGAGTGGCACTGGTTCTGGATCGCCAACGTCATCTACCTCTGCTTCGTCCTGTCGGCCGTGATCGGCTCCCTGGCGAAGGTGATCGTCTACCGCACGGGTGTCCCGCAGTGGTGAAACCGACACGCGTCACCAACAACATCCGGGCGTTGCGCTTCGCCCAGGACGAGATGACCCAGGCCGATCTCGCCGAGCGGATCGGGGTGACCCGGCAGACCGTGATCGCCATCGAGCAGGGGCGCTACTCCCCCTCCCTGGAGATGGCCTTCCGGATCGCCCGGGTGTTCGGCGTACGGCTCGACGACGTGTTCCAGTACCCCGACTCCGAGGAGGTGGCACCGTGAGGGCCATCGTTCAGGACAGCTACGGCCCGCCCGACGTACTGCGGCTGGGTGAGGTCGACCGGCCCTCCGTCGGCGACGACGAGGTGCTCGTGCAGGTACGCGCGGCAGCGGTGGATCCCGGCGTATGGGTCCTCATGGTCGGTCAGCCGTACCTGGTGCGCCTGGCCAGCGGGGTGCGCCGGCCCGGCGGTACGCGGACGGGACCTGGCCGGGGTGGTGGCCGAGGTCGGTGCCCGGGTGACCCGGTTCCGGCCGGGCGACGAGGTGTTCGGCACCTGCCTGCGCGGGTCGTACGCCGAATTCACCAGCACCTCGGCGCGGCGGTTGGCCCACAAGCCGGCGAACCTGTCCTTCGCCCAGGCCGCCGCGGTCCCGGTCTCCGGGTTGACGGCGCTGCGCGCCGTACGCGACAGCGGCACAGTGCGTCCGGGGCAGCGGGTCATGGTGATCGGGGCCTCCGGCGGCGTCGGATCACAGGCGGTGCAGATCGCCAAGGCGTACGGTGCCACCGTCACCGGGGTCTGCGCCCCCGCCAAGGCCGACTTCGTCCGCTCCCTCGGCGCCGACGACGTGCTCGACTACACCCGCGAGGAGATCGACCGGGACGGCCCGGTGTACGACGTGGTCATCGACACCGGCGGCGACCGCTCGCTGTCGTTGATGCGCCGCGCGCTCACCCCGCGCGGGACGTTGGCGCTGGTGGGCGGCACGTACACCCGGGGTGGGCTGCTCGGCGGGTACGGCCGGCAGATGTTCGGCGCACCGCTGCTGTCCCTGTTCATCAGCCATCGACTGCGCAACGTCAGTGCGATGGAGCGCAGTGAGGACCTGGAGGAGTTGCGCGACCTGATCGCCTCGGGCGCCCTGACCCCGCCGGTCGACCGCTGCTATCCGCTGGCCGAGGCGGCCGACGCCCTCCGCCACCTCCGCACCGGACACCCGGCGGGCAAGATCGTGGTCACCATCTGACGGTCTCGTTCACCGGCGACTGCACCGGCCAGCCGCTACAGGGCTGGCCGGTGGCGAGTCGGTCCCGGCAGGGACGGTCAGTCGACGCCGAACTCCATGGCGGCGCGGTCGAGGGCCTCGTCCTCCGCCGGGGCTACGCCCCGGGAGGCGATGGCCTCCGCGCCACCCTGCGGCATCGCGCCGATCAGCCCGGTCGAGGCCGCCTGGGCGGCGCCGACCATCCGCTGCGGGGAGCCGCCGCCGACCATGCCGAGGTTCGCGTACTGCTCCAGCTTGGCCCGCGAGTCGGCGATGTCCAGGTTGCGCATGGTGAGCTGGCCGATGCGGTCGGAGGGGCCGAAGGCGGAGTCCTCCGTACGCTCCATCGACAGCTTGTCCGGGTGGTAGCTGAAGGCCGGGCCGGTGGTGTCCAGGATCGAATAGTCCTCGCCCCGGCGCAGCCGCAGCGTCACCTCCCCGGTGACCGCCGTGCCCACCCAGCGCTGCAACGACTCGCGCAGCATCAGCGCCTGGGGGTCCAGCCAGCGGCCCTCGTACATCAGCCGGCCCAGGCGGCGACCCTCGTTGTGGTAGTTGGCCAGGGTGTCCTCGTTGTGGATGGCGTTGACCAGCCGCTCGTACGCGGCGTGCAGCAGCGCCATGCCGGGGGCCTCGTAGATGCCCCGGCTCTTGGCCTCGATGATCCGGTTCTCGATCTGGTCGGACATGCCCAGCCCGTGCCGACCGCCGATGGCGTTGGCCTCCAGCACCAGGTCGACCGCGCTGGCGAACTCCTTGCCGTTGATGGTCACCGGGCGGCCCTGGTCGAAGCCGATGGTGACGTCCTCGGTGGGGATCTCCACCGACAGGTCCCAGAACCGGACCCCCATGATCGGGTTGACCGTCTCGATGCCGGTGTCCAGGTGTTCCAGGGTCTTCGCCTCATGGGTGGCACCCCAGATGTTGGCGTCGGTGGAGTACGCCTTCTCGGTGCTGTCCCGGTACGGCAGGCCGCGTTCCTGCAGCCACTCCGACATCTCCCTGCGCCCGCCCAGCTCGGTGACGAAGCTGGTGTCCAGCCACGGCTTGTAGATCCGCAGCTGTGGGTTGGCCAGCAGGCCGTAGCGGTAGAACCGCTCGATGTCGTTGCCCTTGAAGGTCGACCCGTCGCCCCAGATCTGGACATCGTCCTCGATCATGGCCCGCACCAGCAGGGTCCCGGTGACCGCCCGGCCCAGGGGGGTGGTGTTGAAGTAGGCCCGCCCGCCGGAGCGGATGTGGAAGGCCCCGCAGGTCAGTGCCGCCAGCCCCTCCTCGACCAGGGCGGCCCGACAGTCGACCAGCCGGGCCAGCTCGGCGCCGTAGTTGAGGGCACGGCCGGGCACGGAGGCGATGTCGGGCTCGTCGTACTGGCCGATGTCGGCCGTGTAGGCGCAGGGGATCGCACCCTTGTCGCGCATCCACGCGACCGCGACCGAGGTGTCGAGGCCGCCGGAGAAGGCGATGCCGACACGTTCACCGATGGGCAGGGAGGTCAGAACCTTGGACACAAGGAAGAGTATGCACCAGGTCGCATACCCATGCAAGCCGGGGTGGGTGGTGTTGCCGCCTCGACCGACCCTCACCATCGGCCGTTCCGGCATTACATAGAGCAATCGAAGAGAAAGGCACACGCGGATAATCCAGCATCATCAATTCCTCACCCTCTGTGATGCTGAGGAGTCTTTCCGTGACACAGGCCGACCGCCGTTCTCGCCCTCCGCAGGCCGCCGACACCGTCCGGCTGCCCTCCGACTCCCGCGCCACCTCCCTGTTCGCCCCCGGAGACGTCCCCCGCCGACGCGGGTTGATCATCCTGCTCAGCCTGCTGGGCGGTTTCCTGCTCACCGTGGTCTGGTCGGCGGAGTTCGTCGACTCGACCATCGGCGACAACGTGGCCAACACCCTGCTGGGCCACGACGCCAAGGAGACCCCGATCAGCGGGGCCGTGGCGGGCGTGATCTTCGCGTTCGTCTCCGGAGTCGCCGGCACCTTCACCGCCTGCAACATCGCCGCCTTCGGCGCGCTCGCTCCGCTGACCGGTACGGCCGACAGCCGGCTGAGCCGCTTCCTGGCACCGCTGCGTCCACTCGGCTGGATGGCGGTCGGCATGATCGCGGTCTCCGCCCTCTACGGTGCGGTCGTCGGCCTGGTCGGCACCGCGATGCCGCAGTTCTCCACCGCGCCGAACGTGCCCGGGTCGCTGTCGCCGCGCAGCATCCAGTCCATGGTGGTCTACGGCATCATCGGCCTGGTCATGATCTACCTGGGGCTGGCCGCGTTGAAGGTGGTGCCGGACCCGTTCGCCCGGATCTCACAGCGCTACCCGAACGCCCCGCTGGTCTTCATGGGCGCGCTCATCGCCGGCTTCCTGATCGGACGGCCGTTCCCGCTGTTCCGGCAGATGTTCCGCGACGCCGCCGAGAGCGGCAACCCGCTGTACGGCGCGGCCGCGTTCACCCTCCAGTCGATCGGCAACATCGTCGTCATGGCGATCCTGTTCCTGCTGCTGACCTGGTTCGCCGGTAGCAGACTCCAGCGCTGGTTCGCCGCCAAGCCGACCCGAATGGCCACCACCATCGCGGTGGCGTTCATCATCGCGGGCGCCTTCATGTTCCTCTACTGGGACGTCCGCCTGCTCGCCCGCCGGGAGATCATCCCCTGGTACCCGGTGGCCCCCTGGGTCTAGCCCTCCTGGCCCTCACATGATCACACTCGATCCCGGATCGAGTGGCCTCTCCGCCATGGGGATGCCACTCGATCCGGGGTCGAGCACGACCGTGCCCCCGCACGCCCGATCCTCGGATCACCTGCCGGGTGACCGGCGCTCGCTGTCGTGTGACTGACGCCAGTCCCGGACCGCGTCGCGCATCCGATCGAAGACCGCCACCGGCGGCCCGAGCAGCATGCGTCCGCCGCGCCGCCGGATGACCCCTCTACCCGACCTGGACGAAGCCACACGCCCTCATGGTCACGCTCGATGTGGGATCGAGTGGTCATGTCGCGTCCCCAGGCCACTCGACCCCACATCGAGCACGATCTTGCGGCAAGATCACGCAGCATGCGGGAGACGGTCGCCATCGCCCTGATCACGTCGCTGTCCACCCTGACGGCCGCCGGTCTCACCGGCCTGGTCACCGCGCTGACCGTACGCAGGCAGGTCGCCGGTCAACTCGCCGCCGCCCGGGAGGAGCGCGCCGAACAGCGCGCACTGCGCCGCAACCAGGAGCGGCGGGACACCTACGTCAGCTTCCTGGCCGCCTGCGACCGCGCCTACCGGGCGTTGGACACCACATGGGTCGGGGCGGAGACCGCACCGGGCGAGGTGATGCCGTACCCGGCGCTGCGCGCTCTAGACGAGGCGTACAACCTGGTGCTGCTGGTCGGTCCAGACCTGGTGGCGCAGGCCGCCGGGCACGCAGTGCGCAGCATCAACGAGGAGTACGCCGACCAGCGCCGACTGCGCCGGGAGGGTGCTGACGAGAGCGGCCCGTTGGCGGAACGCCACCGCCCCGAGCACCTAGCTGCCCTCAGATCCCGCACCGAGCGACGCGACGCCTTCGCCACCGTCGCACGGAAGTCCCTCCGCGACCGCCAGCCACTGTCATGATCACGCACCATGACGCTCAAAGTCCCCGTTGATCATGAGGTTAACGGCGGAGTCGATCTCCTCGACTGCCGTCAACCTCATGGTCAACAGCCATCGACGGCGGTGGGGGCGCGGCGGGATGGTGGGATGGTCAGCGGGTTAGGCCGACGAGGGTGGCCAGGCGGGTCACGCCGGGTGGGGCGGGGCGACCCCGGGCAAGCTCGGCGAGGAGGGTACGCGCCGAGGGGCGCAACCGGACCTCAGCGGGCGCGACACCATCCGCCGCGATCAGCATCCGCCCCGCTCCGGCCAGGTCACCGGCCAGCAGGTACGCCCGCGCAGCGTCCACCAGGTAGGCACCCCGGTACTCGGGCGACAACCGCCGCCACCCGTCCCGCCGGATCAGCAGCTCGTGCCGACCGACCGCCTCGGCCGCAGCGCCCCGCTCAACCGCCACCACCACCCGCGCCAACTCCACGGCGACCGGCCCGAAACTCGTACCGTACGGATCGTCGGCGACCTCGGCCCGGCTCGCCACGTCCGCGGCCTGGTCGAGCAGCACCCCGGCCTGCCCAGACTCGCCGCAGCTCGCTGCGGCGAGGGCGGCCTGGAGCAGCAGCGTCCCACCCACCGCCAACTCCTGCGCCCGCCGACCCGACGACACCCCATCCCCCGCCGGTCGCGCCGCGACCCCGGTCAGCCGCTGCGCGGCGGCAACGGTGGCCGCCAGCGCCAGCCGCTGCCGACCGGCGAGCCGCAGCGCCTGCCCGATCGAGATGGCCGCCGTACCCGCCAACACCGCATCCTCGCCGGCCGCCGCCACCGCCCGATCGGCGGTCAGCCACCCGAGGTCGGCCTCACCCAGCTTCACCAGCACCGAGGAGGCGACCCGGTATGCCTGCACCGGCAACTCCCCATGCTCCGACCCCGACGACAGTTGCACGGCATCCAGCAGCCCCGGCAGCGCCCGCACCACCTGGGCGTACTGCCCATGCTGAAAGCTCAACCAGGCATGACCCACCCGCCGACGCAGCTCCGCCAGCGGCACCTGACGCGCCGACGCCTCGAAGACCCCGTACCGCGCGAGGGCCGCGCGTACCCCATCGAACCCATCGCGTACGCCGCCACCGGCCAACGGCGGATGCTGACCGAGCAGCACCGCCGGGTCGATACGCAGCACCTCGGCGATAGCCTGGATCACCGAGAACCTGTCGAGTCGACGGGCACCCCGCTCCACCTTGTCCACCCAGCTTTTCGACTTCCCCAGCCGGTCGGCGAGGCCCTGCTGCGTCATCCGCCGCCGCATCCGCCACTGCGCCACCCGCCGCCCGATCGGCACCTCACTGCGGCCGGTCACGCCGCCACCGCCGATCCGGCACCGCCCGCGTGGTCTCCTCCATCGGTACGCGCTCCGCCTCGGCCTGCTCCAACAGCCGCCGCTTCGCCGCCTCCCGCTCAGCCGCCTGAATCTGCTCACCCCTGCCGACCGACTCGTTGTCCCGACCTGGCATCCCCACCTCCAACAGACTCGGCCGTGGAGATAGTGATCAGGGGCTGCTCACCGTCTCATCTGGCCGGAAAGGCGATCGCCTTCCCGAACCGGACGTTAGGGCAGTGCAGTAGTTGCTTGATTACCAGCAGCTATACAGCCAGGCGAATGCCCATCCGACCAGCAAGCAACCGCAGATCATCCGAGACAGCCCGACGCCTCGCCCGCTGGGCAAGGGTCACCACGGCATCGCGGGCAAGCGGGTTCAGCGCAAACGGTATGGGTGCGACCCGCTCGGCCTGTACGAAGGCACCCAGCGCTTCGGCATCCCGACGACCGGTGTCGGCGTACGCCCGACCAAGGTCGAGCCAGTACGACATCTGGCGAATGGTGGCCACAAGAACTTGCGGTCGTACCGTTCGGGACAGCTCGATCACCCGACCCATCTCGCCCTGCTCGGCGGCGATGGACATCTTCCAGAGACCCACATTGGTCGGCCCGAACCCGCACCCGTTGAAACCGCCGCCGTCCACAGGATCCCCGAGGCTCGCCGCCTCACGGCTCGCCTCGGCGATATGGTCCTCGGCGACATCTACACGGCCATCCACCACCGAGGTCAGGGCGGCCGACAGATGAAGCTGACCAAGCATCTGCCGCACCTGTTCATCGCTGGCGTCGTTCTGCAACTCAACCAACGATCGGCCGGCGGCCCGGGCAGCGAGCGAAGCGGACTCGATCGGCAGGCTCTGCACGTACGCGAACCGTGCCGCACCGAGCCACGCGGGTTGCTCGGCTTCCTCGGCCGCGGATACGGCGACGCGAGCCGCATTCAGCGCCAGATGGCGGTATCCGAGGTTCCGCAGACACGTCGCAGCCTGGTACGCCGCTTGCACGAGCACGGTGCCGCCCACGGCAGCGGACTCCAGCAACAGGTCGGGAAGCATCCGCGCCATCGCCGGGTAGTTGCAGATGTTGCGAAGCTGATCAGTACGCGCCAGGTCTGCCGTCAACTGCTCCTGCGTACGGGTCGACTGCCGACGCTCACCGTCCTCGATCTCGATCAGCGCGGACCAGATCGCCGGTACGCACTCGGTCGCACCCTCACGGGCCGGATCGCCCGGTTCCGTGCCCTGTCCGAGCAGATCAGCCACGGTGACCTGGAGGGCTGCCGCGAAGGACACGAGAGTGGAGCGCCGGTCGATGGTCTTCCGACCCGACTCGATCTGTGAGACATAAGGCTGACTGACGCCAGCGAGCCCAGCGAGGACGGCCTGAGACATCCCGCCCCGGCGCATCCGCCAGTAGCGGATCCTCGCCCCTACGGTGTCAGGATTCTTAACCACGCTTACCGCCTACCTCCCGTGTGGTTGGCCTGGTTAGCGGGCGGCCATCAAGCCGCAGATCGGACGCTACCCTTTCTCACCACCGAACGCGACCCATACACACAGCGACAGGGGAATCCTGAGCAGGGATTATTGACCGCCCCGGATTTCTCTGTCGTGCACGAGGAACGAGCTCCTGACGAGGATCAACCAAACGGCCCTCCCTTTTGGATTCAGCCGCCGTTAGCATCCAGGCGTGTCCCACGGCGAAGACATGACAATGGTCCCCACTCACCTGTGGCGCTACGCACAGGATCAGCCATTCTTGGCCGAGGTGGCCGACGAGACGAGACGCTTCCTCGCGGAGTTGGCGCGGGATGCCAGCATTGACGTCCACCTTGTGAAGGCACGCCCCAAAGCGCTCACTTCATACAAGGACAAGTCAGGAAAGAAGAAGGACGACGGGGCTCCGAAGTACTCCGACCCCGCCACACAGATCCATGACTGCGTTGCGGCTCGGGTGATCGTTTACACCACCCGAGCACGCAACGACATGGCCACCCTCATCCAAAGTCGCTGCGAGTGGCATGAACGACACAACCCCGGCGAGACGAAACACAACGGATACGACAGCGAGCACCTCGTCATCAAGGGCCTCAAGGACCCCGCCGCGCAGCTGCGATACGTCGCCCTCACGAAGTTCTTCGAGATCTACCCCGGCCTGGAGATCCAGGTGCGCAGCGTGGCAGGTCATGCCTGGGCAGAGTACGAGCACGACATCCGCTACAAGTCCGGCGGCTACAAAGAGCTGCCACCCAACGACCAAAAACGAGTCGATCAGTACTTCATTGAAGCCGGCGGTATGCGCCGGTACATGGACGAGATCTTCGACAAGATCGAAGAGTTGCTCCGGCCGCAAGGCGCGGATGATGCAGCAACAGCTGACGAGCCCGTGATCGAAGTCGATGAGCCGTCACCGGAGACGCTCGACCCGACTCTCCTAGGCCCGGCATCGCTGGGCGAACTGATCGCCAGCCGTTTCCCAGACGATGAGCCGGGCGACTTGCTGTCACTCTCCGTTCTCATCGACCAACTGGCGGAACTTGGTGTGACCACGGTCGGTCAGTTGGAGGCCGCGCTCTCAAATCTCGGCCAAGGCCAGGTCGCCCGGCTGATGGATTATCCGATCGAGACGACCCGCGTCCGAAAACTGGACGACGAACTGCTCGCCATCTTCCTGGACCGCTATGTCGCGGCTGCTGCCGACGATGGCCGACGCCAACTCCTACGCCTGCGGCTCCGCCGTGTACGGGGACGGTTCACGATCTACTCACTGGAGGGGCCGGGCGACACCCGACGCCCCGTCACCGCAGCGCGGGCGGTACGCGATCTGGCAAGGTTCGTCGCCGAGCGTCAGGGCGTCGCAGCGGCGGCGTACAACGGCTTCATCAGTGCGAGCAGAAGCGACATTTCGCCAGGGTATTTCCCGAAGGAGGTAAAAACATCCGTCGGTCCGGTGTACGTCGCGACGAGCCTGTCTCGCTTCTACGCTGAGAGCCTGATGGGAGTGCTGGTCTCGCGGGTTCCCGGCTCAGGTCTACGGGTCAAGCGAGCCGGTGACCTCCTCTTCGAGGCGCCTCCGGATACCTCCGCCTTAGATCCCGAGACAAGCTGAGGGCCGAGGTCACAACGCCACGATGGCTGCTGTTTCCGCTGGTAGGTCGATGCGGTCGCGGGTCACCGTGACCCCCTCCGCCGTGGCCAGCAGGACCCGTCGGGCCACCCCCGGCAACGTCACCCGCTGCGGTTTGTCGGCCAGGTTGGCCGCGACCAGGCACCCACCCCGCCGCATCACCAGGAACCGGTCACCGTGCCGCACCTCGACCGCGAACAGGTGCGGATCGGACAGCTCCGGCCGGGACTTCCGCAGCGCGATCAACCGCCGGTAGAAGTCGTACATCGCCCGGTGTTCGGGTTTGTCCAGCTCGGCCCAGTCCAACCGGGAGCGTACGAACGTCTGCCGGTCCTGCGGGTCCGGTACCGCCTCGGCGGACCAGCCGTGGGTGGCGAACTCCTGTCGGCGGCCCAACACCACGGCGGTGGCCAACTCGGGTTCCGGGTGGGAGGTGAAGTACTGCCAGGGTGTGGTGGCCGCCCACTCCTCCCCCATGAACAGCATCGGGGTGAAGGGGGAGGCCATCAGCAGCACCGCCCCCACCCGCAACAGCCCAGGCGACAGGGAGGCCGCGAGGCGATCACCAACCGCGCGGTTGCCGATCTGGTCGTGGTTCTGGAGGTACGCGACGAAACGGTGCCCGGGGGTACGCGGGTCGACCGGGCGGCCGTGTTGGCGGTTGCGGAAGCTGGACCAGGTGCCGGTGTGGAAGAAGGCGCCGGTCAGCACCTCGGCCAGGCATTCCATGGTGCCGAAGTCGCCGTAGTAGCCCTGCCGTTCGCCGGTCAGCAGGGTGTGCAGGGCGTGGTGGGCGTCGTCGTTCCACTGGGCTTGCAGGCCGTAGCCACCGGCCTCGCGTGGGCTGATCAGCCGGGGGTCGTTGAGGTCGGATTCGGCGATCAGGGACAGCGGTCGATTCAAATGAACAGCGAGGGACTCGACCTCGACGGCGATCTCCTCCAGCAGGTGCACCGCGCGGGTGTCCGGCATGGCGTGCACGGCGTCCAGCCGCAGTCCGTCGAGGTGGTAGTCGCGCAGCCACATCAGCACGCTGTCGAGGATGAAGCGGCGTACCCCGTCGGAGTGCGGGCCGTCCAGGTTGACGGCCTGCCCCCAGGGGGTGGTGCGGTCGCTGAGGTACGGCGCGAAACGCGGCGCGTAGGCCCCGGAGGGCCCGAAATGGTTGTAGACGACGTCGAGAACCACCCCCAAACCACGCGCGTGGGCGGCGTCCACCAGCCGTTTCAGCCCGTCCGGGCCGCCGTAGGGTTCGTGGGGGGCGAACCAGCAGACCCCGTCGTACCCCCAGTTGTGTTCGCCGTTGAAGGCGTTGACCGGCAGCAGTTCGATCATGTCGACACCGAGGTCGACCAGGTGGTCCAGCTTGCCGATCGCGGCGTCGAAGGTGCCTTCCGGGGTGAAGGTGCCGACATGCAGTTCGTAGAGGATGCTGCCGGGCAGTTGCCGACCGGTCCAGGTGTCGTCGGTCCAGGCGAAGGCCGAGTGGTCGTAGCGGCGGCTGAGGCCGTGCACCCCGAAGGGCTGCCACGCCGAGCGGGGGTCGGGCAGGGCCTGGTCGTCGTCATCGAGCAGGTAGGCGTAGTCGGTACCGGCGTCGGGGACCTCGACGCGCCACCAGCCGTCCCGGCCTACTCTCATCTCGTGGTCGGCGTCGGGCAGGCGCAGCCGTACCCGTTTCGCCTCGGGCGCCCAGACCGTGAATTCGGACATGACGCAGCCTCCCGGGTCAGGTGGTGGGCACCAGCAGAGCGACGGGATATGTGGCCAACAGGTCCGCGAGTCGGACCCGTCCATCACTGTAGACCTGACCGGTGAACAGGCACGACATCTGATTAACGGGTAGTGACAGGGTGGTGTCGCGCCAGCCGCCCTCGGCGGCCAGGCGCAGCGGCAGGCGGGTGGCGACGGCCACCGCGCCGCCCCGGTCGAAGGCCACGGCGTGTCGGGCGGCCGGGCCGTGCACGAGCATCGGCTGGTAGTCGCCGAACAGTTCCGGGCGGTCCTGGCGGGCCCGCAGGGTGCGGGACACCACGAGCAGCTTGGCCGCGCCGGTGTCGTCCACCGCCGGCTGCCAGCCGGCGTCTAGCCGGGCCAGCAGTTCCCGGCGTACGGCGAAGTCGACCGGGCGGCGGTTGTCCGGGTCCACCAGGGAGTTGTCCCACAACTCGGTGCCCTGGTAGGTGTCCGGCACCCCGGGCATGGCGAGTTGGATCAGCTTCTGCCCCAGCGAGTTGGACCAGCCGGCCGGGGTGATCTCGGCGGCGAAGGCGGCCAGCTCCGACGCGACGGCCGGGTCGTCGTACATGGCGTCGACGAGGGCGTGCATGGCCTGCTCGAAGGCCGGGTCGGGGTCGGTCCAACCGGTCGAGGCCGCGGCCTCCCGGGCGGCCTTCTCGGCGTACGCGTGCAGACGCTCACGCTCGATGGGCCAGGCACCGACGGCGGTCTGCCACAGCAGGTGGGCCAGGGCGGTGTCCGGCAACGGCACGGCCGCCATCCAGCCGGTGACCAGCTGTGCCCAGCGCTGCGGCAGCTCGGCCAGGACGGCCAGCCGGGCCCGGACGTCCTCGCCGCGTTTGGTGTCGTGGGTCGACAGGGTGGTCATGCTGGTCGGCCAGCGGTCGTGCCGGGCGACGGCGAAGCGGTGGAACCGGCCGGGCAGGGTGCCGAAGTGGGTGGGGCTGCCGCCGACCTCGTTGAGGGCCACGAACCGGGTCCACCGGTAGTAGGCGGTGTCCTCCACCCCCTTGGCCATCACCGCGCCGGTGAACTGGGGGAAGCGGCGGGCCAGTTCGTCGTCGGGGTCCCGCAGCCGCCGGGTGACCGCGTCCAGGGCCCCGGTCAGGTCGGTGCGGCGGCGGCCGGCTTCGGCGCGGGCGTTGGCCAGGTGGCGTACCCCGTCGGGCGGGTAGCCGCGGTAGACCGGGAAGGCGGCGGCCAACTCGGCCAGGGCGGCGCGGGCGGCGTCGGGGTCCACCTCGGGGGCTAGGGCGGCCAGTCGGGTCAGCTCGGCGGCCAGCAGTCGGGTGGCGGCGCCGAGTTTGGTGTCGTGGGTCAGGTCGGCCCAGGAGGTGGCCCGGCCGGTCAGCCGGGTGTCCAGGGCGGTGAAGTCGGCTTCGGCGTCGCCGTCGACGAAGAGTCCGCAGACCGCCGCCAGGGCGTCGTAGCCGGTGGTGCCGTCGACCGGCCAGCCGGGCAGTTCCTCGCCGTACTCCAGGATCTTCTCCACGATCAGCCAGACCTCGGGGGCGGCCTCGCGCAACCGGGCCAGGTATGCGGCGGGGTCGCGCAGCCCGTCGGGGTGGTCCACCCGGATGCCGTCGATCTCGCCGGCCGCCGCCCAGGCCAGGATCAGCTCGTGGGTGGCGGCGAACACCGCCGGGTCCTCCACCCGCAGCCCGGCCAGGCTGGAGACGGCGAAGAACCGGCGGTACGTCAGCTCGGGGTCGCCGCGCCGCCAGGAGACCAGTTCGTAGTGCTGCCGGTCGTGCACCTGACGAGGGCTGCCGTCGCCGGTGCCGTCGGCGATCGGGAAGCGGTGCTCGTGGTAGCGCAGTTCCCCGTCGACGATCGTGAGGTCATCAAGCGCGTCGGGGTCCTCGGCGAGCACCGGCAGCAGCAGCCGGCCCCGCGCCCAGTCGATGTCGAACCAGTCCGCGTACGCCGAGTCGCGTCCCCGACGCAGCACGTCCCACCAGGCCGGGTTGGCGGCCGGTACGGCTACCCCTACGTGGTTGGGCACGATGTCCACGACCAGGCCCAGCCCGACGGAACGCAGCGCCCGCAGCAGCCGTTGCCGGGCGGGTTCGCCCCCGAGTTCCGGGTTGACCTGACGGTGGTCGACCACGTCGTAGCCGTGGGTGCTGCCCGGCGCGGCGGTCAGCAGCGGTGCGCTGTAGAGGTGGGTGACGCCGAGGTCGGCGAGGTAGCCGGCGAGGCCGGCGGTGGCGTCCAGATCGAAGTCGGGGCGCACCTGCACCCGGTAGGTGGCGCCGAGGGGCTTCGCGGTCATCTCAGGCGACCCTCTCCAGCACCACCAGGGACCGGTCCGGTACGCAGATCGTCGCGCCGGCCTCGACGGTGGTGCCCTTGTCCTGGTCAGGTTCGGCGGTGCTGATGACCAACTCCCACCGCTGGCCGAACTCGGCCGGCGGTGTGGTGAAGTCCAGTGGTGCGTCGTGGGCGTTGAAGCAGAGCCAGAAGGAGGCGTCGTGGTGACGTTGGCCGTACTGGCCGCGTTCCCGGATGCCGTCGCCGTTGACGAACAACGCCACCGAGCGGCCGAAGTCGTTGCCCCAGTCCTGGCCGGTCATCTCCCGCCCGTCCGGGGTGTACCAGGCCAGGTCGGGCAGGGGTTCGTCGACCTCCCGGCCGCGTACCGGCAGGCCGGTGAAGAAGCGGCGGCGCTGGAACACCTGGTGTCGGCGGCGGAAGGCGACCAGTCGGCGGGTGAAGCCGAGCAGGTCGTGGTCGATGTTCTCCCAGTCGACCCAGGCCAGCTCGCTGTCCTGGCAGTAGGCGTTGTTGTTGCCGCGCTGGGTACGGCCCAACTCGTCGCCGTGGCCGATCATCGGCACCCCCTGGGACAGCAGCAGGGTGGCGATGAAGTTGCGCCGCTGCTTGGCCCGCAGGGCCAGCACCCCGGGGTCGGCGGTGTCGCCCTCGACCCCGCAGTTCCAGGACCGGTTGTGGCTCTCCCCGTCCCGGTTCTCCTCGCCGTTGGCCTCGTTGTGTTTGTCGTTGTACGAGACCAGGTCGGTGAGGGTGAACCCGTCGTGGCAGGTGACGAAGTTGATGCTGTGGAAGGGGCGGCGCCCGTCGTCCTGGTAGAGGTCGGCGGAGCCGCAGATGCGGGAGGCGAACTCGGCCAGGGTGGCCGGTTCGCCGCGCCAGAAGTCGCGGACGGTGTCCCGGTACTTGCCGTTCCACTCCGTCCACTGGGGCGGGAAGTTGCCCACCTGGTAGCCACCGGGGCCGACGTCCCAGGGCTCGGCGATCAGTTTGACCCGGCCGACCACCGGGTCCTGCTGCACCACCTCGAAGAAGGTGGAGAGCCGGTCCACCTCGTAGAACTCGCGGGCCAGGGTGGCGGCCAGGTCGAAGCGGAACCCGTCGACATGCATCTCGGTCACCCAGTACCGCAACGAATCCATGATCAGTTGCAGGGAGTGCGGGCTGCGGACGTTCAGGCTGTTGCCGGTGCCGGTGTAGTCGACGTAGTGGCGACGATCGGACTCGCTCAGCCGGTAGTAGCTGGGGTTGTCGACCCCCTTGAAGCTCAGCGTCGGGCCCAGGTGGTTGCCCTCGGCGGTGTGGTTGTAGACCACGTCGAGGATCACCTCGATGCCGGCGGCGTGCAGGGCCTTCACCATGCCCCGGAACTCCTGCACCTGCTGGCCCAGGTGGCCCAGGGCGGAGTAGCCGTGGTGCGGGGCGAAGAAGCCGATGGTGTTGTAGCCCCAGTAGTTGCGCAGCCCCTCATCGGCCAGGCGGTGGTCGTGGACGAACTGGTGCACCGGCATCAACTCGATGGCGGTCACGCCCAGCCGGGTCAGGTGCTCGATCATCGGGGGTGAGGCGATGCCGGCGTAGGTGCCGCGCAGTTCCTGGGGGATGCCGGGCAGCCGCATGGTCAGCCCGCGTACGTGCGCCTCGTAGATGACCGAGCGGTGGTACGGGATGCGCGGCGGGGCGTCGTTGCCCCAGTCGAAGTACGGGTTCACCACCACCGACTTCGGCATGAAGGGCGCCGAGTCGGTCTCGCTCATCCGCTCCGGTTCACCGAGGGTGTAGTCGTACACCGCCGGGTCCCACTGCACGTCGGAGTCGATCGCCTTGGCGTACGGGTCGATGAGCAGCTTGTGGGGGTTGCAGCGCAACCCGTTGGCGGGGTCGTACGGGCCGTGCACCCGGTAGCCGTACCGCTGCCCCGGTCCGAGGCCGGGGATGTAGGCGTGCCAGACGTACGCGTCGACCTCGCGCAGCTCGACCCGGCGCTCGTGGCCGACGTCCCACTCGTCGAAGAGGCAGAGTTCGATCCGCTCGGCTACCTCGGAGAAGATCGCGAAGTTGGTGCCCATCCCGTCGTAGGTCGCCCCGAGGGGGTACCGCTCGCCCGGCCAGACCTGCATGTCGCTCCTTAGGCAAGAATCATGAGCGCGCCCGCATCATGAACACACCCGTCCGGGGGACCCGGCGGGTGCGCGCCGGCGTAATGCCCCGCCCGGTCCGCCGCCAATCCATCCGATCGGATGAATGCCTGGTGGCCGTCCGACTGACCCTGGGTGAATCCGCATGGTGCCCTCAGTCACTGTGATCGTCCTCAAGGTGCGGAATCGGCAGAGATGACGTTTCCTTGTTGCGCGCGTCCAAAACCCACAGTTCGTTCTGTCGCCGCCACCGAAGTCGGCGCGTCCCTCCCTGCACGGACGGAGACTGATGTGACGACCCTGCGGATCGGCGGGCGTACCGCCACCGCCACGGACCGGTCCCACCGGCCCACCCTCATCTCACGAGCCCAGTTCCCGGCCCAGTCCGGCCCGGCCACACCGCCGCGCGGCCACCGCATCCTGATGCTGTCCTGGGAGTTCCCGCCGGTGCTCGTGGGTGGACTGGGTCGGCATGTGCACGCCCTGTCGGTGGCCCTGGTCGCCGCCGGGCACGAGGTCACCGTCGTCACCCGTCACGCCGAGGGCGCGCCGCTGGAGGAGTACGTCGACGGGGTGCGGGTGGTCCGCGCCGCCGAGGACCCGGTGACCTTTCCGCTGGCCACCGAGAGCCTGCTGGCCTGGACGATGGCGTTCAACCACACCCTCACCCGTGCCGCCCTGCGGGCCGCCCAGACCGGCGGGTACGACGTCATCCACGCCCACGACTGGCTGGTCGCGCACACCGCGATGACCCTGCGCGATCACCTCGACCTGCCGCTGGTCAGCACCATCCACGCCACCGAGGCGGGTCGGCACCAGGGCTGGTTGCCCGGCGAGATGAACCGCACCATCCACGGGGTCGAGCAGTGGCTCGGCAGCGAGTCCACCCGGGTGGTGGTCTGCTCCGGTTACATGCGCGAGGAGGTGACCGGCCTGTTCGGGGTGCCGGCCGGTCGGGTCGACGTGGTGCCCAACGGGGTGGAGCCGCACCGCTGGCGGGTACCGGCCAGCGCGGTGGCGCAGGCCCGGGCCCGGTTCGCCGGGGAGGGTCCACTGGTCACCTTCGCCGGCCGACTGGTGTACGAGAAGGGGGTGCAGCACCTGCTCGCCGGGCTGCCCCGGCTGCGGGAGCGGCACCCCGGGCTGCGCGCGGTGATCGTCGGCGACGGCCCCTACCGGGGTGAGTTGGAGGCCGACGTGCACCGGCTGGGTCTGGCCGACACGGTGAGTCTGCCCGGGTTCCTCGGTGGGACGGACCTGCCGGCGGTGATGGCGGCCTCGGACTGCTTCGCGGTGCCCAGCATCTACGAGCCGTTCGGCATGGTCGCCCTGGAGGGGGCCGCCGCCGGTGCACCACTCGCGGTCGCCGAGACCGGCGGCCTCGCCGAGATCGTCGAGCCGGGCGTCACCGGAGTGACCTTCCGTCCACATGACCCGCAGGCGTTGACCGACGCGGTGCACGGCCTGCTGGCCGACCCCGAGCACGCCCGGACCCTGGCTCGACGGGCCCGGGTGATGGTGCACGAGCAGTACGGGTGGGCGGCGATCGCCAGCCGCACCGCCTCCGCGTACGCCTCGGCCATCGCCCAGGCCCCCACGGTCGCCGCCGAACGCGCGGCGCAGCAGATGGCCCACGGTCGGCCACGCCCGTCGGTCCCGGAGGGCAACCTGCTCGCCGCCGCCGGCCTGCGCTGACCCCTCCCACCCGCCGGTCATCGCGCCTCCGGGGTTCCTGCCTCCGCGCGCCGCGCACTGCCTGCCGGCGACGTCGCTGCCTGCGGCGTCGCCGGCCACGGGCGATCGCCGTCTCTGGCGTCACCGGCCGTGGGGTTGCCATTTGCGGTGTCGCCGGCCATGGGGTTGCCGTCTGTGGCGTCGCCCTGCGGCCATGGCGGTGCCGAGGGTGATGTGGCGGGCGGGAGTAGGAACTCCCCTGCTCCCCCTTTGCTCTGCTTCAACCCACGCAACGGCCCTTGAGCTGCATGGATTCGGCGGACGGGCGCGGGCGGTGACGCCACCACCGACACGGTCGGTGACCTGTGCGTGGGTTGAAGCAGAGCAAAGGGGACGGAGGTGGGGTGGTTGGGCGGCGGCGCCGGTACGGACGGTAACGGCGTCGGGGCTGAGGGCGGGACGGCTTCACGGCACGGGCGTCGATGCGGGGTTGCGGCAGGGTGCGGTCAGCGGGGACTCGGTGGCCGTGAGGGCGGCCTCGGGGCCGTTCGGGTAGCCGAAACTGTCGTTACGATCTTGCATCCGCACTGGTCAACGGTCGTTCACATCCGACAGACTCGCGTACATCCAGCGGGGGCGGGTCGAGGAGGATGCAAGTGCGGGTGCTCCTGGTGGAAGACGATCTGCGCGTATCGGCGGGGCTGGCCTCGGCGCTGCGACGACGGGGGCACGAGGTGGTGCAGGCGCTCACGGCCGCCGAGGCGGCCGAGGCCGAGCCGGTCGATCTCATTCTGCTCGACATGAATCTGCCCGACCGGGACGGTCTGGAGGTGTGTCGGCGCATCCGTCAGCACAACGAGGAGGTCGCGATCATCGCGGTCACCGCCCGGGCCGAGGAACACGACCGGGTGGCCGGGCTGCGCGCCGGTGCCGACGACTACGTGGTGAAGCCGTTCTCGATGGTGGAGTTGCAGGCCCGCATCGACGCGGTGATGCGCCGGACCAGCCGTACCGTGCGGGCCACGACCGCCCTTCAGGTGGGTCCGCTGCGCATCGATGTCGACGCCCGCCGGGTCTGGATCGACAAGCGCGAGATCGCGCTGTCCCGCAAGGAGTTCGATCTGCTGGTGGCGCTGGCCCGGCAGGCCGGCACGGTGGTG